>NZ_JAUTBG010000002.1:617500-1000000 GCF_030819035.1 Agrobacterium sp. SORGH_AS 787
GATTGATCGTTCACTGAAATACGCCCTTGAAAAGTGACGATTTTAAATTTACGTCACTTGCAGCATTTTTACCCTTGTCCTGATCTGGCGTCATAGTCGCGTCAGTCGGGTCTTTGAACGAAGTGAAAGAAAGCGCCGCTCTCCACGACCGGGCGGCTGATGTGTTTTTTTAAAAGATCGATCAAGCGCAGCCCTATTCCTTCATACTCCAATATGAGAAAATTGATGACCAGACGCCTTCAAGCCCTTCTAGCAACGGTTCTCATGGCAGGCGTCCTTTCGGGCTGCAGCGATAGCGGCGATGGCAAGAATGCCGGCGCCCAGCAGGCCAAGCGCCCGCCCTCTCCCGTCAGTGTCATCACCATGAAGGAAAGCGAAAATCCGCTGACCACCGTGCTGCCGGGTCGTGCCAGCGCCTATCAGAGCGCCGATATCCGCCCGCGTGTGTCAGGCATCATCCGCGAGATTCCCTATAAGGAAGGCAGCGAGGTCAAGCAGGGCACCGTTCTTTATCAGATCGAAGACGATACCTATGGGGCCGAAGTCGCCCAGGCCAAGGCGACCCTTGCCAAGGCGGAAGCGAGCATTCCCGCGGCACAAGCGAATTTCGTCCGCTATGAGCGCCTCGTCAACAGCGGTGCAACTCAGATTGAGCTGGAGAATGCCAGAACCACGCTTGCCCAGGCGCAGGCCGATGTGGCGCAGGCCCGCGCTGCACTGGAAATGGCGCAGATCAATCTCGACCTCACCAAGGTCCGTGCGCCATTCGATGGCATCGTCTCCTTCACCAATGTCACCGTCGGCAATGTGGTGACGGCGAACCAGACGACGGCGCTGACGACGCTTCGCCGCATCGACCCCATCTATATCGACCTGATTGAATCGAGCGCCAATCTGCTCCGGCTTCGTGACGCGATAGCAGCCGGCACCATCGGCAGCGGCGAGAAAAAGGCCGGCATTCACCTGACGCTGGAAGACGGCACCGAATATAAGCATGACGGCAAGATCGACATGTCCGACATGGCGGTCAGCGAAACGACCGGCACCTTTTCCATCCGCGCGCTGTTCGACAACCCGAACGACCTCATTCTGCCGGGCATGTATGTGCGTGCCACACTTGCCATCGGCAAGGAGAAGGGCTTCCTTATTCCGCAGAGAGCAGCGACGCGAAACGCCAATGGCGAGTTGACGGCCAAATTCGTGGGCGCGGAAAACAAGGTCGAGACCCGCACCTTCCCCAACAGCCGCCAGTCCGGCAATTCTTGGCTGGTGACGGAAAACGTCAAGGACGGGGACAAGCTGATCGTCGACGGCTTCCAATGGATTGCCGATGGCGCAACCATCGCACCTGTCGAAGCCACCATCGACGATCGCGGTATCGTCGTTCCGCAAAAGCAGGCTCAGCCTGCTGCGCCCGCCAAGTAAGACCGGCATGCCCCACATGTCCGGCTCAACTGTTCAATTCAGATAAGGCGCAGTCCAGATGGCTCATTTCTTTATCAAGCGCCCTGTTTTTGCCTGGGTCATTGCCATCGTCATCATGCTTGGCGGCGTCTTGGCGATCTTCACCCTGTCCATTTCGCAATATCCCGATATTGCGCCGACGACGGTCCGCATCAGTGCCTCGTACAATGGTGCGAGTGCGGAGACCGTGGAAAAATCGGTGACGACGATCATTGAGGACGGCATGACCGGCCTCGATGATCTCACCTATATGACGTCAACGTCGTCTACTGGCAGCGCCACTGTCACGCTTACCTTCGGCACCAGCATCCTGCCGGATATTGCCCAGGTGCAGGTGCAGAACAAGCTCCAGCTCGTTCAGTCGCAGCTTCCCGATGTGGTGCAGCAGCAAGGCATCGAAGTGAGCCGGTCCACCTCGTCGATCCTGATGGTCGGCGCGCTGATTTCCACCGATGGCAAGCGCACCTCCGCCAATCTGGGCGATGTGTTCTCGACCCGCGTCGAAGACCAGATCAAGCGCCTGGAAGGTGTCGGCAGCATCAACGTCTTCGGCTCCGAATATGCCATGCGCGTCTGGCTCGATCCCTACAAGCTGAACAAGTATCAGTTGACGACCGCCGATGTGACGAGCGCGATCGAGAGCCAGAATACCCAGGTCTCGGTCGGTTCGCTCGGCGCGCAGCCCGCGGTCAAGGGTCAGCAGCTCAACGTCACCGTCACGGCCCAGAGCCAGTTGACCACCGTTTCCGATTTCGAATCCATCATCCTGAAGGTCGAAAAGGACGGCGCCACGGTTCGCCTCAGCGACGTGGCCCGCGTGGAAATCGGCCAGGAAAGCTATGGCGGCGATTCCCGCTCCAACGGCCGCCCCTCCGCCGGCTTCGCGGTGAACCTTGCGACCGGCGCCAACGCGCTGGATACGGCAGCCCGCGTCAAGGACGCGCTGACCAGCGTCGCAGGCTCGCTGCCGGAAGGTGTGGTCATCGAATATCCTTACGACACCACGCCCTTCGTCAAGCTCTCGATCGAAAAGGTTGTCCACACGCTGATCGAAGCCATCGTGCTCGTCTTCGTCGTTCTGCTCGTCTTCCTGCAAAACCTGCGCGCCACCTTCATTCCGATGATCGCCGTGCCGGTGGTTCTGCTCGGCACCTTCGGTGTGCTGGCGCTGACCGGCTACTCGATCAACACGCTGACCATGTTCGCCATGGTGCTTGCCATCGGCCTTCTGGTGGATGACGCGATCGTCGTGGTCGAAAACGTCGAGCGCATCATGTCGGAGGAAGGTCTCTCCCCGGTCGAGGCGACGGAAAAGTCGATGGGCGAAATCACCGGTGCGATCATCGGCATCGCGCTTGTCTTGACCGCCGTCTTCATTCCCATGGCCTTCTTCGGTGGCTCGACCGGTATCATCTACCGCCAGTTCTCCATCACCATCGTGTCGGCGATGCTGCTCTCGGCCGTCGTCGCCATCGTGCTGACACCGGCCCTCTGCGCCACATTGTTGAAGCCGGTCCATGCCAAGAAAGAACGTGGCCCAGCGGCCTGGTTCAACCGCAATTTCGGTCGCACGACCGATGGCTATGTCGGCAGCATCGGCCATCTGCTGAAGCGTCCCGTTCGCGTCACCATCCTCTTCCTCATCGTGCTGGGCGGTTGCGCCTGGTTCTTCACCCGCCTTCCAAGCTCCTTCCTGCCGCAGGAAGACCAGGGCGTGCTCTTGACCATCGTGCAGCTGCCGACAGGCGCCACGACAGAGCGCACCAACGAGGTGGTGAAGCAGGTGGAAAGCTACTTCCGTGAGAAGGAAGCCGCCAATGTCGAATCCGTCTTCGGCGTTCTCGGCTTCAGCTTCGGCGGCTCCGGCCAGAACAACGCCATGGTCTTCACCAAGCTGAAGGACTTCTCCGAACGCACAGCACCGGAAGCACATGCCGCGGCCATCGTGCAGCGCGCCATGGGCACGTTCCTTTCGTTCCGTGATGCGCAGGTCTTCCCGCTTCTTCCCCCCGCAATCCAGGGCCTCGGCACCTCCAGCGGCTTTTCCATGTATCTTGTGGATAGCGGCCGCAACGGCACCGCAGCACTGACCAACGCCTCAAAGGAACTGATCCAGCTCGCCAGCAGCAATCCGAATATCAGCTCGCTGCGCTCCAACAGCCGCGATGCCGAATCGCAGATGAAGATCAATCTCGACAAGGAGAAGATGGGCGCCATGGGCGTCGACCTTGCCTCGGTCAACCTGATGCTGTCGACCATCTTTGCCGGTCGGGATGTCAACGACTTCACGCTGAATGGCGAATTGAAACCGGTCTATGTGCAGGGTGACGCACCTTACCGCATGCAGCCGGACGATCTGAAGCACTGGTATGCCCGCAACACCAGCGGCGAGATGGTGCCCTTCTCCTCCTTCAGCACGATCAGCTGGGAGAATGCCGCGCCGACCCTTGCGCGCTTCAACGGCACCAGCGCCATTTCGCTCGATGGTGCCGCTGGCCCAGGCGTTGCCTCCGGTGATGCGATGAACGAGATGGAACGGCTGACCGCCAGCTTGCCCGGTGGCTACACCGTGGCCTGGCAGGGCATTTCCTATCAGGAACGGCTGTCCGGCTCGCAGGCGCCGATGCTCTATGCGCTCTCGGTCCTGATCGTCTTCCTCTGCCTTGCGGCTCTTTACGAAAGCTGGTCGATCCCCTTCTCGGTCATTCTGGCCGTGCCGGTGGGCGTGCTGGGTGCGGTCACCGCCGCGCATGTCTTCGGCCAGTCCAACGACGTCTATTTCAAGGTGGGACTGCTGACCACGATCGGTCTGGCAGCCAAGAACGCCATCCTTATCGTGGAGTTTGCAAAGGAGAGGCAGGAACATGGATTGAGCTTGCTCGATGCCACGCTGGAAGCGGCAAAGCTGCGCCTTCGCCCCATTATCATGACATCGCTCGCCTTCATTCTGGGCGTCGTGCCACTCGCCATTGCAAGCGGTGCAGGCTCTGCGGCGCAGAATGCGATCGGTATTGGGGTATTGGGTGGTATGCTTTCTGCAACACTGCTCGGAATTTTCTTCGTACCGTCCTTCTTCGTGATCATCAGGCGGCTTTCTAAACGTTAACAACCGTTGAAATATGCTAGCAATGCAAATCGAGGCTGATAGAAGTATGGCAGATTCGAAAGCTGCCCCTCCTTCGGCACACGGCAACGCGACGCTCGCTTCGACTGAGGAGCGCCCAGTGCGCTACACAAACCGGGATAACCATATGCTGTCACTTCGTGCGACCATTCCTCTGACGCTGCTCCTGCTTTCAGGCTGCGTCGTCGGCCCTGACCACAAGGCGCCGGAAACCCAATTGCCAGCCAAGTTCTCCGAAGGCAGCAAGACCAGCAATGGCGACATTGCCACGGTCGCATGGTGGACAGCATTCAACGATAGCCGCCTGAACGGTTATGTCTCGACCGGTCTGTCGCAGAACCTCACCGTTCTGCAGGCCATCGAGCGCATCAACCAGGCCGAATCGAACATCACGGTCGCCGGCGCAGGTTCGCTGCCGCAGCTTGGCTCGACCTTCCGCCATGAGACGCAAGGTAGCGGCGGCAGCCTCCCCTCCTCTTCCGGCAACAGAACGTCCAACACCACCAGCAACGCCTTCAACGTGTCCTGGCTGCTGGACCTCTTCGGTCGCTACCGCCGCGAAAAGGAAAGCGCTGCCGCGTCGCTCGATGCAGCCTACGCAACGGCTGACGTTCAGCGCCTGACGCTGATCTCCTCGGTAGCGTCTGCCTATATCGACGTGCGCTACTACCAGGAGCGTCTGGCGATTGCCCGCCAGAACCTCGGGTCTCGCCGCGAGACGCTGGATCTGACCAAGCTCCAGCTGGAAGCCGGTGCTGCTTCGCGTCTCGATGTCGTCCAGTCCGAAGGTCTGGTCAACTCGACGCTGGCGCAGATGCCGACGCTTGAAACCAATTACCGCCGTGCAGCCCACCGCATCGCCACCCTTCTCGGCATGCCGGCTGATTCGCTGGTGGTCGAGTTGCAGCGCGGCGCACGCCAGCCCGTCGCGCGCGCCATTCCGCGCACCGGCATCCCTGCCGACCTCATCCGCAACCGTCCGGACATCCGCGCCGCCGAGCGTCAGCTGGCCGCAGCCGTTGCCAATATCGGAGTTGCCGAAGCGCAGCTCTTCCCGAGCATTACGCTGAGCGGTTCGATCACCCCGAGCTACACCCGCATCAGCGGCGGCGCACGCGGTACCTCGAATGGCTGGGGCTTCGGTCCGACCATCACGCTGCCGATCCTCGACGGTGGCGCGCTGCGTGCAGGCGTCGACATTCAGAAGTCGGTTGCCCGCGAACAGTACCTCGCCTGGAAGTCCACAGTGCTGAACGCCGTCGAAGAAGTCGAAAACGCTCTGACGGCGCTCAACCGCGACCAGCAGACGGTCAACGCCTACCGCAAGACGGTTGATTCCTACAAGGAAGCCCTCTCGCTCGCGACCGCCAGCTACCGCGACGGCGCATCCTCGCTGCTCGACGTTCTCGACGCCCAGCGCAACGTCTCCGACGCGCAAGCCAACCTGGCAACCGCCGTTCAGCAGGCCGCACAGGATTACGTCGCACTCAGCGTCGCACTCGGCGGCGGCTATGCCGTCGGATCTCCGAACTCGGTCGCAGCCGTCAAGGTCGCGTCCAACGTGCCGAAGGGCATGTAAGCGCTTCACCATTCCGGTGCTTTTGAGATCCCGCGGCCTCGGCTGCGGGATTTTTGTTTAGAGCGCCGTGCGTTCTATTGGACGCACAAAGGACGCTCTATCTTCTTTGATCCGCGCATTGTGCTTTCCGAAATGCGATTCCCCTCAGAAATCACCGTTTGAGTGTCTCGGAAGGCAGCTCCCCGAAACGTTTGCGATAGGCCTTCGCAAACTCTCCCATGTGGATGTAGCCATAGTCGGCAGCGATGCTGCTGACGTTTAGGCCAGTACCGCATTGCAGAAGCGCCTGCCTCACGCCTTGCAATCTCTGTTCGCGCAGGAACTGGCTGGGTGTGTAACCGCGAAACCGCTGGAACGCGTCGGTGAGGCCGCGCAAACTGACACCTGCGGCGCGCGCGACTTCGGGCATGGCAGGCAGATCGCCACGCGCATGTTCAGCCATGAACTCTTCGGCTCGGCGAACCACACCGGGCGCCAGGGTATTCACTGGATTGTCCAAATCATATCCGGCGCGGTTGGCCCATTCGTTGAGCAGGTGCAGGCAGACCATCTGCTCCAGATGCCGCCCGATGTGGCTGCGGGCAATTCTGTCGGGCGCTTCGGCAATGCTGCGGGCCACATATTCCATGAGCGCCATCCAGCTCGAATTGCGCCCGCCCAAGCCGGTCTTGAACTGCCAGAGCCTGTTGTCGGGGATATGCCCGAATGTGTCGAAACAAACCTGTTCGAGCACGGCATGAGGGATCGTCAGATTGACCTGGAGGTGGTCGGGGTTGAAATCGACGTAGTAATCGGTCCGTGAGCAATCCACGACGAAGCTCTCGCCATAGCCCGTTTCGACCGCCTCGTGCCCCACCGTCCGGTGCCGCGCCTTGCCGCCCACCGTCGTCAGCACCACGGCATTGCCAGAGTCCATGTCCCAATCCTTGATGTTGACTGGGATGCCATAGGCAAAACGGGTCATGGTTATTCGCCCCACCTTGGCCGAGCGCATCGTCGAATCAGGGCTGCTCGCCGCACCGATAGGCGACACCTCATAAGGCATGTAGACGCGTTTGGACCAATCCTTGATCTCGTCCCAATCATGCGAGGCGACCTTGTGTTCCTGCCTGATCGGCCGCCCCTGGGCGTCATAGAGTAAAGCACTTTCCAGCATCAGCTCCTCCCAAAGCATATCGCGCAAAGTGTTCAGCGGTTTGACAATAAGGATATACGATAAAACAAAGAACGAAAGCGTGGAACGCGAGTTTGAAACATCGCGATAGGCTTTAGCGACTGTCTCAATCATTCCCTTGCCTGCGACGCCCATTTCGCCGGAAGGGTTGATCAGACCCATCCACCCACCGGACGAGCCCTGATAGGCAGGACAGCAAATCTGCCGATTTCCGCTAGAATCTGCTGAAATCCGACATTGCGGCCAAGCGATAGGGATTACGCTTGGCTGGACCGTGTCACGAGTGGACGCGGATGATGAGGAGGAGAACTCATATGGCTGATCAACTGAAATCCATTCTCGACGGCGTTTTACAAAAGGCCGTCGACTCCACGCCGGGCGTTCCAGGCCTTGCCGCCACCGTCACCGACAGGAACGGAACGATCTATGAAGGTGCGGCCGGCAAGCGCCGGTTGGGAGGAGACACTGACATGACGCCGGACAGTGTCTGCGCCATCTTTTCCACCACGAAGGCCATTACCGGTACGGTCTGCTTGCAGCTTGTGGAAAGCGGTCAGCTGGATCTCGACGCGCCTGCGAAGGAATATGCACCCGCCATTGGCGAGTTGCAGGTGATCAAAGGCTTCGACGCAGAGCATAACCCCATCCTGCGTGCGCCCCGCTCGGATGTCACCACCCGCCAATTGCTCTTGCATCAAGGTGGTTTCGCCTACGACTTCTTCAACGAGACCTATAATCGTCTGGCACAGGAGCATGGTCAGCCGAGTGTGATCACGGCGTCGCACGCCTCGCTGAAAACCCCGATGCTGTTCGATCCTGGCACCGACTGGGAATACGGCACCAACATCGACTGGGCCGGGCAGGTGTGCGAAGGCATCACGGGCAAGCGCCTGGGGCAGTTGATGAAGGAAGGTGTTTTCGACCGCCTTGAAATGAACGACACTGCCTTCACCATGACGCCCTCTATGCGAGAGCGTTACGTCACCATGCACCAGCGCGACGAAACGGGCCATCTGAAACCGCTTGACGACTTCATGCTCGATCAGGACCCGCAAGTGCATATGGGCGGCCACGGCCTTCATTCCACCGCACTCGATTATGCCAAATTCATCCGCATGTGGCTCAACGACGGTGATGGTCGAAACGGTCGCGTACTCAAGCCGGAAACGGTGGCAATGGCGGCGCGCAACGGTCTCGGCGAGATGAAAATCAAAGGCCTGCCGGGCGTCATCCCGTCACTGTCGAACTACGCGGAGTTCTTCCCTGGCATGCCCAAAAGCTGGGGCTTGACCTTTATGATCAATGACGAAGATGCCCCAACCGGACGCCCCGCAGGTTCGCTTGCCTGGGCTGGACTGGCCAACCTTTACTACTGGATCGACCGTAAGAACGGTATCGGAGGATTCTGGGCGACACAGATATTCCCCTTCGCCGACCCCGCATCCGTCGGCGGTTTCCTGGAGATGGAAACTGCCGTCTACGACACCCTCGTCAACGCTGGCTGAAGCAGCCCGGCGTCGGGCGTATAATCTCTTGTCCGACGCCATCCGCTGCAGTGGCGCTTGCCGCGGAAAATGCGTGCCGCACAACAAGAAAGCCCCGGATCGCTCCGAGGCTTCTCAATCGCAAACACCTGCTCGCGCTTAGTTCTTGGCGCGCTCGACGTAGGAGTTGTCTTCCGTGGCGATGACGACGCGGATGCCGGCGTCGATATGCGGCGGGACCATGGTGCGGATGCCGTTGGAGAGGATCGCGGGCTTGTAGGAAGACGATGCCGTCTGGCCCTTGACGACCGGCTCGGTCTCGACAATTTCCAGCGTCACGTGGCGCGGCAGCTCGATGGCGAGCGGAATGCCTTCGTGGATGGAGAGAACGCAGGTCATGCCTTCCTGGAGGTAGGCCTTCTGGTCGCCCATGGTTTCGGCATCGACGACCACCTGGTCGTAGTTTTCCGGGTTCATGAAGTGGAAGCCTTCGCCATCCTCATAGAGGAACTGGAAGTTCAGGTCTTCGACGAAAGCGCGTTCGACCTGCTCAGTCGTGCGCCAGCGCTCGGATACCTTCACGCCGTCGACGATGCGGCGCATGTCCACCTGGGTAACGGGCGTGCCCTTGCCGGGGTGGAAGTTATTGGCCGTGAGAACGACATAGAGCTTGCCCTCGACTTCGAGAACATTGCCCTTGCGGACGGATGAGGCGATAACCTTGACCATATGATTTCCTTGTAACTCAATGAAATGCGTCGTAAGGACGGCGCGGCTGCACTGACCCGATGGACGTTTTGTCTGTTTTCTGGGGCGCAACTACCTTAATTCCGGGAGAATTGCCAGCCTTTCAGACACGCGAAGCGAAAACTGTCATATGGTTTTCAAACGGGTGTCGCCGAAACGGACATTCAACCAGCGGATTAGCAGGCGTTGAGACACGCCCTGGTCAAAAGAGACAGCGGACAGACGGGCAGATGAGCACGCGCGCAGACAAAACCTCATCCTGGTGGCAGCCGGAAGTCCATATGGACCGCCGCCCCTTCCTGATGGGCCGCAATGCCATCCAGCGTGCCTTCCGCTCCTTCTTTGCCGATCGCGATTTCATCGAGGTCGATACCGCTACCTTGCAGATTTCACCCGGCAACGAAGCGCATCTGCACGCCTTCGCCACCACCGGTATTACGACGAGCGGCGAGAACGCGCCTCTTTACCTGCATACATCGCCGGAATTTGCCTGCAAGAAGCTGCTGGCCGCGGGCGAAACGCGCATTGCCTGCTTTGCCCATGTCTATCGCAACCGCGAGCGTGGACCGCTTCACCATCCTGAATTCACCATGCTGGAATGGTACCGCGCGGGCGAGACCTATGAGAGCCTGATGGCCGACAGCACCGATCTTCTGGCGCTCGCTGCCGAGACAGCGAAGACCAGGCGCTTTGCCTATCGCGGCGGCGAGATGGACCCGTTTCTCGCGCCCGAGCGGCTCAGCGTCGCCGAGGCCTTCCAGCGCTATGCATCGATCGACCTACTGGCGACGGTCTCGGCCAGTGGCGAGAACGACCGCGATCATCTGGCGCAACTCGCCAAAAGCGCGGGCATCCGCACGGCAGAGGATGATAGTTGGGCCGATATCTTCAGCCGCATCATCGTCGAGAAGGTTGAGCCGGAACTCGGTTTCGGTCGCGCCACGATCCTTGATGAATATCCGGTCGGCGAGGCTGCCCTTGCCCGGCGCTCGCCGCGCGATGGTCGCGTCGCCGAACGGTTCGAGCTTTATGCCTGCGGCGTGGAGCTTGCCAACGCCTTCGGTGAATTGACCGACGCGGATGAGCAGCGCCGCCGCTTCGAGATCGAGATGCAGGAAAAGAGCCGCATCTATGGCGAGACCTACCCGATCGATGAAGAGCTTCTGGCAGCGCTCACCATCATGCCGCCAGCCAGCGGCATTGCGCTTGGCTTCGACCGGCTGGTGATGCTGGCAACCGGCGCGCCGAGAATAGACCTCGTCATGTGGGCGCCCGTCGCGGCCTATGGATCATGACGATACGCGCGCTGAAATCGCCGGACGATCTCTACGAGGCCGGCTTGATCGACGAGGCCGCGCTGGAACGCGTGCGCCCGGTGGCGGAACGTTATGCCGTGGCGCTGACGCCGACGGTAGCCAAACTGATCGATCCCGCCGATCCTCAAGATCCAATCGGCCTGCAATTCATCCCGAATGAGGCCGAGCTTTACCAGACGAACGAGGAACGGGCCGATCCAATCGGCGATGAGGCGCATAGCCCTGTACCCGGCATCGTCCATCGCTATCCCGACCGGGTGTTGCTGAAGGCCGTGCATGTATGCCCGGTCTATTGCCGCTTCTGCTTTCGCCGCGAAATGGTGGGCCCGCAGGGCAATGGCATGATGAGCCCGGATGAGCTCTCCGTCGCCTTCGACTATATCCGCTCCCGCCCGGAGATCTGGGAAGTGATTCTCACCGGTGGCGATCCGCTGGTGCTCTCACCCCGCCGTCTCTTGACGATCATGGAGGGCTTGAGCGCCATCCCGCATGTGAAGATCGTGCGCTTCCACACCCGCGTACCGGTGGTCGAGCCGCAGAAGATCGATGCTGACTTGATTGCCGCACTGAAGGCCAGCGGCAAAACGACCTATGTGGCGCTGCACGCCAACCATCCGCGGGAGATGACGGATGAGGCGAAGGCCGCCTGCGCGAGGCTGGTGGATGCCGGCATCGCCATGGTCAGCCAGACAGTACTCTTGAAAGGCATCAATGACGATCCCGCCGTGCTGGCAGAGCTGATGCGCAGCTTTGTCGAAAACCGCATCAAACCCTATTATCTGCACCACCCCGATCTCGCGCCCGGCACCAGCCACTTTCGGCTGAGCATCGAGGAAGGCCAGCGGATCGTCTCTGCCTTGCGCGGCCATGTCTCGGGTCTTTGCCAGCCGACCTATGTGCTGGATATTCCAGGCGGCCACGGAAAAGCCGTCATCGGTCAGAATGCGGCGACGAAACAGGCCGAGGGTTGTTACGCCGTCTCCGATTTCAACGGAAACGATCACCTCTACCCGCCATCGGCAAATTAAGACAGGCACGAGATCTTCGGCAGTTCCGGCGCTTTGACGCAACCAAGCCGGATAAACAAAAATTTCACATTTCCGCCCCCGTCCTGTCATCATAAAGAAAAATATTCTACCTATATTGATAATCATTGATTCCGAGGCAAATCCGGGATATCAGTGATTCAACTGGAGAGTGATTCTCCGGTATTCCGGGTCAACACGAGCAAAGGAGAGTGTCATGTCGAAATATACGCGCATTGCCGCGATCCTAGGTCATCGGATCTCGAATGCCGGGCACAAATCCATGTGTTCCCGCTGCTGTCGAATGTGGTGACTGTTTAAGTCCCCCAAATCCTGAAATTCAATTCGACATTTATGCTGTGTGATCAAGCCACAGCGGGAGTATGTAGTATGCAAAAGCAAGTTATCGAATTCGCTGGCGAACCTGTCGGCATCGTCGTTCCGGACAACAATCGGCTGAAGTTCATCGCAGTCAAGTTCCACGTCCACGATCTGGACGAGCAACGCTTCGACAGCGCCGAAGACGTGCGCGCCGCCATTCGCAACCTCGTGCGCAATCGTAACGTGGCAGCGCTGGTTTGAACCCATCCTCAGCCTGTCACGACACCATATTTCGAAAACGATAAAGGCGATGCCCGTTCAATCCGGCATCGCCTTTTGATTTTCAGCCAGTCTTTTTCAGCCACGGCACACGACGCCGAATAGGCTCTTCGGCCATTTCCTCCACCCTAAACCGCGAGACGTCCGCCTCCGCACGACGTTGCGATGAGGCTCAATCTCTCCTTCCCGTCATCCTCGGGCCTGACCCGAGGATCCACGTTTTCAAGCGTTTACGGATGGGGTGGTAGATCCTCGGGTCAGGCCCGAGGATGACGACCGAGAGGTTTTCGCCTTCTCGTCCCTCCAGGCTTCACAGGCATCCGACTCCCAAGACCCCCGAACCCAACCCCTTCTCAAAACGCCGTAAACGTCAGCGTCGTCAGCGAGCGCACGATGCCCGGAATGTTGACGATATTGTCATTGATGAATTTACCGACATCATGCTCCGGCTCCAGATAGATCTTCAACAGCAGGTCATATTCGCCGCTGGTGGAATAAAGCTCCGAGACCAGTTCGGTCTTGTAGATGGCGTCCGCCACCTCATAGGTCTTGCCGGGTGCGCATTGGAGCTGAACGAAGATGGGCTTCATGACTGGTCTTCCTCGCCGAAAGGCTGATGTGAGCGTTGCGAGCGGCAAACAGCCGCCGACGCATGGATGCGCCACTATTGGCCGAGGCCGCACGCTCTTTCAAGCCTTTCACATCGCACGATCCCGTTGAGCCTGCTCACCTGCTATTCCCGCCCTGCATGAATTGATGACGATATGTCGATGGTCAGCGGTGAAGCGCCGCGATAGAGTTTTGCCGAAGGGCGCTTCACGGCGCCCAACCGCCTGTCCGGCAACGCTGCCTCATGATTGTGGATGCCCCCCGATGTATAACGATCCCCGCTCGCATGGCCTTTGGGAAAAGACCGCTCCGCCACCGCCGCAAACCAGCGCGCTGGAAGGGGATGTGGCGACGGATGTGGTGATCGTCGGCGGTGGCTTCACCGGCCTTTCCGCCGCCCTCCATCTGGCAGAGCGCGGCATCAAATGCATCGTGCTGGAAGGCAAGGAGATCGGCTTTGGTGGCGCTGGCCGCAATGTCGGCCTCATCAATGGCGGCATGTGGGTGATGCCGAAGGAACTGCCCAATGTGCTGGGCCCGGTCTATGGCGACCGCCTGCTGGACCTTCTGGGCAACGCGCCCTTCCTGGTGCGCGAGATCATCGAGAAACACGAGATTGCCTGCGAGCTGGAAAAGAACGGCACGCTGCATTGCGCCGTCGGCGAAGCCGGGCTCACCGAAATTCGCGAGCGCTGCGACCAGTGGGCCGCCCGCGGCGCGCCGGTCAGGATCCTGAGCGCGGAGGAAACCGCAAGGCGGGTCGGCACGAGCGGATACACGGGCGCGCTTCTCGATGAACGCGCCGGAACGCTCCAGCCGCTTGCCTATGTGCGCGGGCTGGCCAACGCCGCACTGAAGGCGGGCGCCATCATCCACACGGCAAGCCCGGTGCATGCGACGGAAGCGAATGGCGAAGGCTGGAGAGTGCGCACCGATCGCGGCTCCGTCTCGGCAGGCTGGATCATCGTGGCAACAGAAGCCTATAGCCAAGGCCCGTGGAAGATCATCCGCGAGGAGCAGGTCTACCTCCCCTATTTCAACTTCGCCACCCGCCCGCTGGGCGATAATCTCGCCAAGTCCGTTCTGCCTGGCCGCGAAGGCTGCTGGGACACCAAGGAAATCCTCTCCTCCTTCCGCATGGACAAGGCCGGCCGCCTCGTCTTCGGCAGCGTCGGCGCACTGCGCAACACGGGTGCTAGCGTCCACCGCGCCTGGGCAAAACGCTCGCTCAAACGCCTCTTCCCGCAGCTTGGCGATGTGGAGTTCGAATGCGAATGGTACGGCCAGATCGGCATGACCGACAACGCCGTCCCCCGTTTCCACCGCTTCGCCAAAAACGTCGTGGGCTTCTGCGGCTACAACGGCCGCGGCATCGCGCCGGGCACCACCTTCGGCAAAACACTGGCCGCCCATGTGGCCGGAGAGATCAGCGAAAGCGACTTGCCGCTGCCGGTGTCAGAGCCGAAGGCGCAGAGTTTTCGGGCGCTGAAGGAGGCCTATTATGAGGCGGGTGCGCAGGTGGCGCATTTTGGGGGTGAGAGGTTTTAGGGGTATGTGAGCGGTATTACCGACTCTATCTCTCCAAAGCGAGCGCCGCTGCTCTGGTTGCACCACCCGCGGGTTCCGAAAGACGTATACCCGCGACAACCAACGTATCGAGGGGAGGATCGTGACAAGGGATCTTATTTTGGAACCAGGTCAATCTATCGACATAGCGCTTTAAAGTCGGAGGCTGCTTCAAACGTGGTATCAAGCCTCGACTTGCGGCCTCTTCGCTATGGTATAGGGTTTCCTGGCTGTAACCAGTTGTTCCGCTTATACCGGAGTGAGCGCCCCCAATTACGATTGCGTTATCCCTGAGATAACCTGAAAGTGTGTGGAAGTCGCATACGAGGCAGCCATCGATCTCTAACGATAACCCATAACCTTGGTTGGTAAGCACCAACGGTTTTATCTCAACGGTCTGGCTCGCCGATAACCCAAAGTCTTCCCGATGTATATCGATGTTTTTTATCAACCAGTCTGCTTTTCTGATAGCCTGCTTAGCGGCATCCTCAAGCTTGTTACGATAGCGATGTTGCTCAATGGGCTCTGCCGGGGTCAAAAGGCATTTGACTTCCAAGACGAATATTAGGTTTTTTATCCGAAATGCTGCGTCTATGTCGCCTATCAAAGGGTCTCGCGGTTTGATCGGACGTAAGATAGATGCGAGGTCCTTTAGGATAGGATTATTCGCCAAGCACCTTGCAATCTCTTCCCGTACCCACACTTCGTAAGAGTTCCCGCGTTTAGCTCCTGCCAGGTTATCACTTAAGCCACCTCGCTCAAGCCACTGCTCAACTCTCCTCACGGGATTGCCTATTTCCAGCGGTGATCGACACATGAGCACCACATCGTCATCGGGTAGCTGAACGAGCGGCATAGACCACACCCCACGTCGGAAGTCTGACCCGTCATAAGTTAAGAAATCCATCGCTAATTCAGTAACCGCAGGTGACATGTTACAACTAGCAACAATTGCATTTCTAAGATTCGTTTTACGGCAAACCAAAGCCCAATCACGCAACGTCCTTACGTTGACCGGCCGATGGTCGGCGCATTTGTTTAGAAGTACACCGCAAGCATCTGAGATCACGCACCAAACTTTTTGCAGTTGATTACAGGACAACCCCAGCTTTGGAAGCGGGGCGTCTAAAAACATTCCGACATAAGAGTTCTCAACACTGGTCCACATATGGGTCTGCAGATAGGATGGAACCCGATTGTTAGCGCGCCCTATAACAAAATCTTTTCGCCGTCCTGGGCGACTCTCCTCACCGATGATGGTCCTAGATTGCGGACGGGCAATTTTCACGTTGGCCTTCTTAGCCGCATTTTCGGCTGCCAAGTCAACGAAACTATACTGTGTAGCAATTCCTTGTTGACGAAAGAGCCACGCGTGACGACGTGTTTCTGCAGCTTTGTCATTTGGCGATAACGTCAGTTGCGGGCCATCTCTGCGTAACCTCCAGTCAGACCAGAGACACTGTTGCCACAGTTTCGACATCGTCAATTCGAAGGTGAACGCGCGAAGAGCGGGAATGGCGATTTCAGTAAGATCGGGTACCAGAAGACTATTTTCGGTCGGACGTCCGAATGCTTGATGGAGCCAGACCGGAAGCGTATCGACTAAAGCGTCATTCAAGTCATCTGCTGGAAGAGCGTTTCCGGGCCGACCAGTCTTGATCAACCTTTGGCTCGCAAGGTTGAGATCAATGAATTCTCGCTTGCGGTCTTCGTGGCGCGCTCTCGACATGCGCTGCTGCAATGTGGCGTACTCTCGATTGGTCTGCGCAACCGCAACAAGTATCGCGTCTTTCCTGTTCAGTGGGGACAGTATTGTATCAGTATACTGGCGCGCTATTTTGATTTGTTCCCCGAACCAAATAGCAGATTGGGTCAACGCCAGATCACGCTCGCTCTTATCTTCTATTTCGGAAAGCGCATTTTTCCATTCTGATGCCTCAAAAGCACGGGCAGTAGGGTGTGCTAACCTATTCTTTTTGTTTTCCGTAGCTTTTGCAAACATCAATGACGAACGATGCATACTTAACTCTCAGTTGAACTAATTCGAACTACTACCTAATTGAGTTTTAGAAAAGCAGAAAATTGCTTGATTGGATATTAGCGAGAAACAACCGTGCTTACGGTGAGACAACCCGCTTCCATCATGATATCCAACACAAATAAGCGCTATATCCTTGCAAACATAACCCCCTTCCATTACCACCGATATATCCAACCAGATATCTCGCTTGAGGGGCAGCAATCATGACACTTCACCGCCGCATCATTCTGAAAACCGCAGCATGGGCCATCGCCGCCGCGTGCCTTGCGGCACCTGTCCTTTCCTCCCCGGCGCTGGCCGCCGAGAAGGTCACGGTCTTTGCTGCGGCCAGCATGAAGAATGCGCTGGATGCGGCCAATGCCGAGTTCGCCAAGGAGCGCGGCGATGAGGTGGTGGTGTCCTATGCCGCGAGTTCGGCGCTGGCGAAGCAGGTGGAGGCGGGTGCGCCGGCGGATGTTTTCATTTCGGCGGATCTGGCCTGGATGGATTATCTGGCGGGCAAGGGGCTGATCAAAGAGGACACGCGGAGCAATCTTTTGGGTAACCGCCTCGTTCTGGTTGCGCCTGCGGCAAATGCGAAGCCGGTGGAAATCAAGCCGGGGTTTGATCTTTCGGCTCTTATCGGCAATGGCAAGCTTGCCATGGGGGCGGTGGATTCCGTGCCGGCGGGCAAATATGGCAAGGCGGCGCTGGAGAAGCTTGGGGTCTGGTCCGCGGTTTCAGGCAAGGTGGCGGGGGCGGAAAGTGTGCGGGCGGCGCTGCTTCTGGTCTCGCGCGGGGAAGCGCCCTATGGCATCGTCTATCAGACGGATGCGGCGGCCGATCCCGGCGTGAAGATCGTCGGCACCTTTCCGCAAGATTCGCATCCGCCGATCATCTATCCCGTCGCGATGCTGAAGGATGCCAAAAGCCCGGCCGCGGCCGCCTATCTGGAATTTCTGAAATCGGCCAAGGCAGCGCCCTTCTTTGAGGCGCAAGGCTTTACGGTTCTGAAGTAAGGCAAAGGCGCGAGGTCTGAAACAGCGCGACGGGCTTTCACAGCCGCACCATCGCGTCGGCTCTGACCGCGTTTGCGCCGAAACGCTGCTCGTCTTTGGCTAGAGGCTTATCGCGATCTTTCCGATTCGCGCCCGACGCTCCAGGCCGTTGTTTTGCCGCATGTCGTGATCGCAAAACCGCTGCGCACTTTTGCGTGGACCATGCTTCAGAACCGGGCATCGGAATAAATCCTTAAAGCAAATCGCGCAAAGTTGCTCAGCGGTTTGCGAGAACGATAGGCGGTGAGATCGCAAGCGCCGGTCTCGCAAAAGTGGGGGGCGGCGTTGCGCCCCCGGCGCTTAAGAACAGGAATGGCAGTTTGGACTGGTTATCGCTGAGTGCGGAAGAATGGACGGCGATACGGTTGAGCCTTTGGGTCTCGACCGTTGCCATGCTGGCAAGCCTTCCCTTCGGCATTCTCATTGCGCTGGCGCTGGCGCGCGGGCGCTTCTTTGGCAAGTCGCTGCTGAATGGCATCGTGCATCTGCCGCTGATCCTGCCGCCGGTCGTCACCGGCTTTCTGCTTCTGATCCTCTTTGGCCGCAAGGGCGTGATCGGCGCGTTTCTCGATCAGCATTTCGGCATCGTCTTTTCCTTCCGCTGGACGGGTGCCGCCCTTGCCTGCGCCATCATGGCCTTTCCGCTGATGGTGCGCTCCATCCGCCTGTCGATCGAGGCGGTGGATCGCAAGCTGGAGGAGGCGGCGGGAACGCTGGGGGCAAGCCCGCTCTGGGTGTTCCTGACGGTGACACTGCCGCTCACCCTGCCCGGCATCATTGCCGGCATGATCCTCGCCTTTGCCAAGGCGATGGGCGAGTTCGGCGCGACGATCACCTTCGTCTCCAACATTCCCGGCGAAACGCAAACGCTCTCTGCCGCCATCTACAGTCTCACCCAGGTGCCGGGCGGAGATGCGGGCGCCATGCGCCTGACACTGGTGGCAATCGTCATTTCCATGGTGGCGCTGCTGGCGTCAGAATCTCTGGCGCGCATGGTGAGCAGAAGGGTGGCCGGGCCATGACGCTGTCCTTCAACGCCCGCCACAGGCTGGGCAGCTTCACGCTGGATGCGAGTTTTACCGCAGACAAAGGCGTGACCGCGCTTTTCGGCCGCTCCGGCTCCGGCAAGACCTCGGTGATGCGCATCATTGCCGGGCTGGTGAAGCCGGATGAAGGGCGGATCGAACTGGATGGCGCTGTGCTGGCGGATCGGCAAAAACGCATCTTCACGCCCGCGCATAAAAGGCGCTTCGGCTATGTGTTTCAGGAAGCACGGCTTTTTCCGCATTTGAGCGTGGAGCAGAACCTGCATTATGGCCGCTGTTTTTCTGGTGCGGGTAGCGATGCGGCCGCCACGTCCCATGTGATCGAGATGCTCGGCATCGGCGCGCTGTTGCAGCGGCGGCCGGAAAAGCTCTCCGGTGGCGAAAAGCAGCGGGTGGCGATTGGCCGGGCGCTCCTCTCCTCCCCCCGCATGCTGTTGATGGACGAGCCGCTGGCCGCCCTCGATGAGGCGCGCAAGGCCGAGATCATCCCCTATCTGGAACGGCTGCGCGACGAGACGATGATCCCCATCCTTTATGTCAGCCACTCGGTGAGTGAGGTTTCGCGCCTGGCAGACCAGGTGGTGGTGATGAAGGATGGCCGGATCGATGCCGCAGGCCCGGCCTCGGATATCCTCTCGCAGCCCGCCTTCAGCACCTATCTGGAGCGGCGTGAAGCGGGCAGCATTCTCTCCGGCACGGTGGAGGCCTTCGATGCCGCCCATCGGCTGGCGACGGTGCGTCTCGGCCAGACTGCGCTTCAGGTACCCGCGCAAAGCGCAGAGCCCGGCAAGGCGGTGCGCGTGCATATTCCGGCGCGAGACGTGATGCTGGCAACGGTGCGACCGGAGGGCTTGAGCGCGCTCAATATTCTCGAAGGCCGCATCACGGGCATCGCGCTGGCCGATGGCATGGCGCTGGTGCAGGTGGCGTGCCACGGCACCTTCATCCAATCGCGGCTAACAAGCCTTTCCATCGAGCGGCTGTCGCTCAAAGCCGGAAGCCCGGTCTTCGCCATCGTCAAATCGGCGGCACTTGATCCCTATTGAGACGGAGGGTCTAACGTCTTGCGATCGTCGGCTGCCCGGTTGGCGTCCAGCCAGTCGAGATCGGCCTGAAGCGCCTCGCGCATCCGCGCTTCCATGCCGCGAAAGCGCAGCAGAAGCTCTTCGCCAAAAGGCGTCAGCCCCGCACCGCCACCCTGCTTGCCGCCGCGCTGCGATTCGATCACCGGCTCTGTGAACATGTGGTTCAGCGCATCCACCAGCAGCCAGGCACGGCGGTAGGACATGTCCATGGCGCGTCCGGCCGCAGAGATGGAGCCGGTGGCAACAATATGCTCCATCAGCTCGATCTTACCGCGCCCCAGCCGCTCGCCCGGTGGAAAATCCACCCGCAGCACGGGCTTGAGAGGCGGGCGCGATGGCGTGTCGCTCATGGCTGCACGGCTCCGAAGCGATCCCGCCAGGACGGCTGCGCGCCCTCATCGGGAAGCGCGGTCGCCTCGAACACGCCGCGGGCAATGGCACGCGCCATGACAAGCGTAGCAAGATGGCAGAGTTCGGCAAAATCGCTCGGCTGCGAGAGCGGGCGTCTGCCCGTCGCGGCGGCAAACATCGTGTCGCCATCGCCGGAAAGATGCGAGGGCAGCACGGCGCGGGCAAGCCCATCATGCGCCAGGATCGAAAGCCGGTGCGCCTGCGCCTTGGTCAGCACCGCATCCGTCACCACCGCGCCAATGGTGGTGGCAATCGGCCTCATACCCTTAAAGCGCAACGCCGTATCGGACTCGGTAAACTGCGCTGGTAAGCCAAGCCCGCCAAACTCACTTTGACGCTCAAACGGGGCCGCCCAGAAGTGGCGCGTCGTACCCACCGTTACCGTGCCCATAGCGTTGACGGCGACGATGGCTGCGATGGTAATGCCGGATGATGTTTTGGCGCTGGCGGAGCCAAGCCCACCCTTCACCGTTGCCGTAGAGGCGCCGGTTCCAGCACCCACGGTGCCGAGCGCAAAGGGTTCGTTCGAGGCGGCCTTGAACGCCTCATACCCCATATCGCGGTAGGGCGAATGCAGCCCCCAATCCTTATTGCCGCCATTCAAAAGATCCATCAGGATCGCCTGCGGCACGATCGGCACGCGGGTGTTGCCCACCGGAAAGCCGCGCCCGACCTGCCGCAACCCCGCCTGCACCCCACCTGCCGCATCGAGCCCAAAGGCCGATCCGCCGGAAAGCACGAAGGCATCCACCGCCTCCACCGTCATCGATGGATCGAGAAGCGCCGTATCGCGCCCACCCGGCGCACCACCTAGAACCGAGCCGGAGGCAATCGCCGGTTCATCGAAGACGATGGCCGTCACGCCGGAGCCAAGCGCCAGATCGGTGGCATGGCCCACCGCAACACCGTCAATATCGGTCAGCAGATTATGCAAGGGCGGCATTCCTTCTGTTGTCATGCCGGTATCCCGCTGTGGGGGTGTGTTGTCAATGTGGGCTTAGGGTGTCGTGGTACGACGTGAACTCCGAGTTGCCTTTGGGGGAATGGCCTCTCCGTCACCACACTTCGGCTCTTTCGGTAACACACCGAGACGGACCGCACCCCCCTCTGTCCTGCCGGACATCTCCCCCTCAAGGGGGGAGATCGAACTGTTGCACCGTCTCGCCCCAAACTCCGGTGAGATAGGACATGCGAAGGGCTGCGCTTGCCGATCTCCCCCCTTGAGGGGGAGATGCCCGGCAGGGCAGAGGGGGGTATGCGGCAGATCCAAACCAGAACTTTAAACCCGACAGCAGTGGATCAAGTTCGGGAGGACGAAGGATGCACTCACCTTAAAAATAGCCTCACGAAAACACAGCCGTCCCAATCACCGGCGTCGACGGCACCGCCATATCACGCGGCTCCAGCATGCCGGAGAGAAAGGCCTCGCGCCCCGCCGTCACGGCTTTCGCAAAGGCACCCGCCATGATCACCGGGTTACCTGCACCGGCCACCGCCGTGTTCAGCAGCACCGCGTCATAGCCAAGCTCCATCACCGTTGCCGCATGCGATGGGCGGCCCAGCCCTGCATCGACGATCATCGGCACATCGGGAAAATGCGCCCGCATGGATTTGAGCGCGGTAAGGTTCAGCGGCCCCATGGCGCTGCCGATCGGCGCGCACCAGGGCATCAGCACCTTGCAACCCGCGTCGATCAGTCTTTCCGCCACCACTAGATCGTCGGTGGTATAGGGAAACACCTCGAACCCATCGTCTGAGAGCATGCGGGCCGCTTCCACCAGCGCGAAGACATCCGGCTGGAGTGTGTCGTGATGGCCGATCACCTCCAGCTTGATCCAGTTGGTCTTGAAAACCTCCCGCGCCATCTTGGCCGTCAGCACCGCTTCCTTGGCGGTGTGGCAGCCCGCCGTGTTGGGCAGGATGAGGCGGTCGAGTTCGCGGATCAGCTCGAAGAACTGCCCGCCCTTTTTGCCGCCTGCCGTTTCACGCCGAAGCGAAATGGTGAGGATATCGGTTCTGCTGGCGCGAATGGCATCCGCCAGAACGGCAGGCGACGGATAGCGGGCCGTGCCGAGCAGTAGCCTTGAGCTGACATCGCGATCATACAATCGAAACATGGTTCATCCTCCCTGCATGGGCGAAAGGATTTCGATCCGGTCGGAATCCTTTAAATGGAATTGCGGGCGATCCTCCACATGAACGAGATCGCCATTCACCGCCGTTGCCAGCCAGTCGCCCTCGAAATCGAGCGCGAAAAGAAGTTCTGACAGCGTGGCGGCGGAAAGATCATGCACTTCGCCGTTGACGTGGATCCGCATGGGATACCTCCTCTTGCTGAAGAAAATCGGCGGCCTGCCGCGCCATGGCAGGAGAGAGCAGAAAGCCGTGCCGGTACGCACCATTGATGAAGAGCGTTTTGCCCTCTTTCACAATGCGCGGAAGATTGTCGGGGAAGGCGGGCCGGATGCCGGTGCCGCTTTCGATGATTTGCGCTTCGCCGAAAGACGGGTGCAGCGCATAAGCGGCGTTCAGGAGCTCCATCATCGAGCGGGCGGAAATCGGCCCCGCCTCCTCCGTCTCGATCATCGTCGCCCCCACCATGAAGCGCCCCGGCTCACGCGGGACGATGTAGAGCGGGATGCGCGGATGGAGGAGCCGCACCGGGCGCGACAGCGAAACCTCGCCGGTCGCGAGATAGAGCATTTCGCCGCGCACGCCCCGAAGTCCCGAGAGCGAGCCCACCCGCGTATGGCCGGTACAATCGACGATGCGGTCGAAGCCGCCTTCATCGATTGCCTCACCACCCAGATGGAAGACCACGCCGCTTTCCAGCAAACGCCGATGCAGCGCCACCATCGCCAGCCGCGGATCGAGATGGCCTTCGCCCTCGAAGAACAGCCCATGGCGGAAGCGCCCGACAAGGTCCGGCTCCAGCCCCGCGATCTCCTCCTCATTCACCACGCGGTAGCCGCTGGTGCGGGAGGCAAAGCGCGAGAGTTCCGCTTTGTCCCGTGCGTGTGCGACTACCAGCGTACCGTGGCGTGTGACGAGGCCGGGCGTGGCCTCCTCCCACCAGTCGAGCGCCGACTGTCCGAGGTCGAGCACCGCCTGTTCGGCGCTCTCCCTTTCGCACCAGGGCGCCAGCATACCGCCGGCAAACCAGGATGCGCCGCGACCGATCTGAGGGGCGGTGTCGAACACCGCCACTGCAAGACCGCGCCGCGTCAGCTCAAGGGCAGCCGTCAGACCGGCAACGCCTGCCCCTTTGATGAGAATGCGCATCTCATTCACCGGGAACCGGCTGTTCCAGCGGCATATAGAGATCGCCACCCTGGCGGAATTTCTCCGCCATTGCCTCCAGCCCCTCCTTCTGGGCTTCGGCGCGAATATCGTGGGAAATGCGCATGGAGCAGAATTTCGGCCCGCACATGGAGCAGAAATGCGCAACCTTGTGCGCTTCCTTCGGCAGCGTCTCGTCGTGATAGGAGCGCGCCGTTTCCGGATCGAGCGACAGGTTGAACTGATCCTCCCAGCGGAATTCGAAGCGTGCGCGAGATAGGGCGTCGTCGCGCAGCTGCGCCGCCGGATGCCCCTTGGCGAGATCGGCGGCATGCGCCGCGATCTTGTAGGTGATGACACCGACCTTCACGTCGTTTCGATCCGGCAGGCCCAGATGCTCCTTCGGCGTGACATAGCAGAGCATCGCCGTGCCGAACCAGCCGATCATCGCCGCACCGATGCCCGACGTGATGTGGTCGTAACCCGGTGCGATATCAGTCGTCAGCGGTCCAAGCGTGTAGAAGGGTGCCTCGCCGCAGGTCTTCAACTGCTTGTCCATATTCTCCTTGATCTTGTGCATCGGAACATGGCCGGGGCCTTCGATCATCACCTGGCAATCCTTCGCCCAGGCGATCTGCGTCAACTCGCCAAGCGTCTCCAGCTCGGCAAATTGCGCGGCATCGTTGGCGTCGGCAATCGAGCCCGGACGCAGGCCGTCCCCCAGCGAGAACGACACGTCGTATGCGCGACAAATGTCGCAGATCTCGTCAAAATGCTCGTAGAGGAAGCTTTCCTTGTGGTGATGCAGACACCACTTGGCCATGATCGACCCGCCGCGCGAGACGATGCCGGTAACGCGATTGACGGTCAGCGGAATGTAATGCAGCCTGACCCCGGCATGGATGGTGAAATAATCCACGCCCTGCTCGGCCTGCTCGATCAGCGTGTCGCGGAACACCTCCCAGGTCAGATCCTCGGCAATGCCGTTGACCTTCTCCAGCGCCTGATAGAGCGGCACCGTGCCGATCGGGACCGGCGAATTGCGGATGATCCATTCGCGGATATTGTGGATGTTGCGCCCAGTGGAAAGGTCCATCACCGTATCCGCACCCCAGCGCGTGGCCCAGACCATCTTCTCCACCTCTTCCGCCATGGAGGAGGTGACGGCGGAATTGCCGATATTGGCGTTGATCTTCACCAGGAAATTCCGCCCGATGATCATCGGCTCGGCTTCCGGATGGTTGATGTTGGAGGGGATGATGGCGCGCCCGGCCGCCACTTCCTGGCGAACGAATTCCGGCGTCACATGATCTGGAATATGCGCGCCGAAGCTTTCGCCATCGCGCACAAGCTTGTCCTGCGCCGCCTCGCGTCCGAGATTTTCGCGGATGGCGATATACTCCATCTCCGGCGTGATGATGCCCGCCCGCGCATAGGCCAGCTGGGTGACGGCCTTTCCATCCCTGGCCCGCAGCGGCTGGTTGCGCACCGGAAATTCCGGCGTCAGTCGCTCGCCGGTGGCAAAGCCATTGTCTTCCGGCTTCACATGCCGGCCCTCATAGGCTTCGACATCGCCACGCGCCAGAACCCATTCCTGGCGATGGCGCGGCAAACCGGCATCGATGTTTACCAGATGCGAGGGATCCGTATAGGGACCGGAGGAATCATAGACGGTCACCGGCGGTTCACCGGCGGTGGGATGGACCGCAATTTCGCGCATCGGCACGCGGATATGCGGGTGGAGAATGCCGGGCTTGTGCACCTTGGTGGAAGCGGGCAACGGACCTGTGGTGACGGTGGGGGTGAGGTTTTTAGCGGCAATGTTCATCGTGAGGCTCCAAAGCAAAACAGTGGAGACCCAGTTCGAGCATGAAGACGAAAAGCGCGGGATAGAAATGATGACGGTTCCCCGGCGTGAAGCCGGTTCTGCCAGAATGCCCGCGTTTGCACCGTCCCTACGCCAGTATGAACTGGATCAGGTTCAACGGGTCACTGCGCGCTCTAGCAGTATCTCAGCCCCTTGCCGGGACCCCCCTGGTGAATGGCGCAATCAAAAACCTCATGGGGCCGATTGTCAAGCTGGCTGTCGGTTGCGCTGAAACTGAATAGCGCACCAAGCAATGTCACCGGAAATTAACCCCACCATTTATAACAATGTTATGTTTTTAAATGTAACTCAGAAGTTATGCGATAATGACTCCAGTTAAAGGGAGATACTTGAGATGAATTCTACTATCCGTGACGTATTGGCAAAATTCGGCCAGCTTCCCGTTTCCGTCGACACGATTGCCGATGACGCCGATCTTTATGCGGTAGGACTGTCCTCCTTTGCCTCGGTGCAGCTGATGCTCGGACTGGAAGAAGCTTTCGACATCGAGTTTCCCGACAGCATGCTGAACCGCAAATCCTTTGCCAGCATTGCCGCCATCGAAACCACGGTCAAAGCCATTCTCGACGGGAAAGAGGCTGCCTGATGAACCTCGCCGTCGCGCCTCACCGTGAAGCACTGAGCGCCCGGGCGGCGCGCGTGGCGGCGATTGCCGCAAAACATGCCGATGCGGTGGATACCGAAGGCCGCTTCCCGAGAGAGGCCGTCGACGCGCTTCGCCAGGAAAAGCTGCTCGGCATTCAGGTGCCGGTTCACATGGGCGGCGAAGGTGCCACCATGCTGGAGCTTGCCGATATCTGTTCCATTCTGGGACAGTCCTGTTCGGCCACGGCCATGATCTACGCCATGCACCACATCAAGGCTTCAAGCCTTGTGGAACACGGCGAAGACAGCCAATGGCACAGCGCCTTCATGCGCCGCCTTGCCTCCGAACAATTGCTGCTCGCCTCCGCCACCACCGAAGGCGGCATTGGCGGCAATCTTCGCAATTCCATCTGCGCCATCGAAGTGGATGGTGGCACCTGCCGCCTGGAAAAAGACGCGACCGTTATTTCCTATGGCAGCGAAGCCGACGCCATTCTCATCACCTCGCGTTCCCACAAGGATGCCGCTCCCTCCGATCAGGTGATGACGGTGTTTTTGAAGCACCAATACAGCCTTGAGCGCACCCATGTCTGGGATACGCTCGGCATGCGCGGCACCCGCTCCGACGGTTTCCTGTTCAAGGGCGAGGCTCCGGCCGAACAGATCTTTCCCAAGCCCTTTGCCGAGATCGCGGCCCAATCCATGCTCGCCACATCGCATCTTCTGTGGAGCGGCGTCTGGTATGGCATCGCGTCGGATGCGGTGGCACGGGCGCAAAGCTTCGTGCGCGCCGCCGCCCGCAAATCCCCAGGCTCTGCGCCGCCCGGTGCGCTGCGTCTTGCCGAAGTGTCGAACAAACTGCAGATCGTCAAATCCAACGTGATTGCCGGCATCAAGGCCTATGAGGAAACGAGAGCCGACCCGGACAAGCTGATGTCGATGGGCTTTGCCGTTGCCATGAACAACGTCAAGATCTGCTCGTCCGAGACCATTCTCGAAATCATCGACCATGCCATGCTGATCTGCGGCATCATGGGCTACAAGAACGGCACGCCCTATAGCCTTGGTCGTCATCTGCGTGACGCACATTCCGCCCGGCTGATGATCTCCAACGACAGAATTTTGAGCAATTCCGCCAATCTCCTGCTGGTTCAAAAGCAGGATACCAGCCTTTTGAGGTAGGACCATGGACGCACAAACATCTTTCCTCGACAGGCTCTTCGACAAGGGTTTGCTCATCGATACCGGCGTGGACGGTCTCTATGGCCGTAGCGGCCAGTTCGAGGACGTCATCACCGGTCTCGAAAGACTTGTCAGCAAGGTGGGCGGCGGCGACAAGGCCGAAGCGATCCGCTTTCCGCCCGGCATCAACCGCGCTTACTTCGAAAAGAGCGGTTATATGAAGAGCTTCCCGCAGCTTGCCGGCACCGTCCATTCCTTCTGTGGCTGCGAGCTTGACCACATCAAATTGCTGAAGTGCATGGATGAGGGCGGCGATGACTGGGCGAAAGACCAGAAGATCACCGATATCGTGCTGACCCCTGCCGCCTGCTATCCGCTCTACCCGACCATTGCCAAGCGCGGCAATTTGCCCGATGGCGGCGGTCTTTACGATATTCAGTCCTACTGCTTCCGTCACGAGCCTTCCAAGGACCCGGCGCGTCAGCAGCTCTTCCGCATGCGCGAATATGTGCGCATGGGCACGGAAAGCGATGTCACCGATTTCCGCCAGCTGTGGATGGATCGCGGCGTGGCAATGATGGAAGGCATCGGCCTCGACGTGAAACTCGATATCGCCAACGATCCCTTCTTCGGCCGTGCGGGCCGGATGCTGGCCAACAATCAGCGCGACCAGAACCTGAAGTTCGAGCTGCTGATCCCCGTTACCTCGTCCACCAACCTGACCGCCTGCATGAGCTTCAACTACCACCAGGACGCTTTCGGTGCGAAATGGGGTCTCAATCTCGCGGACGGTTCCGTGGCCCACACCGCCTGCGTCGGCTTCGGCCTGGAACGTCTGGCGCTTGCACTCCTTGCCAAGCATGGTCTTGATGTCGATCAATGGCCGCAGTCGGTTCGCGATACGCTATGGAACTGAGGCCTAAGAGGTACGCATGACGGCAATTTTTCCGGCCTTGAGCCCTGAGAGCCATGTCCCTCACCTGCTCCACGCATCCGACAGGATGTGGCCGGAAACCAATTGCTTTGTCGATTTGTGGATCGAACTTGTGGCTGCCTGCGGCCTCCCGCCGGAAGCCATGTTCGGATTTACCCTGACGCAGGACTTTGAAGGCGACCACTTTACCTTCTTCAAGATGCCGCTCGAGGATCTCGAGGCGCTCTACGGCATCCGCTCGACAGAGCTTGCGATCTTCGACAATGTCGAAACCCATATCGAAACGCAGCTGAATCGTGCCCGGATTTCCCTGATCGAGGTGGACAGCTTCTACCTGCCGGACACGCATGGGGTCGGCTACCGCAACGATCATGGCAAGACGACGATTGCCATCAACCGCATCGACCGCGCCAATCTCAAGCTCGATTATTTCCACAATGCCGGCTACTTCGCGCTGGAAGGCGAGGACTATGCGGGCGTGTTCCAGCACCACTTGAAAGAAGGCGAACCGCCCTTCCTGCCCTATGCGGAGTTCGCCAAATTCCCGGAAAAGCCGGTCCCCGAAGAGCGCCGCTGCGCAGTTGCAGAGCGCCTGCTGGTGCAGCATTTTTCCAGACGACCGGCGGACAATCCCATCCGGGCCTTCTCGCAGGTTTTTCCGGCACAGGTCGAAAAGGTTGCCAACCGCCCCTTCGGCTTCTTTCACAAATACGCCTTCAACACGCTGCGCCAGCTCGGCGCCAATTTCGAGCTTGCGGCCAGCCACCTGCAATGGCTCGCGGGACCACAGGCTTTCGATGACGCAGCGGCAGAGGCGCTGAAGATCGCCGAAGTGGCAAAGACGGTGCAGTTCCAGCTGGCTCGCGCCGTGGCGCGGCGTAAATTCGAGCCGCTTGCGACTGCGCTCGATCCCGCGGCTGACGCCTGGGACGCGCTGATGACGAAGCTTTCCGCCCATCTCGACGACGCCAGCGAGGCCGCGTGAGCGCGAGCCTTCGAAATGACGCCCTCCCCGGTCAGTGGCTGAGGGAGGGTTGGACGCTGACATTGACGCAAGCCGGCGCCTGCGAGCGCCCATCCGGCATTCCGGCTGATGCGGAACGCTTCGATGCACCCGTTCCCGGCACGGTGGCCGAAGCTCTGGAGAAGGCTGGCCGGTTCGACCGCTTCGATCCGAAGCCCCTCAACCATCTCGACGCCTGGTATCGGCTGCGGCTTGAAACCGAAAAACCGCAGACGGCGACGCTGCATTTCGATGGGCTTGCCACCATCGCCGATCTCTATCTGAACGACGAGCTTATCGCGCACTCGACAAGCATGTTCGAAGCGCTGGAGGTTGCCGTCACGCTTTCCGGCACGGACGAGTTGGCGATCTGCTTTCGTGCGCTCAAACCGCATCTGGAAAAGACCGGTCCCCGCGCCCGCTGGCGTCCGCAAATGATGTCGACGCAAGGCCTTCGGCTGGTCCGCACGACGGCGCTCGGTTATATGCCGGGCTGGTGCCCGGAGATCCACGCAGCAGGGCCATGGCGGTCGATCCGGCTGGTGCGCGATGGCAACGCGGATTTCGACCTCACTGCCTTCACTAACGAGTTGACGGAAGACGGCACCGGCATCATTCGCGTGACTGTCGAAGCGGCTGCGTCGTCTACCCTCGAAATCGGCTGCGGCGCTCGCTGGCAAAAGCTTGCGCCGGTCTCCGACGGAACCTTCTCCGGCGAACTACGCCTTCCGGCCATAGAGCCCTGGTGGCCCGCCACCCATGGCACGCCCACGCTGCACGAGGTTTATCTTCGCGTCGACGGCAAGACGCACAGGCTTGGCAAAACCGGCTTCCGCCGCATCGAGATAGACCATGGCGCAGATGGCAAAGGCTTTGGCCTGACGATCAACGGCGTGCCGATCTTCTGCCGGGGTGCCGTCTGGTCCAACGCCGATATCGTCCGTCTTCCCGGCGCGAAAGAGGATTACGAGCCGTGGCTGCGGCTTGCCGCAGAGGCGGGCATGAACATGATCCGCATTGGCGGCACCATGGCCTATGAGACCGGAGATTTCTTCAGCCTCTGCGATCAACTCGGCCTGATGGTCTGGCAGGACATGATGCTCGCCAATTTCGATTATCCGGCAAAGGATGAAAGCTTTGTCGCCCATATCGAAAAGGAAACGGCAGACCTCCTGGCCAATACCGCTCTCTCGCCTTCTCTTGCCGTGATCTGCGGCGGCAGTGAAATGTACCAGCAAGGCGCGATGCTGGGTCTCAGCGAATCCTTCTGGAAAGGACCGCTCACCGAGGAGATGTTGCCTCGCTTCATCAAAGCCCGTCGCTCCGATATCGCCTATGTGCCGAACTCGCCCTTTGGCGGCGCGCAGCCTTTCTTCACCGATGAGAAGGTCGGTCACTATTACGGTGTGGGCGCCTATTGCCGACCGCTGGACGATGCGCGGCGCGCCGATGTGCGCTTTGCGGGCGAGTGCCTCGCCTTCGCCAATGTGCCACAACAGAAGACGCTTGATCGGCACCTGCCCGTTGCCGCCGTTCATCATCCGGTGTGGAAATCCCGCGTACCGCGCGATCGCGGTACCTCCTGGGATTTCGAGGATGTGCGCGACCATTATCTGAACCTCCTCTATGACCTCGACCCGTCGCGGACGCGGCGCGAGGATGGCGAGCGCTATCTCGACCTCTCGCGAGCGGCGGTTGCCGAGGTGATGGAAGCGACCTATGGCGAATGGCGGCGCAACGGCTCCTCCTGCCAGGGTGCCATGGTACTGACCCTTCAGGACCTCGTGCCGGGTGCTGGCTGGGGCGTGATCGATTCGACTGGCGAACCGAAGTCGGCCTGGTACGGGCTGAAGCGCGCCTTTCGCCCGGTGCAATTGATCCTGACCGATGAAGGCACCAACGGCCTTGCCATCCACGTCGTCAACGAGACGGCCGAAAGCCGAAACCTCACCGTCGAGATCGCCTGTCTGCGCGATGGGCTGCAACCCGTCGTCCGCGGCCAGAAGCAGCTCGATCTTGCACCGCGCTCCAAGGCAAGCCTTGCCGCCACCGATTGTTTCGGCGCTTTCTTCGACACGACTTACGCCTATCGCTTCGGTCCACCGGCGCATGATGTGAACGTCGCCAGACTAAAGGACGCCGTGACGGGAGAGCTGATTGCAGAAGCCTTCCATTTCCCACGCGGCCGCGCAGCTGCACTGCATGCCGCCAACCTGACGGCAACGACAGAGCAAGAAAACGGGCAATGGTTCCTGACGCTGACGACGGACCGGCTGGCCCAGTCGGTCAGTATCCGCGCCGATGGCTTCCGCCCAGCCGATGACTGGTTCCATCTGGCCCCCGGCGAGGCCAAGACCATCGCACTGATCGCTGAGGAGAATGTCCCTGCCGAGCCCCATGGCGAGATCCGGTCGCTCGGCTCACGTCAGCATTTTCGGTTTTAGAGCGCTTCCTTATTCAATGGGTAGGTTCTGGCGGAGCAGGTTTTCGTCAGGGCAAAGGCGATTGGCGAAGGGCATACCCCGAAGGTACGGTCGAGCCGATCGCCATTGAGCCTGGCGGAAAGATGCCCGACAGAACCTCCCCCATTGGACAAGGAAGCGCTCTCAAAAAAAAGTTTCGATTCCCTGCGCAATATTGTAGGGAAGCGGCTTGTTTCACCAATAGGTGAACCACCATATCCCATACCCGTTTCAGCGCCCCCTTCCCCCTCCGGAGCCGCTTTGACGCGCGCATCAACATCCATTACCTTCCACTTTATCCGGCACGGCATAGAAGTCCTCGATGGAAAAAAGTCTGACGCGTTACATCTGGACGCACACCAAGAAGCAGCAGCTTTTCATTCTGCTGATCGTTGCCTTGTCGATGATCCCGTACTTTCTGGCCTTCGATCTGCCCAAGCAGATCGTCAACGGCCCGATCCAGGGCGATGGATTTGAAGGTGCCAATGCCACCCAGCTGTTCATGCATCTGACGCTGGATATACCCTATTACGGCACGATCACACTTTTCCCGGGCATCGAGCTGAACCGCATGGCGACGCTGATGGGGCTCAGCCTCACCTTCCTGGCGCTCGTCATCATCAACGGTCTCTTCAAATACTACATCAACACCTATAAGGGCCGCCTTGGCGAGCGGCTGCTTCGCCGTATCCGCTTCCAGCTGATCGACCGGGTGCTGCGCTTTCCGCCCACGCATTTCAAGCGCGTCAAGGGCGCGGAAATCTCCAGCATGATCAAGGACGAGGTGGAGCCGCTCGGCGGCTTCACCGGTGATGCCTTCGTGCAACCGGCGCTGCTTGGTGGCCAGGCGCTTTCGGCGCTGTTCTTCATTCTGGTGCAGAATTTCTGGCTCGGCATGATCGCCGCCTTCATGGCCGCCATTCAGGTCGGCATCATCCCGAAAATGCGCCGCCGCCTGATCGAACTTGGACGCCAAAGACAGCTGACCGCGCGCGAGCTTGCCGGTCGCATCGGCGAAATGGTCGACGGCATCGGCACCATCCACGCCTATGATACCTCGAACTATGAAAGAGCCGATGCCGGCCAGCGCCTCGGCCAGATCTTCAAGATCCGCTACGACCTTTATCAATGGAAGTTCCTGGTCAAGTTCATCAACAACTTCCTGGCGCAGCTGACGCCCTTCTTCTTCTATGCGGTCGGCGGTTATCTGACCTTGCGCGGCAGTCTCGACGTCGGTCAGTTGGTCGCCGTCATCAACGCCTATAAGGAACTGCCCGGCCCGCTGAAGGAGCTGATCGACTGGGATCAGGCGCGTCAGGACGTGCAGGTGAAGTACGAACAGGTCTTCGAACAGTTCGATTCTCCAAGCATGATCGACCCGAAGATCCAGGAACTGGCGCCGGCGGCAGCGGCCGCAATCACCGGCCCGATCGTCATTTCGGCGCTTTCGCTCGATGACGATAGCGGCACGCGGCTGCTCGATCAGGCAACGCTCACCATCAATCCCGGCGAGACCATCGCGGTCGTCGGCAGCGCCGGTGGCGAGGCGCTGGCGGATGCCTTGGGACGCACGCTGTGGCCGACATCGGGCAAGATTTCCATCGGCGACACCGATTTCCATGAACTGCCCGAATCCGTCACCGGGCGGCGCATTTCCTATGTCTCGGCCGATACCTACTTCTTCCATGCGAGCCTGAAGGACAACCTTCTCTACGGGCTGAAGCATGCGCCGCTCAAACCCAAGCAATATGAGGGAAGCGAGCTCGAGCACCGCAAATGGGAAATTCGCGAGGCCAAGCTCGCTGAGAATCCGGACATGGATCTGAACGGTGATTGGATCGATTACCAGTCCAGCCCCGCAGGCCGCGAGGATCCGGAATACTTCCTCAAGTCTATGCTTGCGGTTTTGGATACGGTGCAGCTTTCGCAAGACGTTCTTGAATTTGCGCTCCGCTCCTCGATCGACCCGATGAGCGACCTGCATCTGGCAGCCCGCATTGTCGAATTGCGCCGGGCGCTGCGCAGCGAATTGGAGCGCGAGAACCTCTCCGGTCTCATCGTTCCCTTTGAGCCCGACAGCTACAACACCGAAGCGACAGTCGGGGAAAACATCCTGTTCGGCACGATGCGCGACGCCCAGACGGGCAGCAACAAGATCATCGAAAGCAAATACTTCCTGTCCTTGATGCGCGGAACGGGCCTTTCCCATACGCTCTTCGACATGGGCTATACGATTGCCGAAAACATCGTCGAAATCTTCAGCGATCTGCCGCCGGATCATCCGCTTTACCAGCAGCTGACCTTCATGACGGCGGACGACATTCCAAACTATCAGCAGATTTTGCAGCGCCTCCAGGGCAAGCATTACGACGATGCAAGCGAGGCCGACCGCCGCGCGATGATCCGCCTCAGCTTCTTCTATGTCGAACCAAGACAGCGTTTCGGCCTGTTGACGCCCGAAGTGATGAACCGGATCGTCGAAGTGCGCCACATGTTCCACGAGAACCTGCCGGAGGATCTTCGGGACGTGATCGAGCCTTACGATCCGGATCAATATGCCACGTCGACAAGCCTGCTCGACAACATCCTGTTCGGCAAGGTGAGCCATCGTTACACCGACGCCTCGCGCCGCATCACCCGGATCGTCGCCGACGCCATGCGCAAGCAGGGTGTCTATGAGCGCGTTCTCGCCGTGGGGCTGGAATTCAACCTCGGTGCCGGCGGCAAGCGGCTTGGCCCGCTGCAGCGCCAGAAGCTCAATCTCGCGCGCGCCTTGATGCGACGCTCGGATTACTACGTGCTCAACCGTCCGCTACCGGGTCTCGACCATCGCATGCAGCAGGAAATCGTTGACAAAGTCATCGCCTTCCTGAGGCGAGATGGCGCAAATCCAGCAATTCTATGGGTCTTGTCGAACCCGTCGCTTTCGAAGATGTTCGATAGGGTTATCGTCGTTAACCACGGTACAATTGTCGCAGACGGATCATACGAGACTCTTATGCAAGAAAACGGTACATTCAAGGAAATGATCGCGGCCTGACATGGCGCAGGCACCCGACAGGAACACGAACCAGGACAAGGCAATGCTTTTCAAAGATGAAATTCAGATGCTGAAGCGCGTTCCCTTCTTTAGCGAGATGGAGCCTTCGAAACTCAAGCTACTTGCTTTTGCTTCGGACCGCGTTTCCTATCTTGCAGGAGACGAGCTATTCCGGCAGGGCGATCTTGGCGATAGTGCCTATGTACTTCTGACCGGCAAGGTCGATGTCCTGATCGACTCCCCGTCGGGCCAGATCAAGCTGACAGAAATGAGCGGCAACGCCATCGTCGGCGAAATCGCCATTCTCTGCGACAGCGTGCGAACCGCAACCGTCAAAGCCTCGACGCCGGTGGAGGCACTGCGCATCGGCAAGGAACAGTTCTTCAAGCTGATGTCGGACTTTCCCGAGATCACCATCAAGGTCATGCGCGTTCTCGCTGAGCGTTTGACCCAGACGACGACGGAACTGAGCAAGGCGCGCGCGCATTCAAGTGTTTGATAATATAATCTTCCATCCTGCGGCGCTTTCAGGAAAAAATAAAAGTGGTGCTGCAGTCGTAAAACTGAGATGCTGCATGAATTAAGCACGCGCCATGTGTTGGCGAAGAGAGAACGGGACCCTACGGAGGAAGCGTTGAGACGGGTCGCCGTGGCAGGTTGGGGTGTATGATGGCGTTGAATTCCGACGGTGACCGTCGGTGCAATAGACAGGAATTCCGGGTCAAGATCTGGGGAGCGCGAGGGACGCTTCCTGTATCGGGAGAAAAATTCCACAAATATGGCGGCAACACGATCTGCATCGAGGTTCGATGCGGCGATCATATTCTGCTCTTTGACGCAGGCTCGGGTCTTCATCCCGCCGGTCTGGCGCTGAGGGCCGAAGGTGCGGGCAACGTGGACATGTTCTTCTCCCATTGCCACTACGACCACATTGTCGGCTTTCCCTATTTCAAGCCCTTCTTCAAGCGCGAGAACGACGTGCGCATCTGGTCCGGCCATCTGGCAGGCCAGAAAACCACCCGCGACATGCTGCGCGAGTTCATGAGCCCGCCCTGGTTCCCGGCACCGCTCGATATTTGCTGCGCCCATATCGATACCCGCGATTTTGCTGCCGAAGACACACTGTCGGTGCATCCGGATCTGTCGATCCGCACTGGCATGCTGACCCATCCGGGCAACGCCATCGGCTACCGGATCGACTGGCAGGGCAAGAGCCTCGCCATCATCACCGATACCGAGCATGAGCCGGGCAAGCTGGACAAGGCGGTGCTGAAGCTCATCGACGATGTCGATTTGTTTCTCTATGACGCGAGCTTCACCGATGCGGAAATGGAGCTTTACAGAGGGTACGGCCATTCCTCCTGGCAGCAGGGGATCAAGCTTGCCAAGCATGCCAACGCAAAATCGGTGGGTTTCATTCACCACGCGCCCTTCCGGACGGATGACGAACTCGACCAGATCGATGAGGATGCGAAAAAGGAATTTGCCGGTGCCTTCGCAGCCTATGACGGACAGACCATCGAGCTTTAGGTTGTTGTTTTGTCGCATGCCGCTATCGCAAAACCGCTGCACCCTTTTGCCTGGACCAGGCTTCAGACCGGCGTCCGCCTCGAATAAGACCAAAAAACATTATTTTCGTGAGGCCGTGGATTCGTCTCGAGAATGAGACCACAGCCGGTGTAGCCGCAGGTGTTGACCACCCTCGTGTCTTTGCCGACCAGCAGCGGATGCCCCACACGACGATTATTTGAATATCTTTTCTACAGCATCGGCCCGAAAATTCGGAACCGATTTTCGGAAAGCACGATGCGCAGGTTCAAACAAGATAGAGCGTCCTTTGTGCGTCCAGAAATGACGCACGGCACTCTGGTGAAAGAAATTTGAGGTCAGGATTGGCGCAGCTTGTGACGGACACATCTTTGCGGCGGGCGCGATTGCTCTCCGGTCTTGTTATGCTGGCCTTCGTCGCCTGTCACCTTTTCAATCACGCGCTGACGCTGATTTCCATCGAGACCGCCGAATATGCAAGAATATGGTTCAGCATCATCTGGCTGAACCCGGTCAGCAGCACCATCCTTTACGGATCCGTGCTGGTCCATATCCTTCTCGTGTTGCGCTCCATCTATCTTCTGCGATCGCTGCAGATGCCATGGCGCGAAGCGATGCAGATCTTGCTGGGCTTGGCTATTCCCTTCCTCATCATCGACCATGCTGCGGGCATCCGTTTCTCACGCATGCTTTACGGTATCGATGAGGGCTACGACATCATCATTCGCAGATTCTGGATCACCGCGCCCTATCTGGGCTTACGCCAGAGCATCGCCCTTGTGCTGATCTGGGCGCATGGCTGTTTTGGGGTCTATTTCTGGCTGCGTTATCGAAGCTGGTACCGGCAAGTGGCGCCCTACCTGCTGATGTTCGCAGTTCTCCTGCCGATCATGGCGTTGCTCGGTTTCAGCGATGCCGGGCGGCAGATGGAACTGGATATCCCGGCCGATCATCCCCATTCGGAAGCGGGGATGGGCTCGCCCTCGGATCCGCCGCCGCCGCCCCAGCGGCGCTGGTCGCCCGAGCGCCAGGCGACGATCCAACACATCACCTTTGGTTTTCGCCTCGCCTTTGGCGCCGCCGTGATCCTGACTTTCGCCGCCCGCGCGATCAGAGGCTGGCGACAGAGATCGAATGGCTTCGAAGTTCTCTATGAAGATGGCCATGCGATCAGGGCGCCGGCGGGCTTCAGCATTCTGGAAGCGAGCCGGCTTGAAGGCATTTCCCATTTCTCCGCTTGCGGCGGCAAGGGCCGCTGTTCCACCTGTCGGGTGAAGATACTGGAGACGGACGCGCTTCTGCCGGAGCCGAGTGACCTGGAACGCTCCACCTTGCAGCGTATTCACGCGGATTCCGATGTCAGGCTCGGCTGCCAACTGCGCCCCACCGGTCGGGTCAAGGTGGCATTGCTTCTTTCCACCCGGCAGCAGGACGATAGTCCGGCCAGCGACGAGCCCATCCGACCCGGTCGCGAGGAAGAGATTGCGGTTCTGTTTTGCGACCTGAGAAACTTCACGGCACTCTCCGAAACCCGCCTCCCCTATGACATGGTGTTTCTGCTGAACCGCTATTTCACCATTGTCGGGCAGTCGGTGGAACAGGCAGGTGGTCGCATCGATAAATTTATCGGCGATGGCGCGATGGCGCTGTTCGGCCTGGACGGCAACCAGGAAACCGCGTCTGCCGATGCGCTGAAGGCCGCCTGTCTGATCCTGCGCAATGTCGAGAAGCTGAATAAGGAACTGGAACAGCAGTTCGCCGTGCGCCTGCGCATCGCCATCGGCATTCACGCAGGCCCGTCGATTGTCGGCATCATGGGTTACGGCGCGGCAAAAACGCTGACGGCCATTGGCGATACGGTCAACGTCGCGAGCCGCCTGGAGACGGCCGCAAAGGAATTCGACACCTCCATCGTTGTCTCCGAACCGGTCATGGTGCAGTCCGGGCACAAGCGCGACGCGCTGCCAAGCCGCACCATTCCCATTCGCGGGCGCAGCTCGGAAATGAAGGTCTTCCTGATATCCGAAGAAGAAAGCCGAAAGCTGCTTTCGTAAAAGCGTTAGACCTTGCGGTAGAGGAAATACCGATCCGTCGGCACTGTGTCAGGCACCGGCAGCGGATCGAGGCTTGCTTCCTTCAGCGGCAGGCCGCTGATGGCAATGCCGCCCTTGGCGAGCATGCCCGAAACGATCTGCGGCAGCCATGTCAGCGTCACCGCATCCTTCTCGTCATAGCCGGTGCCGATATCGGCATGGACGAGGGCCGCACCGATCCCGACCCAGTCCTTCGCCGTCTGGGCGATTTCACCGAGAACCAGATTGCCCTCCTCCGGTACGGAGGAGGCATGCGCTCCCATGGCGCGGTCGAAGGCGACGATACGACGATCCGGGAACAGCTCGCGCAAATGGTTGAAGGTGCGCCCATTGCCAAGGCCGATTTCCATGATCGGGCCTTCGGCAGGCAGATCGAGATCGCCCTGCACATGGTTCAAGATATCGCGCTGGGCGCTGAGGCGGCGGATGAAGCTGTCCAGTCTGCTCATGTCAAAAGATTTCCGATCAGGCCTTGAGGATGTGACTTGCGCTGATGCCGCGACGGGCAAAGGCGTTGCGCGTGTCGATAATCAGCGGCGACCAGTCGGCCAGTTGCTGGTAATCGATATTGTCATGGTCGGTCGCGACCAGCACCGCATCGAAACCGGCAATGCTGTCCTTGGTCCAGACGGCGGATTTCATGCCCATCAACTCGCTATATTCGCGCGTCTTTGGGATTTCCGCCACGTAAGGGTCATGGAAGGCGACATCGCCGCCGCGCTCAAGGATCAGCTCGATCAGCTTCAGAGACGGGCTTTCGCGAATGTCCGGCACGTTCTTCTTATAGGCGAGCCCCAGCACCAGCACCTTGGAACGGCTGAGCGCCTTGCCCTGATGGACGTCCAGCGCTTCCGCCAACCGCCCGACGACATGGCGCGGCATGGCGGTGTTGATCTGGCCGGCAAGCTCGATGAAGCGCGTCGGGAGTTCGTATTCCTTGGACTTCCAGGTCAGGTAGAAGGGGTCGATCGGAATGCAGTGGCCGCCAAGGCCGGGGCCGGGATAGAAGGGCATGTAGCCGAAAGGCTTGGTCTTTGCCGCATCCACCACCTCCCAGATATCGATGCCCATGGCCTCATAGACGACCTTCAACTCATTGACGAGCGCGATGTTGACGGCACGGAAGACGTTTTCGGTAATCTTCACCGCTTCAGCCGTTGCGGTGGTGGAAACAGGAATGACAGTCTTGACCACGGCGCCGTAGAAGGCCGTCATCAGTTCCGCCGCATCCGGCCCGTCGCCAGCGACCACCTTCGGAATGGTGGAGGTGTGGAAGTCGCGGTTGCCGGGGTCTTCGCGCTCCGGCGAAAATCCCAGGAAGAAATCTTCGGTCGATTTCAGCCCGGTCTTTTCCAGGATGGTCTTGACGATGCCATCGGTCGTGCCGGGATAGGTGGTCGATTCCAGCACCACGAGCTGGCCGGGGCGAAGCGTTTCGGCAATCTCTCGACAGGTGTTCTCCACATAGGAAAGGTCGGGATCGCGATATTTGGTGAGCGGGGTCGGAACGCAAATGGCGATCACATCACACTCGCCGAGCTTGGAAAAATCGCTCGTCGCTTGGAAAGTGCCGTCGGCGCAGGTCCCGGCCAAAATATCATCCGGCACCGCCTCGATATAGCTCTTGCGCGCTTCGACGGCCTTGATCTTGCCCGGATCGATATCGAAACCGGTGACCTTGAAGCCGGAGGTGGCGATCGTCATGGCAAGCGGCAAGCCCACATAACCAAGGCCGATGACACCTGCCCGCGCCTCTTTCGAGTGAATGAGGTCGAGAAGTCGCTGTGCATTTGGAGAAGAAGTCAAAGCGTTTTGCGTCCTGCGCGCGAGGAAAACATGCCTTTCAGTTGGGCGAGAAGACCCATGGTGTCAAGGCTGCGCCTTGCTAATTTCCGGTTGACGAGGACGCGACCGAAAACGCATGACTGGCAGCCATGAAGATCGCGTTCTACTGCCCGATGAAGTCTCCGAACCACCCGGTGCCCTCCGGCGACAGGCTGATGGCACGGCTGTTGATGCAGGCCATGCGGCTTGCCGGTCACGAGGTCGAGGTGGTCTCGGAACTGCGATCCTTCCTGCGTCAGCCGGATGGCGAGGAGGCCGATATGCTGGCGCGGGACGCGGAGCAGGAACGGCAGCGCATATCGATACTCTGGGAAAGCAATGGAGCGCCGGACCTCTGGTTCTGCTATCATCCCTATTATAAGGCGCTCGATTGTCTGGGACCGGAGCTTAGCCGGTCATTCGCAATCCCCTATGTGACCGCAGAGGCCTCCTATTCCCCCAAGCGCAATGCCACCGGTTGGGCCGAGGTTCAGGCGAAGCTGCTGGAGGATCTGAGCCTTGCCGCGGTCAACATCTGTTTCACCCACCGCGACCGCGACGGCCTCCTCAAGGCCAATCCAGCCATGCGCACGCAGATGCTGCCGCCCTTCCTCGACACGTCTCTGTTCAACGCGCAGACCCCGGCCCCGCAGGCCGGGCGAATGGCGACCGTGGCGATGATGCGCGCTGGTGACAAGCTCAGCAGCTACGAGGCCTTGGCGGCGGCGTTGACACGCCTCCCTAATCTCGACTGGAGGCTGGATATCATCGGCGACGGACCGGAGCGCGAGGGAGTGCAGCAACTCTTCCAAGACGTCGAACAGCATCGCCTTGTCTGGCACGGGGAGAAGACCCCGCAGCAGATCGCCGAGATTCTCTTCCGCGCCTCGCTCTATCTCTGGCCCGGCCACGGCGAAGCCTATGGGCTTGCCTATCTGGAGGCGCAAGCCGCTGGCCTGCCGGTGATCGCCGAGCACATCGCAGGCGTGCCGGAAGTGGTGATCGATGGAAAAACCGGAATTCTGACCGAGCCGGGGGACACGCAAAGCTATGCGGATGCGATACCGGACCTGCTGACCGATCGGGAAAAGAGACAGGCCATGGCAGACAATGCCAGAGCATTCGTCATCGAGGAGCGCTCGCTGCACAAGGCAGCATCGACGCTCGACCGGATTCTGCAAGATGCCAGAGGGAGCGCACCATGACGGAAAAGAAACTTCTCGACACGCTCGACAGTTTCGCCAGCCGCAGCGTTGCCGCAGAGTTCTGGCTGCGCGACGACGACGCGACAGAGCCGACGCCAGCGCTCGATCATCTGCTGGCACTCTCCGACCGCTACGCCGTGCCGATGACTCTCGCCGTCATTCCCGAGCCCACCGGTGAGACCTTAGCGAAGAAGCTCGAAAGCGCGGAAAAAATCGATGTCGCAGTGCATGGTTGGGCGCATCGAAACCATGCCGGGCCGGAAGAAAAGAAGCGCGAGCTGGGGCTCCATCGCCGCAAGGACGTCGTGCTTGGCGAATTGCAGGCAGGCTTTGAAAAGCTGAAGAACCTCCATCCGAACCGCTTCGTACCGATGCTCGTGCCACCATGGAACCGGATCGATGCGGAAATCGTCGAAGGCCTACCTGCGCTCGGCTATCGGGCGCTGTCGGTCTATGGGCCGGAAAAGACCGCGCCTCTTCCTCTCTTGAACACCCATGTCGATATCATCGACTGGCGGGGAACGAGAGGCGGCAAGGATCACGATCTGCTCTTTGCCGAGACCGCAGAGCGCATGGTGGTGGCCGAGCAAGGGGTAAGAACCACCGGCATCCTCACCCATCACCTCGACCATGACGAGAGCGCATGGGCTTTTCTCGATCGGCTGTTTTCCCTCACCGCCAGTCATCCGGGGTGCCGCTGGCGCCGTACCGGATCGCTGATTGAAGAGGCGGTTTGAAGGCGTGATCCGGCGCGACAATATGTCGAATATCAAGTCTTTCCACTCAGGCCTAAGCACACGGGCGAGAAGCCACTAAAGCGCCGTGCGCCCTATGGGCGCACAAAGGACGCTTTACTTTTTGAGTCTACGCCTCGTGCTTTCCGAAAATCGAATCCGATTTTCGGGCCGATGCTGTAGGGCTCTGTTTGGAAAGTGTGACGAAAATGGAATGGTTCGAGTATTTTCCGATCGTGATGTTACCGCTGAAGCTGCTCGTCGTCGGCATCGGCATGTATTATTCGATCAAATGGCACCACGATCAGGACAAGCTGAAACGCGCGGAAGACGAGAAGCGCAAAGAGCAGATGGCAGCCGCCGCGAAGGCAGCTGCCAACCGTGAGACCGCAACGACAGAGATGCCCCGGCCTTTACCATGATTTCCAGGCGATCAGCAGCCCATCGCCCTTTTCCTGGGCTTCGGCCCGCGCCTGTTCCACCGCACTGAACCCCGCCCGGTCTGCCAGGATCGCAGAGACGAAATCGGCACCCGCCAGCGTCACCGATCCCGCGCGCGCCACCACGGTAAAGATCAGCGGGCCCGTGCCCCACCATGCGGGTGCGCGCGGCAGACGCTCGGCAATCTCCGGCAGAGCCTGCAAAATGCGCTCGAACACGGGATGGCCGGGCGGCGTGGCGACGAAGGAATTGGCGAGCAGCACGCTTCCCTGTCCCGTCAGCCGGGGCGTCTCCTCGGCAAAGGCGGTGAGGCCCACCATGGGAAGGATATCGCCGAAGCTCATATCCTCGCGCGCCGGATAGAAATCGCAATCGAGATAGATGCCGCCCACGCGCGACAGGATGAAGTAGCGCGCCACATCCACGGCACCGGGATAATCCCCATCCTCCAACATCCGCCGGAAGATCGGATCGGCATCGATGCCCTCCGCCTCAAGGTCGGCCTCCCGCCACAGACGATAGGCATAGCCGTTGGCCTCGGCATGTTTGCGCCAGGCAGCGGTTGAGGGCGGCACATCTTTCGTACCGATCCAGATCTGGTGGAGCAGCTTCGGCACCGCTTCGCGGTTCTTCTGCGCAATCGCTCGTCTTTCATCCGCAGAAAAGCGGCCATAGGGCGCAAACGTCTCCGGTGGCGGCACGAGGAGATATTGATAGCCGGCTTTGGCGATGGCATCGCCCTTTGCCTTGGCAAGCCGCAGATAGGCCGAATGCAGGCGACGCGGCAGGCCGAGCGCGGTTGTCTCACCCATCAAATGCTGGTTGCCCGCCAGGGAGAGGACGGCAAGGCGATCCTCTGCCGCAGCGAAATCTTTTTCTGCCAGCAACCGGCGGATGTCTGCAAGCGTTGCATCGAAAGTGGCTTTGTCTGGCATGGTCGCTCCGCAGCTTTAATAACCCCGACATATCTTCGGAATAGAGGTTTTCCTGCAAGCCCAAGATGAGGCAGAAAGCCGGAAATTTTCATGGTTTCAAGAGCATGGACAGAGCCTGGAGTGTACGATAACGTGAATATCAACGGCCGCGTGATAATGCCACAGGCAACCAACAAGACGGCAGGGGATCCTTTGGCATGAGTGCAGGCGCAGATTTGCTTCGCATTGAAAATCTGCAGGTCTCTTTTTCCATTATGGGCGGAAAGATCGAAGCGGTCCGGGGCGCAAGCCTCCGCATCCTGCCAGGAAAGGTCACCGCACTCGTCGGCGAATCCGGCTCCGGCAAATCGGTTATCGGCCAGACCATTATGGGGATCCAGCCACGCACTGCTCAGGTCAGCGGTCGCGTTCTTTTCTCCGATCCGCTGAAAGCAGACCAACGCCCCATCGACCTCCTGCGATTGGAGCAGGACGGCAAGCCCATGCGCGCCATTCGCGGTAACCGTATCGGCCTGATCTTTCAGGAACCGATGACCTCGTTTTCGCCGCTCCACACTGTCGGCAACCAGATCGACGAGGCGCTGCGCATCCATTCGGTGCTGACACCGAAGGAGCGGCAGGAAAAGATGGAAGAGACGCTCGATCTCGTCGGCTTTTCCAATCCGGCCAAGATCTGTCAGATGTACCCCTTCGAGCTGTCCGGCGGCATGCGCCAGCGCGCCATGATCGCCATGGCGCTGATCTGTCGTCCGGCGCTCTTGATCGCCGACGAGCCGACGACGGCACTCGACGTGACGATCCAGGCGCAGATCCTCAAGCTTTTGCGCGACCTCCAGAGCCGTCTCAACATGAGCATGCTGCTCATCACCCACGATCTCGGCGTCGTCGCCAATATCGCCGATGAGGTTGCCGTCATCTACCAGGGCGAGATCATGGAAGCGGGCACGGTGGACGACATCTTCCGCGCGCCCTCGCACCCCTATCTCAAGGGTCTGATGGCAGCCGTGCCGCATTTCGACATGAAGCCCGGCGAACGGCTGAAGGCACTGCGTGACGTGACCATCGACAAGGAAAGCCTGATCGGCAAGAAGACGGCGAATGTCGACAAGGCGCCGGGCGTGCTCCTCAGCGTCAAAAATATTTCCAAGACCTATACGACCCGCAAATCGAGCTGGTTTACCTCTGGCAATGCTACTACCACCAAGGCGGTTGATGGCGTGAGCTTCGATATCATGCGCGGTGAATGCCTCGGACTTGTGGGCGAAAGCGGCAGCGGCAAGACGACCGTCAGCAAGATTTTGATGCGCGCCGTCAGGCCGGAGGAAGGCGAGATCGCTTTCCACAGCAAGAGCGGCGATATCGACGTAATGAACGCCGTAGACGGCGATCTGCGTGAGCTTCGCACCCGCATCCAGATGGTGTTCCAGGACCCCGTGTCTTCGCTTTCCCCGCGCATGACGGTCGGCAACATTCTCAGCGAACCACTGGAAATCCACGGGCGCGGTGACTCCAAATACCGGCAGGAGCGCGTCAAGAACCTGCTGCGCGCCATTGGCTTGGGCGACAATGCGCTGAACCGCTATCCGCACAGCTTCTCCGGCGGCCAGCGCCAGCGTATCGGCATTGCGCGTGCGCTGATGCTCGGCCCGGAACTGCTGATCTGCGACGAGCCGGTATCGGCGCTTGACGTGTCGGTGCAGGCGCAGATCCTCAATCTCTTGAAGGATTTGCAGAAGGATTTGGGGCTGACCTACCTCTTCATCTCGCACAATCTCGCCGTCGTCGATTACATGGCAGACCGCGTGGCGGTGATGTGCGAGGGTAAGATCGTCGAGCTCGCGCCTCGTGAAACGCTGATGCGCAATCCCGTCCACCCCTATACGAAATCGCTGCTCGCTGCCGTTCCCTTCCCCGATCTGGACCGGCCGCTGGATTTCAAGACCATCGGCAAGATCAGCGCCACCGGCAAGTTCGACTGGGGCAAGCAGTTCCGCGATGAGGACAACGGACAGATGATTACAGCCGATCTTGGCGGCGGCCACCTCGTGCTTGCCAATGCCAACGCGGATGTTGGGGAGCTACGGTCTTGATCACGCGCCGCACCACCCTTGCCCTGCTCGCCTCCGTCTTCGCGCCCTGGAAGGCGTCCGCTGCGACCTATATCGATGCCGATTTCTTCAAGGAAAAGCGCGACAAGGGCGAACTGCCGCCACTCGATCAGCGCCTGCCGAAGAATCCTCGCGTGATCAATCTGAAGGCCATGGGCCGCGAGCCCGGCCAGCATGGCGGCAATATCCGTATGCTGATCGGCGGCCAGCGCGACATTCGCCTGATGCCGATCGACTCCTATGCGCGGCTCGTCGGTTACGACGAGAAGCTGAACTTCATTCCCGACATCCTCGAATCCTACACCGTGGATGAGGAGCGCATCTTCACGCTGAAACTGCGCGAGGGCCACAAGTGGTCGGATGGCAGCGATTTCACCGCCGAGGATTTCCGCTATTTCTGGGAAGACGTGGCGCTCAACCTTGAAATCCACAAGGGCGGCCCGCCCATCGAACTGCTTGTCTACGGCAAGCCGCCTCTGGTCGAGGCCGTCGACCCGCTGACGGTGCGTTATACCTGGGAAGGGCCGAACCCGGATTTCCTGGCGAAGCTGGCAGGCGCGTCGCCCGCCCGCGTCTTCTTGCCTGCTGCCTATATGAAGCAGTTCCACGTCAAATATCAGACGCCGGAAAAGCTCGCCAAGCTGATGAAGAAGAACAAGGTGGACGACTGGAGCAGCCTGCACATCAAGATGTCGCGGCAGCTGCGCCCGGAAAACCCCGATCTGCCGACGCTCGATGCCTGGCGCGTCATTACCGCGCCGCCCGCCGAACAGTTCATTTTCGAGCGCAATCCCTACTACCATCGCGTCGATGAGAATGGCCGCCAGCTCCCCTATGTCGATCGCTATCTGCTGAACGTCACATCGTCGGAAATCATCGCCGCCAAGACGGCGTCGGGTGACAGCGACCTGCAGTTCATGAACCTCGATTTCAACGACTACACCTTCCTGAAGGATGCCGAGGCCCGCTACCCGCTGAAGGTGAATCTCTGGAAGCGCAGCCAGGGATCGCGCGTCTGCCTGCTGCCGAACCTCAACTGTGCTGACGATACCTGGCGCACCCTGTTCCGTGACGTGCGCGTACGCCGTGCCATCTCGGTGGCGATCAACCGGCATGAGATCAACATGGTCTGCTTCTATGGCCTAGCCAAGGAAAGCGCCGATACCGTGCTGCCGGAAAGCCCGCTCTTCCGGCCGGAATTCGCCACCGCCTGGGCGCAATACGATCCCGAACTTGCCAACAGGCTATTGGACGAGGTGGGCCTGACGGAGCGCAACGATCGGGGCATTCGCCTTCTGCCAGACGGACGTCCGGCACATGTGATCGTCGAAACCGCGGGTGAAAGCACGCTGGAAACCGACGTGCTGGAGCTGATCACCGATCACTGGCGTAAGATCGGCATCTCGCTGTCCAGCCGCCCGACGCAACGCGACGTGTTCCGCAAGCGCGCCATGGGCGGCGAGGTCATGATGTCGGTCTGGTTCGGCATGGATAATGCCATTCCAAACGCCGACATGCTGCCTTCGGGTCTCGCACCCACCGGCGACGATCAGCTGCAATGGCCGGTCTGGGGCATCCATTATCTCTCCGGCGGGCGCGAAGGCAAACCGCCGGATCTGCCGGAGGCCATCCAGCTGCTCGATCTCTTCAAAAAATGGCGCCGCAGCGTCACCTTTGAAGAGCGCAAGGAGATCTGGCTGGAAATGCTGTCGATCTATACGCAACAGGTCTTCTCCATCGGCACGGTGAACGGCGCGCTTCAGCCCATCGTTCACAGAGCCCGGCTGAAGAACGTGCCGGAAAAGGCGCTTTTCGGCTTCGAGCCGACCGCCTATCTCGGCATCTATATGCCAGACACCTTCTGGTACGACGGGAGCGCCTGACATGCTCAGATATATTATCGGGCGCATCCTCGTCATGATCCCGACGCTGATCCTGATATCGATGCTGGTCTTCACCATCATCGAACTGCCACCGGGCGATTACTTCGAAAGCTATGTGGCGGAAATGCGCGCCATGGGCGAGACGGCCAACATGGCCGAAATCGAGGAGCTGCGCAGCCGCTATGGCTTCGACCAGCCCGCCCCCATTCGCTACTTCAGATGGGCGACGGGCATGCTGGTCGGCGATTTCGGCTATTCCTTCGAATACCAGCTTCCCGTCAGCGAAGTGGTGGGCGAGCGCCTTTGGCTGACGGTTCTGGTCTCCTTCGTCACCATCATCGTCACCTGGATCGTCGCCTTCCCGATCGGGATCTATTCCGCCACGCATAAATATAGCTGGGGCGATTACGGCCTGACCTTCCTCGGCCTGCTCGGCATCGCCATTCCCAACTTCATGCTGGCGCTGATCCTGATGTATTTTGCCAATATCTGGTTCGGCACCTCCATCGGCCATCTGATGGACCGCGAATATCTGAACCAGCCGATGAGCTGGGACAAGCTCAAGTCGATCCTCGAGCATCTGTGGATCCCGGTTCTGATCATCAGCACCGCCGGAACGGCGGGCATGATCCGGCGTCTTCGCGCCAACCTGCTGGATGAATTGCAAAAGCAATATGTGGTGACGGCGCGTGCCAAGGGGCTTCATCCCTTCAAGGTGCTGACCAAATATCCGCTGCGCATGGCGCTGAACTTCTTTATTTCCGATATCGGCTCCATCCTGCCAGCCATCATTTCCGGTGCGGAAATCACCGCCGTCGTCCTGTCGCTCGAAACCACCGGTCCGATGCTGATCCGCGCGCTGCAGAGCCAGGACATGTATCTGGCTGGCTCCTTCCTGATGTTCCTGGCCTTCCTCACCGTCATCGGCGTGCTGATCTCCGATATTGCGCTCGCCATTCTCGATCCTCGCATTCGATTGGGAGGTGGGAGCGTCAAATGACTTCATCCATTCCAAAGCCCGGCGAGCCGCTGCCGCATTACGTTTCCGCTGCCCCTTTCGATCCCTATCTGGTCGAGCCCGCCACCAGCGCGCTCGCCATGGTTGGTCGCGCCTCGCAATGGAAGCTGATGTGGTGGCAGTTCCGGCAGCACAAGCTGGCGCTCTATTCCGGCTTCTTCCTGCTGTTTCTCTATCTGTCTATTTTCATCTGCGAGTTCCTGGCGCCCTATAATCTCCACACGCGCGACGTGGAAAACATCTATGCTCCGCCGCAGAGCATTCACCTTTTCCATGACGGTCAATTCGTCGGCCCCTTCGTCTATGGCCGCACCATGAGCCTCGACATGGACAATCTGCGCCGCGTCTATACCGACGTGCCGACGGATGTGCAGAAGATCCGCTTCTTCTGCCGTGGCGATAGCTACCGCTTCTGGGGACTGTTCGATTCCAACGTCCATCTGGTCTGCCCGGCCAAGGACGGTCAGATGTTCCTGCTGGGCACCGACCGCCTTGGCCGCGACGTTCTCTCGCGCATCATCTATGGCGCACGCATTTCGCTGACCATCGGCCTTTTCGGCGTGGCGATGAGCTTCGTTCTCGGCATCGTGATCGGCGGGCTCGCCGGCTATCGCGGCGGCGTCTTCGATCTGATCGTCCAGCGCATCATCGAAGTGCTGCAATCGATCCCCAGCATCCCGCTATGGCTGGCGCTTGCCGCCATCATGCCGGTGACCTGGAGTCCGATCCTCGTCTATCTCGGCATCACCGTGATTCTGGGGCTGCTCGACTGGACGGGATTGGCGCGCGCCGTGCGCTCCAAGCTGCTCGCGCTGCGTGAAGAGGATTATGTGCTCTCTGCCCAGCTAATGGGTGCCAGCACCAGCCGCATCATCGGCCGGCATCTGATCCCGGGCTTCATGTCGCATCTGATCGCGTCCGCTACGCTCACCATTCCCGGGATGATTCTGGGCGAAACGGCGCTCAGCTTCTTAGGCCTTGGCCTTCGTCCTCCGATCACAAGTTGGGGCATTCTGCTCACGGAAGCGCGAAGTGTCAGCGTGATTGCCTTGTATCCATGGCTTTTAATCCCGATTCTTCCAGTCGTTCTGGTCGTGCTCGCCTTTAATTTCCTTGGCGATGGACTACGTGATGCAGCAGACCCTTTCAAATAATGCAGCCGTCTCGATGAGAGGGCCGCATGGAGTCACACGGCGCATAAGCGGTAAAATGAGGTTCTGCTCGTGACAATTCGTTTAAACGATGCACGCATTCTGATGTACAGCCACGACTCCTTCGGGCTTGGACATCTGCGTCGATGCCGCACCATTGCCCATGCGCTGGTGGAGGACTATCGCGGCCTGAATGTTCTGATCATCTCGGGCGCCACAATCGCTGGCGCCTTCGATTACCGGGCGCGCGTCGACTTCGTGAAGATCCCGAGCGTTATCAAGCTCAGAAACGGCGAATACACCTCGCTCGACCAGCACATCGATCTTCAGGAAACATTGAAGATGCGCCGCTCGATCATCTACCACACCGCCGAAAGCTTCCAGCCGGACATCTTCATCGTCGACAAGGAGCCGATGGGGCTGCGTGGCGAAGTGGAGGAAACCCTCACCTATCTCAAATCGCGCGGCACCAAGCTGGTCATCGGCCTGCGCGACGTGATGGATGCACCGCAACTGCTCGAAGCCGAGTGGAAGCGCAATGACGTGCTGAACAAGATCGAGCGTTTCTACGACCATGTCTGGGTCTACGGCCCTCCTGATTTCCATGACCCGCTGGAAGGCCTCGACGTGCCGCCCGGGGTCCGCGAGAAGACCGAATTCGTCGGCTTCCTGCAACGCTCCAAGACGCGCGGCGACAATCCCAGCCGGCATGAAGGCGACTATATTCTGGTGACGACGGGCGGCGGCGGCGATGGCTCCGAGCTGATCGACGATGTGATCCGTGCCTACAAGTTCGATCGAACCCTGACCCAGAAAGCACTGGTGGTGCTGGGGCCTTACATGCCCACCGAACAGCGGCAGAAGTTTGCGGCAAATGTTGCCGATATTCCCCAGATGGAAATCATCGACTTCGACAACCGCATGGAGGATCTGGTCGCGGGTGCCCAAGCCGTGGTCTCCATGGGCGGCTATAATACCGTCTGCGAAATCCTCTCCTTTGACAAGCCTGCGCTTGTCGTGCCGCGCATCGTTCCGCGTGAAGAACAACTGATCCGCGCCAGCCGTGCCTCCGAACTCGGCCTGTTCGACATGCTGTCCCCCGAAGAGGCGGAAAACCCCGAACTGATGGCAAAGGCGCTGAAAGCTCTGTTAAAGCGCCCGCCACCCTCCGCCAATGGCCGCAACCTGAAGCTCGATGGGCTTGAAAACATCTCCCGCCGCGTTGCCGAATGGCTGCAACCGGACGATACCCCGAACGTCATCTCCGCCACTGCTTAAGGGTTGCCAACAGCATTCCGGCCTCCATACCGTGGCTTTGGATGCGGACATGCGTAAAAGCGGTGGAGACCGACATCCCGGTTTACCGGAACCGCTGCAAGTGAAAGAAGGCACGAAGACGTGACCCCAAGAAAGAAAATCGTGGTGCTGCTGAAAGGCTATCCGCGCCTGTCCGAAACATTCATCGCACAGGAACTGTTAGGCCTTGAGAGGGCAGGCCTCACGCTCGAGCTCATGTCCATGCGCCGCCCGACCGACAAGAAGCGCCACCCGGTGCATGATGAAATCCGCGCACCCGTCACCTATCTGCCGGAATATCTGCATGAGGAACCGCTGCGCGTCCTAAAAGCGCTGTGGGCTTGCCGGAAGAAGCCCGGCTTCGGCAAGGCGCTACGCCAGTTCTTTCACGATCTCAGCCACGACTTTTCCCGCAACCGCTTCCGCCGTTTCGGCCAGGCCGCAGTCCTGTCTCACGAATGGCCGCAGGATGCGGGCTGGCTGCATGTCCACTTCATCCACACGCCTGCCTCGGTGGCCGCCTATACGCATCTGATCACTGACATTCCGTGGACGATCTCGGCCCATGCCAAGGATATCTGGACGTCGACGGACGCCGATCTCTCCCACAAGCTCGGCAGCGCCCGCTGGGCCGTGACCTGCACCGCAAGCGGCTATCGCCATTTGCAGGACCTGTCGCCGAAACCAGCCACGGTGCATTTGAGCTATCACGGCCTTGACCTCACCCGCTTTCCGCCCATGGAAGGCGCGCGACCAGCGCGTGACGGCTCGGACCCCGCCGATCCCGTACAGATCCTGAGTGTGGGTCGTGCGGTGAAAAAGAAAGGCATCGACATTCTGCTGAAGGCGCTCGCCGCCCTTCCCGCAACCCTACACTGGCGCTTCACCCATATTGGCGGCGGTGACGAATTGGCGACGCTGAAGGCGCTCGCCGCGCAATTGGGTATCGCCGACAGGATCACCTGGACGGGTGCGATGGATCAGAAGCAGGTGCTGGAGCACTATCGCAAAGCCGATCTCTTCGCGCTCGCCTGCCGCATCACCGCCGATGGCGACCGAGACGGTTTGCCGAATGTTCTGGTGGAAGCCGCAAGCCAGGCGCTGACATGTGTTTCCACCAATATTTCCGGCATCCCCGAATTCTTCATCGACGGTGAAAACGGCCTCCTGACCGAGCCGGAAAATGAGGCTGCCTTTTCGAAGGCCCTGGAGCGCGCCATCTCCGATCCGACACTGAGAGTGAAGCTGGGCCAAGCCGCGGAATACCGCGTGCGCACTGCCTTCGATCACCGCACCAGCATCACCGACCTGAAACATCTCTTCGAACAGGAATGGGAGAAGACCTCGTGACCACCTCCGCCGCTACCGACGCCATCCAAGCACCGCGCGTGTTCTTCTACGTCCAGCATCTGCTCGGCATCGGCCATATCGCCCGCGCCAGCCGCGTCGCGCATGCTCTGGTCGCGAATGGCTTCGACGTGACGATGGTGACAGGCGGAACGCCGGTTCCGGGCTTTCCGGGCGAAGGCATCCGCCATGTCGAACTGCCGCCGGTTGCCGTGGCCGATGGCAATTTCTCCGGCCTCGTCGATGCCAGTGGCGCGCCGGTGGACGATGCCTTCAAGGACAACCGCACCAGCATGCTGCTCGGCGCCTATCACGGCGCGATGCCCGACATCGTCATCATCGAAGCCTTCCCCTTTGGCCGCAGACAGGTGCGTTTCGAACTGCTGCCACTGCTTGCGGCCATCGAGAAAAGCGTCAAGCGCCCGCTGGTGATGACGTCGCTGCGCGATATCCTGCAGGAACGTGCCAAGCCCGGCCGCGACGAAGAAACCATCGATCTCGTCAAGAAGCACTTCGACACCGTGCTGGTCCACGGCGATCCGAACTTCGTGCGCTTGGAAGAGACTTTTCCGCTTGCCGAACAGATCAGCCAGCGCATCGTCTATACCGGCCTTGTTGCCCCGGCAAAACCGAAGCCACCAGAAGAGCGCTTCGACGTGGTTGTCTCCGCAGGTGGCGGCGCCGTGGGCGGCGCGCTTCTGAAAGCAGCGCTTGCCGCCGCACCAGACATCCCCGAACTGAAAACCTGGTGCCTGATCACCGGCCCCAACATGCCGCAGGCGGATTTCGATGCGATCTCGGCTCAAGCCGGCGAAACTATCTCCGTCTTCCGCTTCCGCAAGGATTTCGCCAGCCTCCTCTCCGGCGCAAAGCTCTCCATCTCGCAGGCCGGCTACAACACCGTCTGCGATATCCTGCAAGCCAAGTGCCGCTCGCTTCTCATCCCCTTTGCCGCCGGCGGCGAAACCGAACAGGGCGCCCGCGCCTCGCGGCTGGCAAAGCTCGGCCTCGCCCAGGTTCTGGAAGAAAACACCATCTCGCCACAGACCATGGCAGAGGCGATCCGCGCAGCTTTGGCGCTACCGGAGCCCGGTGAGATCACGCTCGATCTGGATGGCGCCAACGGCACGGCACGTGTTCTGCGCAGGCTCTATGCCGAGCATCAGTTGGACGAGGAGTAGGGTTTGGGCCTCAATAAGTAATCTTCTCGCGCCTAAACCCGAGCCCGATCAAACGGCCAGCAAGATGGGCGAGGAGTGGAAAGCGCAGGATGACGCGCACGAAGGCGGGTGGGCCCTTGGCTTTGGGAGCCGCCTCGTGATCCTTGCGGTTCTTGCTGCGCATCATCAATTGCAGCTTCTGCGTTGCCTTGGTGGGGAATGTGCGTCGCTGTTCGATCGCAGCCAGATCGTCATCGGAAATGGATCCCCTATCACGCAGGGCGGGCACCAGAATATTGGCGGCAGCGACCGCATCCTGAATGGCGAGATTGACGCCGACGCCGCCAATCGGCGACATGGCATGAGCGGCGTCACCGATGCAGATCAGGCCGGGTTTCCACCATTGCGTCAGGCGATCGATGCGCACCGTCAGAAGATAGACATCGTCAAAGCTTTTGATCTCCTGTAGTCGGTCAGCCGGCAGCGGGCAGACCTCGGCCACGCGCCCGCGGAAAGCCTCGACGCCTTTCTCCTTGATCTCAGAAAAGACGCCACGGCGCACCACATAGCCACACTGCCAATAATCGCCGCGATCGATCAGCACGAAACCCTGCTGAGGACCGGCATGACCCATGGTCTCATTGGGATCGCCCGGCTGTTTCGAGAGCCGCATCCACAGAACTTCCGTCGGCACGCCGAAGCGCTCGACATCCAGCCCGGCCTTGTCCCGCACTGTGGAATTGCGGCCATCGGCACCGACCACAAGATCGGCCTTCACGGTGAGTTCGCCAGACGGCGTGGAGAGCACAACGCCGCTGACCTTCCCGTTGGTCTCGACGAGGTCGCTGACTGCTGCATTGTGCAACAGGCGGAAACTCTCGAACTGGCCTGCCTTGCCCGCCAGAAAATTGAGGAAATCCCATTGCGGCATGAAGGCGATGAACTTGTGTCTGACCGGCAACCAGGAGAAGTCTGCAATGGTGCGCTTCTCGCCACCCACCTCCGCATGCAGCTTTTCCGCCCTTGTGTGCGGCAGCGCCAGAAACTCCTGGGCAAAACCCAGTTGCTCGATCAGCGCAATCGTCGAAGGATGGATCGTATCGCCGCGGAAATCCCGCAGGAAATCGCCATGCTTCTCGATGACCGTCACATCGATCCCCGCCCGCGCCAGTAACAGGCCAAGCATCATGCCCGCAGGCCCACCGCCGACGATGGCAACCGTGGTCTCTATTGCCTGGGCGTCGTGGTGGTCTTGGCTGGGCATGGCAAGGTCCTATGTCATCATGCCTGATCGGCAGGCGGGAGCGGCGTGTTCTTCGGATAGGGCCAGCCCTTGACGAAACGGAACAACCATTCCTTGCGGGCGAAGATAAAGGCGAAGAGCATGGCCGTCCAGATGCCGAGCAGAAGGCCAGCCGCGACATCGCTTGGATAATGCGCCCCGACGATCACTCGCGAGATGCCGATGATGAGCGCCAGCGCCATGAAGACATAGCGAAAACGCGGGATCAGCATGGCAAAGGCACCAAAGAAGGCACCCGCTGCCGTGGAGTGGCCCGAGGGAAAACTCTCATAGAGATTGTCACCAGTAAACGGTGTCAGGCTATAGGCGCCAATATCGGCATAGAGTTCCGGCCGTCCCCGACCGATCATGAATTTCAGAATGTGAACGAAGATGCTGGCGCTGCCGATCGTCAGGAAGAAATAGGCAAAGAGCCGCCATGCGGTGCGCAGCCTCCCCGAATAGGGACTGCTCAGGAGAAAACGCCCGGCAATATAGGCGATGATCGCAAACAGCCCGGTGCTGTAGAGCATCCAGCGAAAGGTGCCGAAATTGGTGATTGCCTTGTTGAAGCCGACGATCGCGCCGGGAAGCGCCTGCGCGCGCTCGGAGATGCGCGGATCGAAGGGAATGAAGACAACCACCAGCAGAAGGGTGATAACGAAAATCCAGCCGCTGGAGATCAAAAATCGCTTCATGAAAATCCTCTATTTATCAATGCCGTATCAGATCGCTCTGCCACGCGTCGTACCGAGTCACGCAACCTGCATGCTCGCGCCATTATTGGCAAGCGACGCACGCAGATGTCATCGATGGCGAAAAAGACGGAATGGAGGCGGAAGAGCGGCTGTGAGGCTTTGACCTTGTTCTGCCCCGGTTTCGCTTGTAGAGCCTTGGTTTGAGAGTTTCCACGAAAGCCGGATTTCACATGACACGCCGCAATGGCAGCAACCCGCCTGAAAAACTGACCGTCCTTGGCGCCACCGGCTCGATTGGAACGAACACGCTGGATGTCATTCGCCAGCTCGGTGGGCGCGATCGCTTCGAGATTCTGGGGCTGACCGGTGCAGGCAATGTGGCGTTGCTCGCCGAACAGGCGCGCGAGTTCGGCGTGAAGCTTGCCGTCACCGCCGATGACGAGAAATATGCCGAATTGAAGGACGCACTTGCCGGAAGCGGCATCGCCGTTGCGTCCGGCAAAAGCGGCTTGCAGGAAGCCGCAAGCCTGGACGCCGATTGGGTGATGGCGGCGATTGCCGGCACGCCTGGGCTTGAGCCAACGCTGACGGCGGCTCGCCGCGGCGCCAACATCGCGCTCGCCAACAAGGAGTGTCTGGTCACCGGCGGCGATGTCTTCATCTCCACCATGCGCGAGGGCGGGGGCACGCTGATACCGGTCGATAGCGAACACAGCGCCATCTTCCAATGCCTGGAACCCCATAACCGAGACAAGGTGGAGCGCATCGTCCTGACCGCATCCGGCGGACCCTTCCGCACCTGGAACCGCGAGCAGATGGATGGCGTCACCGCCGAAGTTGCGCGCGCCCACCCCAACTGGTCCATGGGGCTAAAGGTCTCCATCGGTAGCGCCTCGATGTTCAACAAGGCGCTGGAAATGATCGAGGCGAAATATCTCTTCGATCTTCAGCCGTCGCAGATCGAAGTGATCGTCCACCCGCAATCCATCATCCATTCCATGGTGGCCTATACGGATGGCTCGGTCATCGCCCAGCTCGGCTGCCCGGATATGCGCACGGCGATCGCTTACGCCTTGACCTATCCCGGCCGCGGCAAGCTCGACGTCGAGCGACTGGATTTCGCCAAGCTGGCACGGCTCGATTTCGAAGCTCCAGACGAGGAGCGCTTTCCATCGATCAGGCTTGCCCGTCTGGCGCTGGAACGCGGCGGCGTCCAAGGTGCAGTGTTGAACGCAGCGGAAGAAACCGCCTTTCACGCCTTTGTCGATGGCAGGATCGGCTTCCTGCACATGGCCGATGCGGTCGAATCCGTCATGGAGCGGATGAACGATGACAGGCCAGCCGACACGATCGAGGCCATTCTGGCCGCCGATACGCAAGCCCGCGCCTATGCCGAAGATGTGATCCGGCAGAAGCAGAAGGCCGCGTAGGAACTCTCCTCTCATTTTACGGTGAGACGGCAATCCGGTGCGCGCCATCGGGACGCTTTGCTGTGCTTAAAATTTCGATCCTGGCTTGCCACACCGAAACTTTCTCGTTATGTCGCCTCTTGTTACGTTATTACATCACAAAATTGAGGAAACACGATGAAACTCACGCAGGCCCTCGCCCTCTCCGTCAGCTCGCTGCTGCTGCTCTCCACCGCCGCGGTCGCGCAGGAGAAGTCAGCACCGTCCAAATCCGAAACGCATAATCACTCCCATGACCATTCCCATAGCCATTCGAACACCTCCAGTGACGTGTATAGGGGCTACTTCGAAGACAGCGCCGTGAAGCAGCGCGCGCTTTCCGATTGGGAAGGCGATTGGCAGTCGGTCTATCCTTATCTCGTGGATGGCACGCTTGATCCGGTCATGCAGCACAAGGCCGAGGACGGCAAGAAGAGCGCCAAGGAGTTTCGCGAGGAATATGATGTCGGCTACAAGACCGACGTCAACCGCATCACCATCAAGGGCGAGGACGTGACCTTCTATCGTGACGGCAAGGCCACCGAAGGCAAGTACGCCAGCGACGGTTATGAGATCCTGACCTACAAGAAAGGCAATCGCGGCGTTCGCTACATCTTCAAGAAGACCGGCGGCGATGCGTCCGCGCCGCAATACATCCAGTTCAGCGACCACACCATCGCGCCGCAAAAGGCTGGCCATTACCACCTCTACTGGGGCGATGACCGCGCAACGGTGCTGAAGGAACTGACCAATTGGCCGACCTACTACCCATCCTCGCTCTCGGGCAAGGACATCGTCCAGGAAATGCTTGAGCACTAAAACGTGTCGCGATCTTTCGGATTCGCTCATACGCTTTAGCTCGTGATCGCATGTCGTTATCGGAAAACCGCTGCACACTTTTGCGCGACATGCTTTAAAACGTAAAAGGGGCACAGCCTTTAAGCTGCGCCCCTTTTTCAATTCGGCCTCGTGACGATCAGGCGACGGCGCGTGCCAGCGCGCAACGGGACCAGAGCTGATGCAGCGCACCGACCAGACGTTCCAGATCCGCATCGGTATGAAGCGGCGTTGGCGTGATGCGCAGACGTTCGGTCTTGCGCGGCACGGTCGGATAGTTGATCGGCTGCACATAGACGCCATGATCGTCGAGCAGGATATCGGAAATCCATTTGCACTTGGCGGCATCGCCCACCATCACCGGAACGATATGGCTGGGGTTTGTCATGTGCGGAATGCCGCTCGCGTCCAGCATGGCGCGCAGCGTGCGCACGCGCTCCTGGTGGCGGGCGCGCTCGAAGGGGCTCGCCTTCAGGTGCTGGATCGAGGCAACGGCGCCAGCTGCGAGCGATGGCGGAAGCGCCGTGGTGAAGATGAAGCCGGACGCGAAGGAACGGACGAAATCGCACAACGCTTCCGAAGCCGCAATATAGCCGCCCATCACGCCGAAGGCCTTGCCGAGCGTGCCTTCGATGATCGTCAGACGGTCCATCAGGCCTTCGCGCTCGGCGATGCCGCCGCCGCGCGGACCATACATGCCGACCGCATGCACTTCATCGAGATAGGTCATGGCGCCGTATTTGTCGGCGAGATCGCAGATCTCTTTGATCGGCGAAATATCGCCATCCATCGAATAGACCGATTCAAACGCGATCAGCTTCGGTGCTGCCGGATCGGCGGCCTTGAGCTTGGCTTCCAGATCTTCCAGATCGTTATGCTTCCAGATCACTTTCTCGCAGCGGCCATAACGAATGCCTTCGATCATCGAGGCATGGTTCAGCGCATCCGAGAAAATGATGAGGCCGGGGATCTTCTGGCCGAGCGTGCCGAGTGTTGCCCAGTTGGAAATGTAGCCGGAGGTGAAGATCAGCGCGGACTCTTTGCCGTGCAGATCGGCAAGTTCGCGCTCGAGCTTGACGTGGTGATGGTTGGTGCCAGAGATATTCCGGGTGCCTCCCGCACCCGCGCCACAGTGATCGATAGCGGCTTTCATCGCCTCGATGACCTTGGGGTTCTGACCCATGCCGAGATAGTCGTTGGAGCACCAGACCGTGACGTCGCGCTTCTCTCCATCGGCGGTATAACGGGTCGCCTTTGGAAAATGTCCCTGTTGTCGCTCGAGATCGGCAAACACGCGGTATCGACCTTCCGAATGCAAACCATCCAGCTCGGTCTTGAAAAATGCCTCGAAGTCCATTCCATGCTCCAGAATACGTGCAATCGTTGTCGGCTCACCTCCTTGAACCGTCAACCCCCTTGGCGCTGGAATCGCTCCCATGCGTCAATTCGCCTCCACTTTTGAACTGTTCCAGAATACTTATAAGACTCTTGACGAATAACAACTTGATTCATGTCAAAGCTCCAAAAAATTTGGAACCTTTTAATCGACGCGCCGTTGAGTAGGGCACAATCGATTGGCGAGGGGGAGCGCAGCCTTAAATAGGGGCTTCCACAGTAACATTCGACTTGTTAGATATCTGCAGCGGTCGGAGGTAGCAGTCGCCGCAGACATATTGGGACGCCTACCGAGAGCCATCGAGCTCAAATGTAACGTGGAGAGAGTTCATGAAAAAGGCTGTTGTTTTTGCTGTTATGGGTCTGGCGCTTGCGAGCTGCACGCAGACCGAAAAGACCGCTGGTGGCGGCGCTGTGATCGGTGCGCTGGCTGGCGGCGCAATCACCGGTAACGTACGCGGCGCAGCCGTAGGCGGTCTCATCGGTGGTGCGACCGGTTACCTCATCGGCCGTGCGTCCGAGCCGGGTTACTGCTACTACCGCGACCAGTACGGTCAGCGTTACACGGCACGTTGCCGCTAAGGCGTGACACAATTGCATCAGAAGCCCCGGCAAAACCGGGGCTTTTTTGTTTCCACACCCATGCAGCCGTTTTTGGGGTGCCCCGTGCCTCCAATTTATGATTAAATTTAAGGAGAAGAGCAGCCCGCGCAAACTGGCTCGGCTTTTTTAAGCCGCGGGACTGCGACAGGTGGGAGGCGAAGCGTGCGAATTCTTTGGGATCGCGACACGCTTTAACGAAGGATAAACGGGCGGGAGCAATAATAAATGCTCAACCATAAAGCAGCGCATGCGAAAAAAGCGGACTGACCAACAGAAGAGTATTGCGTACTGGAGGGCAGGCACTGCATTGGCGGTGGCGGCAGCCGTTACAGTTTCTCCAGTGTTCGTGCGCGAAGCCTTCGCGCTGAAAATCTTTGGCATCCAGTTGTGGGGCTCCGACGAGGACAAAGAGAACGAGGTTCTCAATCCCGTCAAATTTACCGTCACTCTCAACACGCCAGGTGCCGATAGCAAGCTGCGCGAAAGCCTGGAAAACAGTTCTCTTCTGGTGACTGAGCCGGACAAGGCGGCGTCTGGCGATTTGGGGCTCTTGATCCGCGCCAAGGACGATCGCGACAGGTTGGTTGCCGCACTCTATGAGAATGCGCGCTATGGGGGCCTCGTCAATATCACCATTGCCGGCCAGGATATTGATTCCATCCCGCCTGTTCCGACCTTCAACACGTCAGGTCCGGTCCCCGTCGTCATCAATGTGACGCCAGGCCCGCTCTTCAAGCTCGGCACCGTTCGACTGGAAGGCGACGTGGGAGGGCGCACCGCTGCGGACTACGGTCTGGTCACGGGCGGAGACGCAGGCTCGCTTGCCATCATTCGTGCCGGCAACAAGATCATCGAGGATTTGAAGGCGGAAGGCCACCCCTTTGCAAAGCTGACCAAGCGGGAGGCCGTGGCCAATCACGCCAACGATACCGTGGATTTGACGATGGTCGCCACAGCCGGCCCCGTCGCCGATTTGGGGGATGTGGCCGTCAAGGGCGACCGGGCGGTCGATCCGGATTTCATTCGTCGCTACTCGCGCTTGAACAGCGGCGAGCCCTACTCGCCAGAAAGACTGCGCAAGGCCTCAGACCGGCTGCGCAAGCTTGGCGTCTTTTCCAGCATCACCATCAAGGAAGCCAACACCCTTGCCCCGAACGGAACATTGCCGCTGATCATCGAGGTCTCGGAAGGCAAATTCCGCTACTTTGGTGTCGGTGCGCAATATTCGACCACCGAAGGCGCCGGGCTGCAGGGCTATTGGGGCAATCGCAATCTTTTCGGCCATGCCGAATCGCTTCGCATCGAAGGCGCGGTGACCCGTCTTGGTGAGGCGTCCACCGTTCAGGACATGGACTATTCCGCGGGTATTACATTCGTCAAACCCGGGATCTTCACACCCGAGACCACCTTCACCGCAAGCCTGAAAGCCAAGACCGAGCATCCGGACAGCTACGATGCCCAGACCGTCACGGCCTATGCGGGCTTTGCCTATGATTTCAACGACTACGACACGGCCTCTGCCGGTCTCGAAGTCGAGTGGGAAAATACCGAGGATGCGTTTGGCGAAAACCAGTATCTGACGACATCCCTCCCGCTGGAATTCGTTAGGGACAAGCGCAACGACAAGCTCAATCCGACCCAGGGTTTCCGCGCCTCGATTGCGGCCACCCCCAGCTATGAAGCCTTGAACGGCACGATCTTCAGCTCGCTCGAAGGCTCGACGACCGGCTATCTCGGCCTTGGCTCAGACGATCAGGTGGTGCTGGCCGGAAAGCTTGCCGGCGGTGTGCTGGTTGGTGGCGGCTCGCTGGAAAACATTCCAACGACACGCCGCTTCTTTGCCGGTGGTGGCGGCTCGGTGCGCGGTTACAGTTACCAGGAAATCTCGCCCTATGCAGCCAATGGCGAGGCAACCGGTGGGCGCTCCTATATCGTCACCTCGCTGGAAGCACGCGTCAAGGTGACCGAGACCATCGGCATCGTTCCATTCGTTGATGCGGGCATCGTTTCCTCCGAGATCACGCCCGATTTTTCCGATATCCGCGCCGGGGCCGGCATCGGTCTTCGTTATCAGACACCCTTTGGACCCTTGCGTCTTGATGTCGCCATGCCGCTGGAGAAATATCCGAGTGGTAGCAGCTTCGGTATCTATGCCGGTATCGGACAAGCCTTCTAAAGCATGGTCCAGGCAAAAGTCCGCAGCGGTTTTGCGATAACGACATGCGATAAAACAAGGACTTAAAGCGTGTAAGCGAATCTGAAAGATCGCGACACGCTTTAACGTAAACGAAGGGATGGCCAACCAAGCCGGGCGTGGCGCTAAAGGCAAAATGCCCAAACCTGTCACGACGACCAAGCGAAGTGTATATTACCGCTCATGAACATGCTGATTCGATTGCTGAAATGGTTCGCCTACATCGCACTCGGGGCTGTTGCCCTTCTTGTGATCGTGGTCCTGTTTCTGGGTCTGAGCCCCTTTGGCGCGCGGTTCGTGGCAGACGAGGTCTCGCGCATTGCCTCCAGCAAGGATCAGACGATCACCATTTCGCCGCCCAAGGGCCTGCTGAGCGGCAGGCTGCGGTTGGATGGCGTGACGATCGCGGATCGCGACGGCCCCTATGCAAAGCTTGATGGCGTTGAACTCGACTGGTCGCCGCTCGATCTTCTGACCGGCACCTTCCACGCCGAACGGCTGACCGCCGCCAACATCACGGTCGATCGTCTTCCACTCCCCCCTTCAGAACCCGTGCAGAAGAGCTCGGGCAGCTTCACCCTTCCAGTTGACGTGGCCATCGACAATCTGTCCTTGCCGAATATCGAGCTTGGCGAGAAGCTTGCGGGACGCACCTTTTCTCTGAGCGCCTCCGGCAACGGCTATGCCACGGCCGATACGATCACGGCCTCGCTCTCGGCCTCCCGCAAGGACGAGCAACGCGCCTCGATCGACGCTGACTTCGCCTATGTTCCGGGTGAAAACGTGCTGAAGCTGAAGGCGGTTTTGAATGAACCGGAAGGCGGTCTTCTTGCCAATCTGCTTCGTCTTCCAGGCGCCCCGGCCGTCTCCATCAATCTGAATGGCGAAGGCCCGCTGTCAGACTGGTCGGGCAAGCTCGTCGGCGCGGTTGCCGGAAATCAGGTTCTGTCTCTCGATGGCCATCATAGCCTTGCAGCCGATGGCACGCGCCGTGTGACATTGCAGGGCGGAGGCCACCCGGATCGCCTTCTGCCACCGCTGATGCGCCAGCTCTTTACCGGCGAAACCAAGGTCGATCTTGCCGCATCCATTTCGCCGGAGGGACGCATCAGCGTTGAAAACGGCAATCTGGAAACCGGCGCGTTGATCCTCACCGCCTCCGGCAGTCTCGACCCTCAAGGCCAGAACGATCTCTCCGCCAATCTCATCGGAACCAATGGGCCTGTCGACGTGCGCCTGCCGCTCGGGCAAGGTCAGGTTCAGGCACGCGTCGATGGCATCGATCTCAGCCTGCGCGGCAATGCCGATGCGGCAAGGCTGAACACCGTCGTGTCGCTGCGCTCGCTCACCGCGCCACAAGGGACGCTTGAGGGTGTAAAGCTGACCGCAACCAGCGACGATCTGAATGTTGCCAACCGCACCGGAACGATCCGCACGCTGCTTGCTATCGACCATTCGGCACTGACTGCGCCCGATCTGGAGCGCGCCATCAAGGCACCCTTGAAGCTCAGCGCTCCCTTGCGCGTCTCGCCGCAATCCATCGCCTTTGAAGGGGCGACGCTGGAGAGCGCCAGCATCGGTGGCACGGCCAGCGGCTCCTACGATCTGTCAGAAGGCCGCGTCTCGTCCAATTTGCGCCTCTTCGTGCTGCCCTCCGTATTGCCTGGCGGCCTCTCGGAGAAATTCGACGGGACGATTGCGATCGACGGCTATGTGCAGAGCCTCATCGGCGGCGCGACCAGTCTCGAAAACCTCGTGGTGAAATCGAGCACGCTGGAAGCCAATGGCGACGTGACACTCGACAACGGCACGATCGGCGCAAAGCTCTCCGGTCGCCTGCCATCCCTGCAAAAGCTCTCGCCACAAGCTCTGGGGTCTCTCGACTTCTCGCTGCAGGCTAACGGCCCTATCAATGCGGCGGATTTCACCGCCGATCTCTCGGCGGATCGAGCGACACTGGCTGGGCGAGCGCTGCAATCGCTGAAGGTTTCCGCCAGCGGCAAGGCGGATTTTGCTGCCCCGCAAGCCAGATTCCAGGCGACGGGCACGCTCGACAACCAGCCGATCGACGCATCCGCCGCCTTGGTGCAAACCGGTGAAGGCACGGCCATTCCAGAGCTGAACGTCAAGGTCGGCTCTAATGTCATGACCGGCAAGCTGCAACTGACGCCGCAGTTTCTGCCATCCGGCGACCTCTCCTTCGATTTCCCCGATATCTCGCTGCTCGCAGCGCTTGCGGCCCAACAGGCAAGCGGCGACCTGAAGGGCGATATCGCGATCAGCAATGCCAATGGCAAGATCGCCGCGACGATCCGTGCCAGCGGCAACAGCATCCGCCAAGCCACCACGACGATTGCCGGATTGGCAGCCGATCTGAAGGTGGACGATCTTGCCGCACTCGCCATCAATGGCAATGTGAAGGCGGACAAGATCGATGCCGGTGCCGCTGCCCTATCCGGCATTGCCCTGAATATCGACCACGCATCGAACGCCACCACCTTCGACCTCAACGGCCGCTATGACAACGCGCCGCTGGTGCTGAAAGGGCGCGCCGACACCGGTGCCTCGCCGATGACCGTCTCCGTGGATAGCTTCTCCGCGACACCGCGCGGGATCCCGGTCCGGCTTGCCGCACCCACCACGATCGCTATCGAAAACGGTGTGGCCCGTATCGCAGGCCTGACCATCCAGACAGGCAACGGCCGGGTCGAGGTCAACGGCACCGCTGGCTCCACGCTCGATCTCAACGTCGCCATCCGCTCGCTGCCAGCCAACCTCGCCAATGCCTTTTCGCCGGGGCTCGATGCAGGGGGCACCATTTCCGGCACGGTCGCTGCCAAGGGTGCAGCTGCCGATCCTGCTGTCGACTACGATCTGACATGGTCGGACGCGGCTGTGGCGCAGACGCGCGCCGCAGGTCTTGGCCCCTTGGGCATCAAGGCGAATGGACGCTATGCTGGCCAGACGCTGCGGCTCGATACCAATCTGAGTGCAGGCGGCGGTCTTGCACTATCCGGTGGCGGCACGCTTGGCCTTGCCGGCAACCGGCCGCTGGCCATGAGCTTCAAGGGCAATGTTCCTTTTGCAGCGCTTGCGGCGCAGACGTCCGCTCAGGGCTTCGTCGTCAACGGCTCCGCAGCTGTCGATATCCGCATTGAAGGTACGGCAACCGCGCCCTCTGTGACAGGCACCATCACCACCGACGGCGCCCGCGTGACCGATGTCCGGCGCAATCTGACCGTCAACAATATTGCCGCGACGATCAGCTTCAACCGCGATGTCGCTACCATTTCACGGCTGACCGGCGCCATGTCAGGAGGCGGAACGCTCTCGGGCTCCGGCACCATCGGCATCAATCCTGGCGCCGGTTTCCCAGCCGATCTCAGCCTCACACTGAACCGCGCCACTTACGTGGACGGTACGCTCTTCACCACCCAGGCCAGCGGTACGGTGACGTTGAAAGGACCGGTCCTGACCTCGCCCATGCTTTCCGGAACGATCACACTGGACAAGAGCGCGGTCACAATTCCCGAACGGCTGCCCGCTTCGCTGGCGGAAATCGACATCAAGCACAAGAACGCCCCGCCCGCGGTCCGACGCCAGGATGCGGAACTGCGCGCAGACCAGGGTGGTGACGGCACCTCCTCGACCATCGGCCTCGATCTCCAGATCAACGCGCCGAGCGGCATCTTCGTACGCGGGCGCGGTGTCGATGCCGAATTGAACGGCAATCTGACCGTTCGCGGCACGGCGGCGAACCCGCAGGTCTCAGGTGGCTTCACCATGCGCCGCGGCCGGTTGGAGATTCTGACCCGCCGGCTTGATTTCACCAACGGCGATATCACCTTCGGTGGCGGTCTGATCCCTGTTCTCAATATGTCTGCCGATTCCACCGTTGGCTCCAATACCGTGACGGTGACCGTCAGCGGCAACGCCAACGATCCGGCCTTCGCCTTCAGTTCCTCTCCGGCACTTCCGCAGGACGAGATCATGGCGCAGCTGATCTTCGGCCAGTCCATGTCGAAGCTCTCTCCGCTGCAGATCGCACGCCTGGCAGACGCGGCAAGCCAGCTGGCCGGCGGGCGCTCCACCTCGCTGTTCGACAGCCTGCGCAGCAATCTCGGCATCGACGATCTCGATATTTCCACCGACTCCGAAGGACGCGCACGCGTCTCCGCCGGAAAATACATCAATGAAAGAACCTATCTCGAACTGGAGCAGAGTGGCGATTCCGGCGCAAAGGCCATTATCAATCTCGACGTCGGACGCGGTGTGAAGCTGCGCGGAGAGGCCGGCGCCAGCGGCGAAGGCGCCGCCGGTATTTTTTATGAAAAGGAATACTGATCAACTTATGCGTGAACAACCAGATTTATGGGGTTACGTTAAGGAAATAGTCAAACTTCTTACAATTCAGAGATTTTTAAAGATGCTGGGCTAAAACAACTGTTGTTGCCCTGAACCATCCGCATGCCGCGCCTAAGGCTCTTGTTCCGCCGCAACGCAATACTGGTGTGACCTTACGGTTGAACCGTGACGGAGTTATTGAATGCTCTTCCTTCCTGGAACACAGGCAAAGGCAATTCTCGCTGCTTTAGGCCGTTCTCTAGCCATTATCGAATTTGATACGTCCGGCAATATTCTTTCCGCGAATGAAAATTTCTGCGGTGCGATGGGATACACAGCCAACCAGGTCATTGGCAAACACCACAGCATGTTCTGCGAACCTTCCTACGCGAACACCGATGATTATAAGCAGTTCTGGACAAACCTCGCGGCCGGTCGTTTTGACAAGCGTCAATATAAGCGCATCGCCAAGGACGGACGGGAAGTCTGGATCGAGGCCTCCTACAACCCGGTCATGATCGGCAATCGCGTCAAGAGCGTCGTTAAGCTCGCAACCGTCATCACGGAGGCGAAGCGGAAGGCCGCAGAAGACTCCGGCAAGCTGGACGCTATTTCGCGTGTGCAGGCTGTCATCGAGTTCACACCCACCGGCGACATCATTTCGGCCAACCAGAACTTTCTCAACGCGTTGGGCTATACGCTCGAGGAAATCCGCGGGAGACATCATCGCATGTTCTGCGAAGACAAAGTCCACCGCGATCCATCCTATGATGAGTTCTGGAAAAAGCTGGCGGGCGGTGAATTCACCACGGCCGAATATAAGCGCATGACCAAGACCGGGAAACCGATCTGGATTCAGGCCTCCTATAATCCAATCTTCGATGAAAACGGCAAAGTCTTCAAGATCGTCAAATTTGCCACCGACGTAACCGATCGCGTTGTGGCTGTGGACGGTCTTGCCGCAAGTCTCACGGCACTGTCGAATGGCGACCTGACCGGCACGATCTCCGTACCGTTCACCCCCACATTGGAAAAAGTCCGCCACGATCTCAATGCCTCGCTGGAAAAGCTTCAATCGGCCATGCGCGATGTGGCGAAAAGCACGAGCGGCATTACCATGGGTGCGCGTGAAATCAGCGAAGCCACCGACAACCTGGCGCGGCGCACCGAACAGCAGGCTGCGGCACTTGAACAAACCTCTGCGGCATTGCACGAGATCACCCGCACCGTTGCCCAAAACGCAAACCGTGCGGAAGAATCCGGTCGTCTGGTTGCCAACACCAAGGCCGATGCGGAGCAGTCCGGCCTCATCGTCGGCAAGGCGATCGAAGCCATGGGTCGCATCTCTCAATCCTCCAATGAGATCGGCAACATCATCGGCGTCATCGACGACATTGCCTTCCAGACCAACCTGCTTGCCCTGAACGCCGGTGTCGAAGCGGCACGCGCCGGTGAAGCTGGCAAGGGCTTTGCGGTTGTCGCGCAGGAGGTGCGTGAACTGGCGCAACGCTCGGCCAATGCGGCAAAAGAGATCAAGACGCTGATCAACACCTCTGCCAACCAGGTGAAGGAAGGCGTCGATCTCGTTGGCGAGACGGGCAAGGCACTGAGCAAGATCGTCGGCCAGGTGGCAGAGATCGACACCAATGTCGCGGCGATTGTCGAGACAGCGCATGACCAGGCCAACGGCGTCAGGGAAATCAGCCACGCGGTTGAAGCCATGGACACCAATACCCAGCAAAATGCCGCCATGGTGGAGCAGACGACCTCCTCCAGCCATGGACTCGAGCATGAAGCGCACGTCCTGTACGAACTTCTCGCGCAATTTAGATTTGGGAAACATTCTTCTGTTACGAATCAACCAGTGAAGCTCGAACAAAGAGCGCCGGTGGCGCGCGCTCCGGAGAGGAAGCCGAAGCCCGCGGTTCACGCGACGTCAGGTTCTCTCGCTCTGGCTCCGATACAAAAGGATTGGGAAGAATTCTGATGGCAATGATCAACTCGACAAACTTCGGCGGCGAAACCCTCGAAATCATAGCATTTCGTCTTCACGATCAGGAATTCTGCGTCAAGACCACCACGATTCGCGAAATCCGCGGCTGGGCACCGTCGACGCCCATTCCGCATGCTCCGCCGGATGTCATCGGTGTCATGAACCTGCGCGGTTCGGTCATTCCGATCATCGATCTTGCTTACAAGCTTGGCATGACGAGCACCGTTGCCAATGAGCGCAGTGCCATCGTCGTTGCCGAAGTGCACAATATGGTCATCGGCATGCTGGTTGATCGCGTCTCCGACATCCTGACGATCCCGGCAAGCCAGGTTCAGCCGGTTCCGGAAGTCTCCGCCTCCTTCGACAAGTCCTTCTCCGAAGGCATCATCGCCAACGAACATGGCATGATCTGCTTCCTGAACCTCGCCAAGATGTTCAAGGGAACCGATATGGACGAACTGGCCGCCTGATCGGCGCCTTCCCTCAAGACCAGTCATCGAAGCCGTGCGGACACCTCCGCGCGGCTTTTTGCTTTTCTCTGGCGGTCCTGCTGTATCGGATGCCACAAGAATCCCGCTCCGGTCTGGAGAGGTAACGCTGCGATGCAATGTAGTATTCCGTACACAGCATTATTGCGATTACACTAAGAAAGAAACCATTAATATTAAGATGCTCTAATAAATGGATACAAGCGCACAATCGATCTGGCCGAGGCGCAAGTAACGGGCTTCAGTGTGCTCAGATATCGGGAGCACCGCCACAACATTTCGGCTGGCCTGGAGGGGAAAATGTTTTGGCTGGCAAAAAGCGCTGACAAGACCAACGTTCTGAGAGCATTCTCCACATCGCAAGCAGTGATCGAGTTCGATCTGCGCGGTACTATCCTGGAAGCAAACGCCAATTTCTGCGAAGCACTCGGCTATGAGCTGACCGAGATTGTCGGAAAGCATCACCGGATTTTTTGCGATCAGGATTATGCCAGCTCGGCAGACTACCAGGACTTCTGGAGCGCATTGGCGACAGGGTCGTTTAGGGCCGGTGAATTCAAGCGGCTGCGAAAGGACGGGCGCGAAATCTGGATCGAGGCGTCTTACAATCCCGTCTTCCGCGGCAACAAACCCTATAAGGTGGTGAAGATCGCCAGCGACATCACCGAAAAGAAGCTGAAGGCAAAGGAGGACAACAGCAAGCTGGAAGCGATCTCCCGCTCTCAGGCGGTTATCGAGTTCACGCCAGCAGGCGATATCATCACTGCCAACGAGAATTTCTGTCATACGCTCGGCTACGGCCTGCAAGATATCCAAGGGCGTCATCACCGGATGTTCTGCGAGCCGGCCTATGCAGCGTCGGACGCCTACCGCGATTTCTGGCGACGGCTGGCCTCCGGCGAATTCATTTCCGACGAGTTCGTCCGATTTGGCAAGGACGGCAAGGAGGTCTGGATCCAGGCGGCCTATAACCCCATCCTCGACGACAGCGGCGCGGTGGTGAAGGTGGTGAAATTTGCGACCGACGTGACACCGCGCATGAGCGCGATCTCGACGCTTGGACTGGCGCTGCGTGCGCTTGCGGAAGGCAATCTGCGCCAGCGCCTCGACACGCCCTTCGTGCCCAGCATGGAGAAGCTTCGCAGCGACTTTAACGAGGTGATCGAAAAGCTGCGCCTGACGATGCAGACCGTGGCGCAGAACGCGGAGATCATCGCCTCCGGCTCGGCAGAGATACGCGTCGCCGCAGACCAGCTCGCACAGCGCACGGAGCAGCAGGCCGCCTCCCTGGAGCAGAGTGCCGCAGCCCTTGAAGAAATCACCACCACGGGTGCGGACGCCAGCCGGAGAGCCGATGAGGCGGGCCATCTGGTCAGCGAGACCAAGGCCAATGCCGAGCGCTCCGGTGAGATCGTTCACCGCGCCATCGCCGCCATGGACGCCATTTCCCATTCGGCTGGCGAGATCACCAACATCATCACCGTCATCGACAGCATCGCCTTCCAGACAAACCTTCTGGCGTTGAATGCTGGCGTGGAGGCGGCACGCGCTGGCGAGTCCGGCAAGGGCTTTGCCGTCGTCGCCCAAGAGGTCCGCGATCTGGCCCAGCGCTCCGCCGCAGCCGCCAAGGAGATCAGGCAACTGATCAATGCGTCCGGCGCGCATGTCGCACGCGGGGTCGGGCTAGTGGGCGAAACGGGCGAAGCCTTGAAGCACATTGCGTCCCAGGTCGAGAGGATCGACACCAATGTGTCGGCCATCGTCGAAGCCGCACGCGAACAGGCGACGGGCCTCAGCGAGATCAACAATGCCGTCAACCTCATGGACCAGGCCACTCAAAAGAACGCCGCCATGGTGGAAGAGACGACGGCAGCCAGCCACGGATTGGCGCGGGAAGCCGAAACGCTCCGCCAGCTGCTGACACAGTTTGACGTCGGCTTTGCCAACGCCCCATCGCCTGCCCCTTCGCCAGTCACCTCTCTATCCACTCGGGAGGGGGTCACACCGCAAAGGCAAATGCCTGCACGACGCTTCCGATCGGCAGCGCCAGCCACTGTTGCGGCAGAGTGGACCGAGTTTTAAGGTCTGCCTCCTTCATGAGTGAGGTGTCGCGGTCGGCCCAGCGGCCTCAAGTTGAGATACGCCAGGCATTTAGAGAGCGGCTCTAACCGCCCGGTGGCGCCGTCCTTGCCGAGCTGAACTCATCCCTATTCCTCAAGACATCAGGGCGCGAGCAGCCTCACCGCAACACACACGCTCATCCGCCGTAGTGCCCACTCCCGTTCCTGTGCCGTCGCAGGGAGACGGTGAGAGAGGACTAGCCTTAGACATCATCATCTCTCGCCGCGATCGCCGTTAGCCTGGCTTCTGCCAATGGTACGGATGCGCGGTCGTACGAGCCACTGGAGCGTGCTCATCACGCAAAGGCGCAGCATGAAGCGACCGCCAAGCCCAACATGCGTGTCGTCCCCGTGACGCTGCATAAAAACAAAAAAAGCGGCCACTTGGACCGCTCTTTTCTCATTTCCTATGTGGACGGTTGCTCGCGCGATCCCGCCCGGTCCTTTCAAGCGGCGACGAGAACCTCGTGCAGGTTCGTCAGCTCGTAAAGGTGCTTTTCCAGCTTCGTCAGGTGATCGTGGTGGTGGTTGCCTTCCTCGATCTCCGAACGGGCAGCGGCGATGCGCTTCTGCAGATCATCCGGGCTCATGTCGTCAGCCGAAATGGCCGATTCAGCGAGCAGCGTGCAGCCGGTCGGCAGAATGTCGGCAAAGCCGCCGAACACCACATATTTGTGCGTTTCGCCAGAGGCCGTCTTCACCGTGACGATGCCGGGCTTGATCGTCGTCATGACCGGTGCGTGGTTCGCCAGAACCGTCATTTCGCCGTCCGTCGCCGGAATCACGACTTCGCTGACCGTTTCGGAGACCAGCAAACGCTCGGGAGAAACAAGTTCGAATTTGAAAGTGTCGGCCATGGCTATTCACTTCTTCTGATTGCGCGACAGACGATGTCGCGGAGGGAAACGGCGCGCGGCGAAAACCGCGCACCAGTTCAATCACATCAAACGGCTTCGCCAGCCAGCTTCTTTGCCTTCTCGATGGCTTCGTCCATGGAGCCGACCATGTAGAATGCCGCTTCCGGCAGGTGATCGTACTCGCCGTTGACGAGACCCTTGAAGCCCTTGATCGTGTCTTCGAGAGCAACGAGCTTGCCCGGAGAACCGGTGAAGACTTCGGCAACGAAGAACGGCTGGGACAGGAAGCGCTCGATCTTACGGGCGCGGGCAACCGACAGCTTATCTTCTTCGGACAGTTCATCCATGCCGAGGATGGCGATGATGTCCTGAAGAGCCTTGTAGCGCTGCAGGGTCGACTGAACCTTACGAGCCACTTCGTAGTGCTCTTCGCCAACGATCAGCGGGTCGAGCATGCGCGAGGTGGAGTCGAGCGGGTCAACAGCCGGGTAGATACCCTTTTCGGCGATCGAACGCGACAGAACCGTCGTTGCGTCCAAGTGGGCGAACGAGGTGGCAGGTGCCGGGTCGGTCAAGTCGTCGGCGGGAACGTAAATAGCCTGGACCGAGGTGATCGAACCCTTGGTCGTGGTGGTGATGCGTTCCTGCATCTGGCCCATGTCCGTCGCGAGCGTCGGCTGATAACCAACAGCAGACGGGATACGACCGAGCAGAGCGGACACTTCCGAGCCAGCCTGGGTGAAGCGGAAGATGTTGTCCACGAAGAACAGAACGTCCTGGCCTTCGTCGCGGAAGTTTTCAGCGATCGTCAGACCGGTCAGAGCAACGCGGGCACGCGCGCCTGGCGGCTCGTTCATCTGGCCGTAAACGAGAGCAGCCTTGGAGCCTTCGCCGCCGCCGTGCTTGTTCACGCCGGACTCGATCATTTCGTGGTAAAGGTCGTTACCTTCACGGGTACGCTCACCGACGCCCGCGAAGACGGAGTAACCGCCATGCGCCTTGGCGACGTTGTTGATGAGTTCCATGATCAGAACCGTCTTGCCAACGCCAGCGCCGCCGAACAGGCCGATCTTGCCGCCCTTTGCGTAAGGCGCGAGCAGGTCGACGACCTTGATGCCGGTGACGAGGATCTGTGCTTCCGTCGACTGGTCGACGTAGGACGGCGCTTCCTGGTGGATGGCACGCTTGGTTGCCGTGTTCAGCGGACCGGCTTCGTCGACCGGCTCACCGATAACGTTCATGATACGGCCGAGCGTCTCAAGACCGACCGGAACCGAGATCGGCGCGCCGGTGTTGGCGACCGGCTGGCCGCGAACGAGGGCCTTCGGTGGAGTCCATCGCGATGGTACGAACGACGCTTTCGCCGAGGTGCTGCGCAACTTCGAGAACAAGGCGGTTGCCGTTGTTGTCGGTTTCAAGCGCGTTCAGGATCGCCGGCAGTTCGCCTTCGAACGCAACGTCCACAACAGCGCCGATAACCTGCGTAACCTTGCCGGTAGCGCCCTCGGTCGCTGCGGTCTTAATGGGGGTAGCTGCCTGAGCCATTATCCTTACCCTCTTTCCTTACCTCAGAGCGCTTCCGCGCCCGAAATGATTTCGATGAGTTCCTTGGTGATCTGAGCCTGACGCTGGCGGTTGTAGGACAGCGTCAACTTGTGGATCATTTCACCGGCATTGCGGGTTGCGTTGTCCATCGCGCTCATCTTGGCGCCCATTTCACCAGCAACGTTCTCCAGCAATGCGCGGAAAACCTGGACGGAAATGTTGCGCGGAATGAGATCTTCCAGAATGGAGGCTGCATCCGGCTCGTATTCATAGATCGCCGTGTTGGCGGTCGCTGCCTGTTCGGCGGCTGGAACAGCAGCCGGGATCAACTGAAGGCCCGTCGGGATCTGGCTGATCACGGACTTGAATTCCGAGTAGATCAGCGTGCAGACATCGAACTCGCCAGCGTTGAAACGGGCAATGATGTTCTTGGCGATCAGATCGGCATTGGCAAAACCCACCCGCTTCACGTCGCGCAGTTCAATGCGCTCGATGATGTTGGAGGCGAATTCGCGACGAAGGCTATCGTAGCCCTTCTTGCCGACCGTGATGATCTTGACCGTCTTTCCCTGCGCCATCAGTTTGCGGGCCTGATCGCGGGCAAAGCGGGAAATCTGTGAGTTGAAACCGCCGCACAGACCGCGCTCCGCCGTGCAGACGACGAGCAGATGCACATCGTCCTTGCCGGTTCCGGTCATCAGCGCCGGAGCGACATCGGCTTCCACCGCCTGAGCGATGTTGGCCAGCACGGCGCTCATGCGCTGCGAATATGGGCGGGCGGCCTCCGCAGCTTCCTGGGCGCGCCGAAGCTTCGCCGCGGCGACCATTTTCATCGCCTTGGTTATCTTCTGCGTCGCCTTTACGGAGGCAATGCGGTTTTTCAGATCCTTTAGTGAAGGCATCCGTTATCCGTCCCAGTCAGAGCCTAATCAGGAGAAAGACTTGGCGAAGTTATCGAGAGCAGCCTTGAGCTTGCCCTTGGTATCGTCGCTGATAGCCTTTTCCGTGCGGATGGTGTCGAGGATCGCCTTGCCTTCGGAACGAAGGTAGGACAGCAGACCCTGTTCGAACTTGCCGACCTGGTTGACCGCGACCTTGTCGAGGTAGCCATTGACGCCAGCGAAGATCACCGCAACCTGCTCTTCCGTCTTGAGCGGAGAGAACTGCGGCTGCTTCAGAAGTTCGGTCAGGCGCGCACCACGGTTCAGCAGGCGCTGCGTGGAGGCATCGAGGTCCGAACCGAACTGGGCAAATGCTGCCATTTCGCGATACTGGGCAAGCTCACCCTTGATCGAACCGGCAACCTGCTTCATGGCCTTGATCTGAGCGGCAGAACCAACGCGCGAAACCGACAGACCGACGTTAACAGCCGGACGGATACCCTGATAGAACAGGTCGGTTTCAAGGAAGATCTGGCCGTCGGTGATCGAGATCACGTTGGTCGGAATAAAGGCGGAAACGTCGTTGCCCTGGGTTTCGATGACCGGCAGAGCCGTCAGCGAGCCAGCACCCATTTCGTCGCTCATCTTGGCAGCGCGCTCGAGAAGACGCGAGTGCAGATAGAAAACGTCGCCAGGGTAAGCTTCGCGGCCCGGAGGACGACGCAGAAGAAGCGACATCTGACGGTAGGCGACAGCCTGCTTGGACAGGTCGTCATAGCCGATCAGGGCGTGCTTGCCGTTGTCACGGAAATATTCGCCCATGGCGCAGCCGGCAAACGGTGCCAGGAACTGCATCGGAGCAGCGTCCGAAGCGGTAGCAGCGATGACGATGGAGTACTGAAGAGCGCCACGCTCTTCCAGAACCTTCACGAACTGAGCGACGGTCGAACGCTTCTGGCCGACAGCGACGTAGACGCAGTACAGCTTGTCATTGTCCGGGCCGTTGTCGTGGATCGGCTTCTGGTTCAGGAACGTGTCGAGAATGATGGCGGTCTTGCCGGTCTGGCGGTCGCCAATGACGAGCTCGCGCTGGCCGCGGCCAACCGGGATCAGAGCGTCGACGGCCTTGAGGCCGGTCGACATCGGCTCATGAACCGACTTGCGCGGGATGATGCCAGGAGCCTTGACGTCGACGCGGCGGCGTTCCGTCGCATTGATCGGGCCCTTGCCGTCGATCGGGTTGCCGAGGGCGTCGACGACGCGGCCAAGCAGCTCAGGACCGACAGGAACGTCAACGATCGCGCCGGTGCGCTTGACGATATCGCCTTCCTTGATGTCACGGTCGGAACCGAAAATAACGACACCGACATTGTCGGCTTCAAGGTTCAGCGCCATGCCGCGAATGCCGCCGGGGAACTCGACCATTTCACCAGCCTGAACATTGTCGAGGCCGTAAACGCGAGCAATACCGTCACCAACGGACAGAACCTGGCCGACTTCGGAGACTTCCGCCTCGTTGCCGAAATTTTTGATTTGATCTTTCAGAATTGCGGAAATTTCCGCGGCGCGGATATCCATCAGCCAACCTCTTTCAGTGCAAGCTTAAGGGTGGAAAGTTTGGTGCGAAGAGACGTATCGATCTGGCGTGAACCGACCTTGACGATGAGACCGCCGAGGATGGAGGGATCGACCGTAAGAGCGATCGTCACATCCTTGCCGGTCACACTCTTCAGCGCCGCTTTCAGTTCAGTTTCCTGCGCTTCGTCGAGCGCATGCGCCGAAGTAACTTCGGCAACAATTTCGCCGCGGTGGGCAGCAGCAATAGTATGATAGGAGGCAATCATGCCGGGAACGGCAAACAGGCGGCGGTTATTGGCCACAACCTTGAGGAAATTGGCAGCAAGACCGGAAATGCCAGCCTTCTCGGCGATGGCCGAAATGGCCCTCGACTGATCTTCCGCAGAGAAGACCGGGCTCGCAACCAGACGCTTCAAGTCGTCGCTTTCATCGAGCAAGGCCTGAAACCTGTCGAGATCGGCGCTGACTGCCTCAACAACACCCGCTTCCAAGGCAAGCTCGAAAAGCGAAGACGCATACCTTTCCGCTACACCGGATGTTCCATGGGAGGTATCTGCCACGGGCAATTTTTCCCTGCTATTCATCCAAGAAAACGCAGCCGAGAGATCGGCTTCGTCAAATTCTTGAATTCGTTTCAATTTCCCCGAAAAAGGCTGGAATTCCCCCCTGCCTTATCTCGATTTCGCGGTCCGTCTAGCATAGGAAGCCGGGACTCGCAACACGCGTAATAGCGGAAACCTTCTTTTGGGCAAGGGGTAATGCCGTTTAATTTTCCCAATGACGCGGTTGTGACGCTGATACCGGGAAGAAATGCTTTGAACCCTGCGTTAAACCAGCCCAAACACATACATCAGCGGAAGAGCAGCCAGGGCGGCATGCACAACCAGAAGTAATGAATTGCGGATCGTTGCGCCTCCGTCCGACAGGATGGAAAGCAGCGCGCCGAACGAGGCGAGCGCAAAGGCAGCGCCGAAGGCCAAGTAGACCATCGGCTGCGCAAGAAGCAGCGCAGACGCACCGAGACCGAGATAGAAGCCGGCAAGGCAGGAGCGGATCAACACCAGCCCATCACGCCGTTCGCCCGCCACCTGCAGGCCGAAGAGGCGAAAAGTGATCATCGGTGCAAACATCACCACAAGGCCGATCAGCGACGACAGAACCGCTGCGAAAAAAGCCAGCTGCTCACCCGGTTCCGTCGGAAAGTAAAACTCCATCATTCCGCCCCCAAATTGCGAATCCCTTGGCCGCCTTATGCCACGGCAGGAACGATGCCGAAAGATGGTTGCGTCCAAACCCCGCTACAGGAAGCTCTGCGGATCGATATCCGTCTGCACATGGATGGAGCCCCGCTCCTTCGGGCCACTGGCGATCATTGCCCGCAGGAAAGACTGCATGTCGGAATTGCGCTTGCCATGCACGAGAAGCCGGAAGCGATGCCGCCCGCGGATAAGCGCCAGCGGCGCTTCCGCAGGTCCCAGCAGCATGATGCCGGGCGCTTGCGGTGCAGACGCACGAAGCGCACGCGCATGGGTTTCCGCTTCTGCCCGGCTATCGGCGGACACGATGATGGAGGCCAAGCGTCCGAAGGGCGGCAGCAGCGCCTTTTCGCGCTCGATGATTTCGCGCTCGTAGAAGGCTTCCGCGTCACCTGAAACGATCGCCTGCATCACCGGATGCTGAGGCTGATAGGTTTGCAGCAGGCCATGGCTCTTGCGACCGGTTCGCCCTGCACGGCCTGTGACCTGAGACAGAAGCTGGAAGGTGCGCTCCGCCGCTCGCGGATCGCCATTCGCCAGTCCAAGATCGGCATCGACAATCCCGACCAGTGTCATCAGCGGGAAATTGTGGCCCTTGGCGACAAGCTGCGTGCCGATGACGATATCCGCCTCGCCCTTGACGATGGCTTCGAGCTCCAGCCGCAGGCGCTTTACGCCCATCAGGTCGGAGGAAAGCACGATGGTGCGGGCCTCGGGAAAATGCTTCTCGACCTCTTCGGCGATGCGCTCCACGCCAGGACCGCAGGCGGCCAGATGATCGAAGGTGCCGCATTCCGGGCAATGATCCGGCGTCGGCTCGCTATAGCCGCATTGATGGCACTGGAGCTGGCTGCGGAAACGGTGCTCCACCAGCCAGCTTGAGCATTGCGGGCACTGGAAGCGATGGCCGCAGACCCTGCACAGCGTCAGGGGCGCATAGCCGCGTCGATTGAGAAAGAGCAGCGCCTGCTCGCCCTTCTCGATGGTCTTGGCAATGCCGCGCAGCAGCACAGGAGAGAGGAAGCCGCCACGTTCCGGCGGGTGGCGGCGCATATCGACCAGATGCAGATCCGGCATCGCCGCATCGCCAAAGCGCGTATGCAGGTGAATGGTGTTGTAGCGGCCGGAATTGCCGTTGACCTGGCTTTCCACCGAAGGCGTGGCCGAAACCAGCACGATCGGAAAATCGCCGATGCGAGCCCGCACCACCGCCATATCGCGCGCATTATAGAAGACGCGATCTTCCTGCTTGTAGGCCGGATCATGCTCTTCATCGACGATGATGAGACCGAGATTGTCGAAGGGCAGAAAGAGTGCCGAACGCGCGCCCGCCACGACGCGGACCTCACCCGTCACCGCTTGGCGCCAGACCCGTTCGCGCATGCGCGGAGAGATATCAGAATGCCACTCCGCCGGGCGTGAGCCGAAGCGGTCCTGAAACCGGTCGAGAAAGGCGGCGGTCAGAGCGATTTCCGGCAGCAGGATCAACACCTGCTTGCCCTGCCGCAAGGTCTCTGCCACCGCCTCGAAATAGACCTCCGTCTTTCCCGAGCCCGTGACGCCATCGATCAGCGAGACGGCAAAGCCAGCCTTGCGCACATCCTCCAGAATTTCGGATGCCGCCTGCTTTTGCGGCCCTTCCAGTCGTGACGGCGCATAGTCCGGGTCAGGCTCCGCCACTACGGGAGGCGCTGGCAGAAACACGGTCTCAAACACGCCCTGCTTGGCAAGACCCTCGACCACGCTGGTGGAAACACCCGCGGCATGGGCAAGTCCACTGCGCGTCCAGCCATGGCCTTCACCGGCAAGCTCGATCACGCGCTCGCGTGCGGGGGTGAGCCGTTCCGGCCGGGCTTCGGTCAGCCTCAGTCCTTCGACCATCGGTTCGGGATCGAAAGCGGCAGGCGCACGCAGCGCCATCTTCGCCACCAGTCCGGGCGGCGAGAGCGTATAGGATGCCACCCAGTCAATGAACCGGCGCATCTCTTCGCGAAGCGGCGGGCAGTCGAATGTCTTGGTGATCGGGCGAAGCTTCTTCGGATCGACGGCAGGGCCATCATTCTTGTCCCACACGACGCCAATGACCTGCCTCGGACCAAGCGGCACCTGCACGATGGAGCCGGGCTCCACCACCATATCGTCCGGCACGCCATAGCTATAGGGACCGGGCGCCGGCATCGGCACTAGAACGGGAACGGCGACAGCAGGCCCAGCGTCACCCGGTTTCATGCTGCCGGATGCGGGGCCAAACAGAGCGCCAAAAAGATCGGTCGAATCGTCTGCCATGGTTGCGGCGACATTGTCCTTTAGGAAACGAAAAGGGAACCTCTATAGCATCGTCGCGAAAATCGGAACGGTTCTCACACACATCATAATCCGGCCTCCCCACCGCGTTATCGACCCGTTAACCAAATGCTGACCGCACATGCCTATGATGGACGCCTGATCGCAAGAGGATGCACGACGTGGACGAAATTCTCACCTTTGCCGATCCGGAGCTTCTGGAAAAGCGCCGGGAATGGCTGGCCGTCTTGGAAGACGAACGCCGTTTGTCAGAGCATACGCTGGATGCCTATGAGCGCGATACACGCCAGTTCCTGATCTTCATGACCGGCTATAATGGCCATCCCGCCCGCATCAAGGATATCGAAAATCTCCGCGCCACCGATCTGCGCGCCTTTCTGGCTGCGCGCCGCAAGGACGGAACAGGCGCGCGATCGCTGGGCCGGAATCTTGCTGGCCTGCGCTCGCTCCTGCGCTTTCTGGAAAAGACCGGACTCGTCAATGCCGCAGGCGCCACCGCCATGCGCGCACCCAAGCAGCCGAAGTCTCTGCCCAAGCCGCTCACCGACGGACAGGCATTGAGGATCACCACGCAGGAAGGGCAACTGGCCGAAGAGCCATGGATTGCCGCACGCAACGCCGCGGTGCTGGCGCTGCTTTATGGCTGCGGCCTGCGTATTTCCGAAGCGCTCGATCTCAAGCCTGTCGATTTTCCAGCGGGCGCCAGAAGCCTGCGCGTTATCGGTAAGGGCAAGAAGATGCGCCTCGTACCGCTGCTGCCCGTCGTGCTGGAGGCGGTCGAGACCTATCGAAAGCTCTGCCCGTATGCGCTCTCCAACGACGAACCGCTATTCCTCGGCGCGCGCGGCGGCAAGCTCCAGCCAGCCATCATCCAGCGCGAGATGCAGAAGCTTCGCGGTGCTTTCAACCTGCCGGACAACGCCACGCCACATGCGCTGCGCCACTCCTTCGCCACCCATCTTCTGGCGGGCGGCGGCGATCTTCGCACCATCCAGGAACTCTTGGGCCACGCCAGCCTGTCGACGACGCAGATCTATACCGGTGTCGACACGGCACGCCTGCTGGATATCTACGACAAGGCTCATCCGAGGGCATGACCCCTTGTTAACACTTTGTAAACCATGAGCATTAACCGTCCGTGCAACCGGCCCCTCCTATAAGCCATAAGGTGCAGACGGAGGTGATTCGATGACTGTTCTCTTGCGGCCGCAAGGCCTGACAGCGCTACTGATGGGCCGGTTCGGCAACGCACTTTTGTGGCTCTTCGCCGCACTGCATCTGGCTGCACTCTCCGTTTTGTTAATGACGCTTCTGACCCTCTCGGACGCGAGCGCTGCCGAGCAGCAAGCCGATGCCTGCGGCGGCAGCGACATACTGGTCGAGATGCAGAAGACCGACCCGCCAGCCTATGCAGCGATCGCCTCCGAGGCTGAAAAAATCCCGAACGGCAAAGGCACGCTCTGGAAGATCGAGAAGGATGGCAAGGAGCCCTCCTGGCTTCTCGGCACCATGCACCTTGCCGATCCGAGGGTGGTGGATATGCCGAAGGGCGCGAAAGAAGCCTTTGCCAAGGCCAACACCGTGATCGTCGAATCCGACGAGATTACCAGCGAGAAAAAGTCCGGCGCCTCGCTTCTCGCCCGCCCTGACCTCACCATGTTTCTCGATGGCAAGTCCATCACCGACATGCTGTCTCCGGACGATGTGGCAAAGCTCGAAACCGGCCTGAGAGAGCGCGGCATCCCGCTGAATGCGGTGATCAAGATGAAGCCCTGGATTCTCTCCAGCTTCGTGGCGCTGCCGGCCTGCGAACTGGCGCGCAAGGCCAAGGGCGCGGAGTTCCTCGACATGAAGCTTGCCAATGACGCGGTGAAAGAGGGCAAGCAGCTTGTCGGGCTGGAAACGCTGGTGGAGCAGATGAGCGCCCTGTCCGATCTGCCGATGACCTTCCACGTGCAGTCGCTGATCGAAATGCTGCGCATGGGCGACCGGATGCAGGACATCATGGCCACCATGATCGATCTCTATCTCAAGGGCGAGATCGGCATGATCACACCGATGATGAAGAGCATCGATCCAGACGAGAAAAAGGGCGATGACGGCTACGCCGCCTTCGAACAACGGCTGATCACCGACCGTAATCACGTGATGGCCGACAGGGCGCAAAGCCACCTCGATCAAGGCGGCGTCTTCATGGCCGTTGGCGCGCTGCATTTGCCCGGCAATGAAGGCGTCATCGAACTGCTGCGGAAGAAGGGCTTTACGCTGACCACGGTGAACTGATCACGTTACAGCGGAACAGCACGCACATCCCGGCAAAAGGGTCGCATCGTCGTCGGCACGATACGGCGATGAAACGGCCCGACAGCGAAGAGATAGATCCGTCCGAACAGGTTCTTGCGCCGAACCAAGGTGGTCACGCGCACCACGCTGCCGCCTGCCCGTTCTTCCAGATCGACCACGATCCTGAAATCCAGATGGTGGTCATCGAAACCGAGAACGGTCCGCTCGGGCGTAGACGAGACGACAGGAAACCCACCGGCCATTTCGCCCGCTGCCAGCGCCACCGTTTTCAACCCGAAGACCGAAACGACGCCGTTGCGAAGCGCCATCAACCCGCTGATCCAGGCCGGTGGATGATCCAGAAGACGCCGCGCGACGTCAAGCGAGTGCGAGGGGTGATCACCGATCTTCCCTTCGAAACAATCGCGCCAATCTGCCCCCGGCAATATTCCGTCCAAATCTCGCATACCCAACGCCCCAGCCTTCGATTACCCGACCCTCAAGCTGCACTATCGTCCTTTTCCTGAGGCGCCGATAGGCGACAATCCGCCGCTGCTGCGACATCAACGGCTTCGGCCTCTGCGTGTATTAGAGGCCCTGTATGAAAACGGACAGACACACGCAACTATTTGGCGCGCAATACATTTGCGGCATGGGCGCGTTTAGCGTGGGGCAACCGCGCCCGCGGAATAGGACTGTGTTTAAGTTGTAAAATGAGAGGGAAAACACATGGCTGAAGAACAAACTTCAGAAGACGCAAAGCCTGTGGGGTTGATGGAAGGCGTCAACAAACCCGTCTTTTTCTGGTCGGTCGGCCTCACCGCCATTTTCGTTCTGGCCGGGGTCATCTGGCCACAAGGATCCGCCAGCGTGTTCAGCGCGGTGCAGTCCTGGATCGTCACCGAACTCGGCTGGGTCTATCTGCTGTCGGTCGCAATCTTTCTGATCTTCATGCTTTATCTCGGCTGCTCCAGCTATGGCCGCATCAAGCTCGGCCCGAACCATGCGGACCCGGATTTCAGCTATGGCGCATGGTTCTCCATGCTTTTCGCCGCGGGGATGGGCATCGGTCTTGTCTTTTTCGGCGTCGCCGAACCGATCAAGCACTTCACCGCGCCACCCACCGGAGACCCGGAGACAATCGAGGCGGCGAGAACCGCCATGGAGATCAGCTATTTCCACTGGGGTCTGCATGCCTGGGCCGTCTATGCGGTGATTGGCCTGTCGCTGGCCTATTTCTCCTTTCGCCACGGCCTGCCGCTCACCATGCGTTCCGCTCTCTACCCGCTGATCGGTGATCGCATCTATGGTCCGATCGGCAATGCGGTCGACGTCTTCGCCGTCATCGGCACGCTGTTCGGTGTGGCGACCTCACTTGGGCTTGGCGTGCTGCAGGTCAATGCCGGTTTCAACCATGTGCTCGGCTGGTCGATTTCCTTCTGGGTGCAACTCCCTCTGATCGTCATCATCACCGCCATGGCGACTGTCTCGGTCGCGACCGGTCTCGACAAGGGCATCAAGTTCCTGTCGAATCTCAACATGCTGATGGCCGTGGCGCTGATGCTCTTCGTCTTCGTCATGGGGCCGACGACCTTCCTGATGCGCGCCTTCGTCCAGAACCTCGGTGCCTATCTCGATCATTTCGTCATGCGCACCTTCTACATGTATGCCTATTCGCCGGATGAAGGCCCGAGCAAATGGCTGGGAAGCTGGACGCTCTTCTATTGGGGCTGGTGGATCGCCTGGTCGCCCTTCGTCGGCATGTTCATTGCCCGCATTTCGCGCGGCCGCACCATCCGCGAATTCATCGCCGGCGTTCTTCTCGTCCCGGCAGGCTTTAGTTTCGCCTGGATGACGGTTTTTGGCGATACCGCGATTTCGCTTCATCTGACCGGCGCAACAACGGCTGTGTCAGAGGCCGTCTCCAAGGATGTGACGCTGGCACTGTTTGTGTTCCTCGAACAGTTTCCGCTTGGTCTTTATGTGTCCTGGTTTGCCATGGCGCTGATCGTCTTCTTCTTCGTCACCGGCGCGGATTCCGCCGCACTTGTCATCGATACCCTCACCTCCGGCGGACGCGAAGACGGACCGGTGGCGCGTCGCGTCTTCTGGGCAATCACCTCCGGCGTCATCGGCGCAATTCTGCTCTATGCAGGCGGGCTCGATGCGCTTCAGACGGCATCCATTGCCGGGGCGCTTCCCTTCACCTTCGTCATGCTTTTGATGTGCTGGGGGCTGTGGAAGGGTCTGCGGCGGGAAGGCGTTCGTCAGAACGCCCTCGTTCAGAACCTGAGACCACGCAACGCGATCTCGTGGCAGCGGCAGTTGCAGGGCATTCTCCACCACCCCTCGAAAGCCGAAGGAGAACGCTTCATGCGCGAGACGGCGACCGAAGCCTTGCGGGCTGTCGCGGCAGAGTTGGAAAAACGCTCGCTCGTAACCAGACTTAACGAAGAGCCCAACAAGCTGAAACTGAAAGTGGCACCGGGTGAGCCGGAAGAGTTCGTCTACGGCGTGCGCATGCGCCGTTACGAAACACCCGGATACAGCTTCTTTGAAAGCCAGAGCAATCGCAAACGCGCCGAATATTACTATCGGGCGGAGGTCTTCCTTCTCGATGGCGGCCAGAATTATGACGTCATGGAATTTTCAAAGGACGAACTCATTCAGGACGTGCTCGAGCAATATGAACGGCACTTCCAGTATCTTCACGCCATCCGGGCGTAATGCAAAAGGGCAGGCCGCTTACCGAGCGGCCTGCCCTTTTCGATTTGAGCGAAGGGATCACCCTCAGTGATCTTTGGTATCAGGCCATCCGGCGCAAAAGGTTGGTGCGCCAGAAGAACTGGTGAACCAGAACGCCGAGAAGGTGCAGGCCGATCAAGGCCCAGAGCAGAACCTTGATCGGCCCGCCATGCAGCTCACCCGCAATATCGTTGCCGAAGTAATATTTGCCGATACCGCTCATCGGCATGACGATGAAAATCGCATAGAAGGCCCAATGCGTGATCTTGGCAACAAGCTTTGCCAGAGGCGGCTCATTGGCAGGCGCCTCCGGCACGCCCTGCACCAGCCGAAGACAGAGGCGCACAAGACAGAGCACCAGAACGGCAATGCCGACATAGGCATGGATATTGGCCGACGCGATATCATCCGGCGTGATCGCCTCACCGTGGCGCATCAACCGGTTCCAGTGTTCCATGCCGTCGGGAAAGAGAAGGTTGAAGAGGATCAGGAGCGCCATGATCCAGTGAAGCGCCCTCTGCGGAATGCTGTAGCCGATGACGGACGTTGAACCCATGGATTTGCCTTTGCTATTGAACGGTTTGAAACGCCACAATAAAAGCCGCATCCTGAAGAACAAGATGCGGCTTTCAACCTTGCCGAAATATAATGTTCAGCCCCACCCCTGAGGGGAGGGCAGAACGGATCCGATTACATATGGATCGGCTTGAAGAAGGTCGCGAGCGCCGCTTCCTTCACCGCTTCCGACATGGTCGGGTGCGCGTGGCAGGTGCGACCCAGATCTTCCGACGAGCCGCTGAATTCCATCAGTACGGAGATTTCCTGGATCATTTCGCCAGCGCCGAAGCCGAGAATGTGGCCGCCGAGAACGCGGTCGGTTTCCTTGTCGGCCAGGATCTTGACGAAGCCATCGGTGACCTGCATGGCGCGTGCGCGGCCATTGGCGGTGAAGGGGAACTTGCCGACCTTGTAGGCAATGCCCGCGGCCTTGAGTTCTTCTTCGGTCTTGCCGACGGAGGCAACTTCCGGCTGGGTGTAGACCACGCCCGGGATGACGTCGTAATTAACGTGGCCGTGCTGGCCGGCGAGGATTTCGGCGAGTGCCACGCCTTCATCTTCTGCCTTATGCGCCAGCATCGGGCCCTTCACCACGTCGCCAATGGCGTAAATGCCGGCAACATTGGTCTTGTAGTGACCGTCGATTTCAACGCGACCGCGGCTGTCGAGCGCAACACCGGCTTCGGCAAGGCCAAGACCGTCGGTGTAAGGCTTGCGACCGGTGGAGATCAGAACCACATCGGCTTCCAGCGTTTCGGCTGCACCGCCCTTGACCGGCTCGAACGTGACCTTCGCGCCAGTGCCAGTCTTTTCGACGGCCGTCACCTTGGCGCCGAGCTTGAAGTCGATGCCCTGCTTGGCAAACAGACGCTGTGCCTGCTTGGACAATTCACCATCCATGCTGCCGAGAATGTTGTCGAGATATTCGACGACAGTCACCTTGGCGCCGAGGCGCTGCCAGACGGAACCGAGTTCAAGACCGATGACACCGCCGCCAACGACGATGAGCTTCTCCGGAACCTTTGGAAGCGCGATTGCACCGGTGGAGGAGACGATGACCTGCTCGTCGAGATCGACCTGAACGCCTGGAATGCCTGCGACATCCGAACCGGTGGCAATCACGATGTTCTTGGTTTCCAGTTCCTGCACCGAGCCGTCCTCAGCGGTGACGGAGACCTTGCCGGCGGACACGACCTTGCCGGTGCCCTGGAAGGCATCGATCTTGTTCTTCTTGAACAGGAAGGCCACGCCATCGACATTGGCCTTCACCACGCCGTCCTTGTGCCCCATCATCTTGTCGAGGTTGAGCGTCGGTGCCGCCACTTCGATGCCGAGGCTGTCCATGCCATGGGCAACATGGGCAAACATTTCCGATGCATGCAACAGAGCCTTGGAAGGAATGCAGCCGACATTGAGGCATGTGCCGCCGTAAGTGGCGCGCTTTTCGACGACGGCGACCTTGAGACCGAGCTGTGCGGCCTTGACCGCGCACACATAACCGCCGGGGCCGGTACCGATAACAACTACATCATAAGCCATTTGATTTCCTTCATTGTTGGGCAGCTATCTGCCGCCGCTCACATTCAATAGAGCGCCCGTCACATAGGACGCCTCGGGCGAAAGGAGGTAGAGAACCGCATCTGCGATCTCGTCTGCAGTACCGGGTCTTTGCATCGGCACGATGGGCGCCAGATCCGTGGCGCGGTTCGGCAGCCCGCCCGATGCATGGATGTCGGTATCGATGATGCCGGGACGAACCGCATTGACGCGAATGCCCTCGCCCGCAACTTCACGCGACAAGCCGATGGTGAACGTATCGACGGCGCCCTTGGAGGCGGCGTAATCCACATATTGGCCGGCACTTCCCAGCACCGCAGCCATGGACGAAATGTTGACGATCGACCCGCCGCGCCCGCCATGCCTGGTGGACATGCGTTTGACCGCCTCGGCTGCGCAACGGATCTTGCCGATGACGTTGATGGCAAACATCCGGTCGAGCCGCTCGCGCGAAAACTCCTCGACGCGGGCCGTCTGATCGACAACACCAGCATTGTTCACCAGCCCGTCGATGCGACCGAAGTGATTGTCCAGCGCCGCGAAGATCGAAGCGATGCCCTCTTCCGTTCCGGTGTCACCCTGCACGATATGGGCAATGCCGCCATTGCGGGCAATATCATCGGCCACGCTCCGTGCCGCAGACTCATTGGTGGCGTAGTTGACGAGCACGCGCCAGCCGCGCTTGGCAGCAAGACGCGCGGTCGCAGCCCCGATACCACGGCTGCCACCTGTCACGAGAAGAACCGGACCCTCAGTCATCAGCGATCACTCCGCTGCGGCGAGACTGCATGTCAGGCCGCTTTTTCGGTTGCGAGTTTGATGCCGAGCGCAATGAAGACCACGCCGGAGGTGCGGTCGATCCACTGGCTGGCGCGCGCAAAGGCTGCGCGCATGCGCGGCGTCGTCATGAACAGGCTGACGCCGACGAACCATGCAATCAGGCAGCTTGCCATGACGATGCCATAGCCGAACTTGATCATGACCGGCGTATGGGCATGAACCACCGTCGAGAAGATCGACAGGAAGAAGAAGACAGGTTTCGGGTTCAGCGCATTGGCGGCAAAGCCGAGCGTGAAGGACTTGAGGCCGGACTGACGCTTATGCGCCGCCGCATTCTCAGAAACCTCAGGCAGCTCCATCTTGCCGGCGCGCAGAGCCTTGATGCCGATATAGATGAGGTAAGCGACGCCAAGCCACTTGACGATATTGAACAGGTAGATCGACTGCGAGATGATCAGGCCAAGACCGAGGATCGTGTAGGTGACGTGGAACATCAGCGACGTGCCGATGCCGAAGCTGGTGATGATGGCTTCGCGGCGTCCATGCACCATGGCCTGACGCATGACCATGGCAAGGTCGGCACCCGGAGATACGATGGCAAAGGCAAAGATTGCCATGAGCGATGCAAGTTCGATTACATACTGGTGCATGATTGACCGGCCCTTAGAACATCAACACGAAGAACATCAGCAGCAAGCCGATCATCGATCCCACCCAGACGAGCGACCGGATATAGGGGATGCCCATCAAATAAAGCGGGATGTAGATGACGCGGCACACCAGCCAGATCCAGGCACCGATCAACGCGATACCGGACGGATCGCCCGCCATGATCACGCCGAAGGCAAGAGCGATGAAGGCCGGATAGGTCTCGCGGAAATTGGCCGAAGCGCGCTTGGCGCGTCCGGCAAGCTTGCCGGTGGCCTGGCGATCGTCATCGCGCGGACCGGCATTCCACTCGCGCCCAAGTTCCTTGGTGGCGATCAGCGCCTGCAACATCACATGCACCACGAGAATCAGAACGCTCAAGCCGATGAGCGGCAGAAAGGGCGACGCGGCGAGAAATGTCGGTTCCAAGAAGGGCGCTCCTGAGGGGAATTCAGCGGGATTTCACTTGAAACCCCGCTGAAACGAAAAGCAAGTCGATTAGAGATCGAGAACCAGACGTTCCGGATCTTCCAGGCTTTCCTTGACGCGGACGAGGAAGGTCACGGCTTCCTTGCCGTCAACGATGCGGTGATCGTAGGAGAGTGCGAGATACATCATCGGACGGATGACGACCTGACCGCCGATGGCGACCGGACGCTCCTGGATCTTGTGCATGCCGAGGATACCGGACTGCGGTGCGTTGAGGATCGGCGAGGACATCAGCGAGCCATAGACACCACCATTGGTGATGGTGAAGGTACCGCCCTGCATGTCGGCCATGCCGAGCGAGCCGTCGCGGGCTGCCTTGGCAAGACGTCCAAGTTCCTTTTCGACGCCAGCGATGGAGAGCTGATCTGCATCGCGGATGACCGGAACGACAAGACCCTTGTCCGTGCCGACGGCCATGCCGACGTGACAATAGTTCTTGTAGATGATGTCGTTGCCGTCAATCTCAGCGTTGACCGCAGGCAGTTCTTTCAGCGCGTGGGTGACGGCCTTGGTGAAGAAGCCCATGAAGCCGAGCTTCACGCCATGCTTCTTCTCGAACACGTCCTTGTAACGGTTGCGCAGATCCATGACCGCCTTCATGTCCACCTCGTTATAGGTGGTCAGCATGGCGGCGGTGTTCTGCGCGTCCTTGAGGCGGCGTGCGATCGTCTGGCGCAGACGCGTCATCTTCACGCGCTCTTCGCGAACGGCGTCCTGCTCGGCAGAAACCGGACGCGGTGCAGCAACCGGAGCCGGAGCAGCGGCAGGAGCGGAAACGCCCTTGGCGACAGCAGCCAGAACATCACCCTTCAGAACCTGGCCGCGCTTGCCCGAACCATCGACCTGGTCGGCGGACAGATTGTTTTCGGACAGAAGCTTGCCGGCGGCAGGCGCTGGCGGAACAGAACCGGTAGCGGCAGGTGCAGCAGCAGCCGGTGCCGCGGCAGGAGCGGGAGCAGCAGGAGCGGAAGCCGGTGCAGGCGCAGATGTGGCAGCACCAGCGGCACCCTCGGCGATCTGGCCGAGCAGCGCGTCGAGGCCGACGGTTTCGCCGTTCTGGGCAACGATTTCGGTCAGAACGCCGGAAGCAGGGGCTGGGACTTCAACAGTCACCTTGTCGGTTTCGAGTTCGACCAGCGGCTCGTCAGCCTTGACGGTGTCGCCGACTTTCTTGAACCAGGTGCCGACAGTCGCTTCGCTGACGGACTCACCCAGTGTTGGTACGCGGATTTCAGTGGCCATGTTATCGTTCCGTTATTCAGGTGTCTTTGTTGCGAGGGTCGAAGCGGGAGAGTGATTACTCTCCCAACGCGTCTTCGAGGAACGCAGCAAGCTGCGCCAGATGCTTGGACATCAGGCCGGTCGCCGGAGAGGCGGCAGCCGGACGGCCCGTGTAACGGACCTTCTGGTACTTGGCGTCGATATGCGCCAGAACCCATTCGAGATACGGGTCGATGAAGGACCACGCGCCCATATTCTTCGGCTCTTCCTGGCACCAGACCATCTCCGCATTGCGGAAGCGCGACAGCTCGTTGATGAGCGCCTTGGCCGGGAACGGATAGAGCTGTTCGATACGCAGCAGATAGACATCATCCACACCGCGCTTCTCGCGCTCTTCCAGAAGGTCGTAATAGACCTTGCCGGTGCAGAGCACGACGCGACGGATCTTGGAATCCTTCTGCAGCTTGATCGGACCGTCCTTGATAACTTCCGCATCGTCCCACAGCAGACGGTGGAAGGAGGACTCGCCTGCCATTTCCGTCAGCGAAGAGGTTGCGCGCTTGTGGCGCAGCAGGGACTTCGGCGTCATCATGATCAGCGGCTTGCGGAAGTCGCGCTTCACCTGACGGCGCAGAATGTGGAAGTAGTTGGCAGGTGTGGTGCAGTTGGCAACCTGCATGTTGTCTTCGGCGCAAAGCTGGAGGAAACGCTCTAGACGCGCAGAGGAGTGCTCCGGACCCTGACCTTCATAGCCATGCGGCAGAAGGCAGACGAGACCGGACATGCGAAGCCACTTGCGTTCTCCAGACGAGATGAACTGGTCGAACACCACCTGCGCGCCGTTGGCGAAGTCGCCGAACTGGGCTTCCCAGAGGGTCAGCGCATTCGGACGAGCCAGCGAGTAGCCATATTCGAAACCGAGAACGGCTTCTTCCGACAGCATCGAGTTGATGACTTCGTAACGGGCCTGGGTTGGAGAGAGGTTTGCCAGGGGAATGTAACGCTCTTCGGTTTCCTGATCGTAGAGAACCGAATGACGCTGCGAGAAGGTGCCGCGTTCGCAATCCTGACCGGACAGACGGATCTTGTGGCCATCGACGGCAAGCGAACCGAAGGCAAGCGCTTCAGCCATCGCCCAGTCGATCCCTTCGCCGGTCTCAATCATCTGCGACCGGTTTTCCATGAAACGCTGGATCGTGCGGTGAGCGTTGAAGCCTTCCGGAATGGTCGACAGCTTCTTGCCGATTTCCTTCAGCTGCTTCATGGGCACGCCCGTCTTGCCACGACGCTGCTCATCGGCATTGTCGGCAGCGCGCAGACCCGACCACTGACCGTCCAGCCAGTCGGCCTTGTTCGGCTTGTAGCTCTGACCGGCTTCGAATTCCTGCTCCAGATGGCCGCGCCAGTCGGCCTTCATCTTTTCGAATTCGCCTTCGTTCATCAGCCCTTCGGCGATGAGGCGGTCGGCATAGATGCGGGCGACGGTCTTGTGGCCGCGGATGACCTTGTACATCTTCGGCTGCGTGAACGCTGGCTCGTCGCCTTCGTTATGGCCGAAGCGGCGGTAGCAGAACATGTCGATGACGACAGGCTTGTGGAACTTCATGCGGTATTCGGTCGCGATCTTGGCCGCATAGACCACCGCTTCCGGATCGTCGCCATTGACGTGGAAGATCGGCGCTTCGATCATCTTGGCAACGTCGGAAGGATAGGGCGACGAGCGCGAAAACGCAGGGTTCGTCGTAAAGCCGATCTGGTTGTTGATGATGAAGTGCATGGTGCCGGCAACGCGGTGGCCGCGAAGACCGGACAGGCCGAGAATCTCGGCAACCACGCCCTGGCCTGCAAAGGCAGCATCGCCGTGCAGCAGCAGCGGCAGAACCTTGGCGCGCTCGGACAGCGGAATGGTGTCGCCATCCCAGACCTTGGCGAGCTGGTCCTGCTTGGCGCGAGCCTTGCCCATGACCACAGGGTTGACGATTTCCAGATGCGACGGGTTGGCCGTCAGCGACAGGTGAACCTTGTTGCCGTCGAATTCGCGGTCGGAAGAGGCACCGAGGTGGTACTTCACGTCGCCCGAACCTTCGACATCGTCCGGCTTGAAGGAGCCGCCCTTGAACTCGTGGAACACGGCGCGGTGCGGCTTGCCCATGACGTTGGTCAGAACGTTCAGACGGCCACGGTGGGCCATGCCGAGAACGACTTCTTCGAGGCCGTCCTGGCCGCCACGCTTGATGATCTGTTCCAACGCCGGGATCAGCGATTCGCCGCCGTCGAGGCCGAAACGCTTGGTGCCCTTGAAGCGCACGTCGAGGAACTGCTCGTAGCCTTCGGCTTCGACGAGCTTCGACAGGATCGCCTTCTTGCCTTCGGCGGTGAAGGCGACACCCTTGTCGGCACCTTCGATGCGCTCCTGGATCCAGCCCTTTTCGTCCGGGTTGGACATGTGCATGAACTCGACGCCGATGGTGGAGCAGTAGGTGCGCTCCAGAATATCGATCATTTCGCGCACGGTCGCGTATTCGAGGCCGAGCACGTTATCGATGAAAATCTTGCGGTCGTAGTCGCTCTCTTCGAAGCCGTAGGACTTCGGCGACAGCTCGTTATAATCCTCGACTGCACTTGCAATGCCGAGCGGATCGAGCTTGGCATGCAGGTGGCCGCGCATGCGGTAGGCGCGGATCATCATGATGGCGCGAACGCTGTCACGGGTCGCCTGCAGCACTTCGGCTTCGCTGACGGGCTTGCCGGTCTCAGCGCCCTTGGCTTCGGCCTTGGCCTGAACCTTCTTCTCGATGGCCTTTTCGACCGTCGCCCAGTTGCCGTCGAGTGCGGAAATCAGATCGCCGCCAGCCGGGATCGGCCAGTTGGCGCGCTTCCAGGAGGCGCCCTTGGCCGCCTTCTTCACATCGTCAGGATTGTCGGACAGACCCTTGAAGAAACTCTGCCACTCTGGCGATACCGAGGAGGGGTCCTCTTCGTACCGGGCATAGAGCTGCTCGATATAGGCCGCATTCGCGCCGTCGAGAAACGACGTGATCTGAAACTGCTCGTTGGCTTCTTGCCTTGCCATTGTTTTTTCGCGGACGTGATGGTCCGCCTCCTCAATCCCGTTGATGGTCATTCGCGACCGGTCGCTTGCATTCTTGCCGCTTGAGCATCGCCGGACTCTTCGAAAGAAAATGCCGACCTATTCTCAAGTCTTTGTTTCCCGGTGCTGAACGGTGGAACCGCTCTATGCCTTCACGGAAACGACGTCACGTCTCTATCTTCATGCAGCTTCGGGCAGGCCGCCGTTTCCGGCCCCTGCCCGCTGCCAGATTGTGTCGGTCTCAGCCCTTGAGGACTTCGACCAGCGTCTTGCCAAGGCGTGCCGGAGAGGGCGAAACCTTGATGCCCGCTGCTTCCATGGCAGCGATCTTCGATTCTGCGTCGCCCTTGCCGCCGGAAACGACAGCACCGGCGTGGCCCATGGTACGGCCCTTCGGCGCGGTACGACCGGCAATGAAGCCAGCCATCGGCTTCTTGCGGCCCTTCTTGGCTTCGTCGATCAGGAACTGGGCTGCATCTTCTTCAGCCGAGCCGCCGATTTCGCCGATCATGATGATCGAGGTCGTGGCTTCGTCTGCGAGGAACATTTCCAGCACGTCGATGAATTCGGTGCCCTTGACCGGGTCGCCGCCGATACCGACAGCCGTCGTCTGGCCGAGGCCTTCATTGGATGTCTGGAACACGGCTTCATAGGTCAGCGTGCCGGAGCGCGAGACGATACCGACCGAACCCTTGCGGAAGATCGAGCCCGGCATGATGCCGATCTTGCATTCTTCCGGCGTCAGGATACCTGGGCAGTTCGGGCCAAGCAGGCGCGAGCTGGAACGGTCGAGGCGAGCCTTGACGCGAACCATGTCAGCCACCGGAATACCTTCGGTGATGCAGGTGATGAACGGGATCTCGGCGTCGATCGCTTCGATGATCGCGTCAGCGGCACCTGCCGGCGGAACGTAGATCACGGATGCGTCTGCACCGGTCTTTTCCTTGGCTTCGGCAACGGTTGCGAAGATCGGCAGGGTTTCGCCCTTGGAGCCGGTCCAGTTGGTGCCGCCCTTGGAGGGGTGGATACCGCCGACCATCTGCGTGCCGTAATAGGCAAGAGCCTGTTCGGTGTGGAACGTACCGGTCTTGCCGGTCAGGCCCTGCACGAGGATCTTTGTGTCTTTATTGACGAGAATGGACATTAATCAGGATCCTTAAAAATTAGCCGTTGACCGCGGCGACGATCTTCTTGGCAGCATCGTCCAGATCGTCGGCAGCCGTGATGGCGAGGCCGGATTCGTTCAGGATCTTCTTGCCAAGTTCGACATTCGTGCCTTCCAGGCGCACGACGAGTGGAACCTTGAGACCGACTTCCTTCACTGCGGCGATAACGCCTTCAGCAATAACGTCGCACTTCATGATGCCGCCGAAGATGTTGACGAGGATGCCCTCGACCTTCGGGTCTGCGGTGATGATCTTGAAGGCCGCAGCAACCTTCTCCTTGCCAGCGCCACCGCCGACGTCGCAGAAGTTTGCAGGCTCTTTGCCGTAAAGCTTGATGATGTCCATCGTTGCCATGGCAAGACCGGCGCCGTTGACCATGCAGCCGATGTTGCCGTCGAGCGCAACGTAAGCGAGGTCCCACTTGGAGGCTTCGATTTCCTTGGCGTCTTCTTCGGTCTCGTCGCGCAGAGCCTTGACGTCGTCATGGCGGAACAGCGCGTTGCCGTCGAAGGAAACCTTGGCGTCGAGAACGCGCAGATGGCCATTTTCCATGACGATCAGCGGGTTGATCTCGAGGAGCGCCATGTCCTTTTCAACGAAGGCCTTGTAGAGAACCGGGAAGAGCGACTTGGCGTCTTCGGCAGCAACGCCGTCGAGAGCAAGCGCGCTGGAGATCTTGGCAACGTCGTCAGCCGTCACACCGGCCTCCGGGTCGATCGCGATCGTGTGGATCTTCTCAGGCGTGTCGTGTGCAACCGCTTCGATGTCCATGCCGCCTTCGGTCGAAACGACGAAAGCAACCTTGCCGACGGAACGGTCGACGAGCAGCGAGCAGTAGAGTTCGCGAGCAATGTCGGCACCGTCTTCGATGTAGAGGCGGTTGACCTGCTTGCCGGCTTCACCGGTCTGAGCCGTCACCAGCGTGTTGCCGAGCATGTCCTTGGCGTGCGCCACGACTTCCTCGATGGACTTTGCCAGGCGAACGCCGCCCTTGGCATCGGGGCCGAGTTCCTTGAACTTGCCCTTGCCGCGGCCACCAGCATGGATCTGGCTCTTGACCACGTAGAGCGGGCCGGGAAGCTGCTTGGCAGCAGCTTCGGCTTCTTCAACCTTGAGGATGGCAACCCCTTCGGCAACCGGCGCACCATAGCCCTTCAGAAGAGCCTTGGCCTGATATTCATGAATATTCATGGGTTATTCCCTGTTTGCAGCCAGAAAGGCGATTACTTCAGCGACGGAGCGATGTTGACGCAGGCTTCGCAAAGACCGGCAACGGCACCGACGGACTTCTGGAAGGCCGCCTCTTCTTCCTTGTTGAGCTCGATCTCGATGATGCGCTCGATACCGCCTGCGCCGATAACCGTCGGAACGCCGACATACATGTCGTTGACGCCGTACTGGCCGGAGAGATAGGCGGCAGCAGGCAGAACGCGCTTCTTGTCCTTGAGGTAGGATTCAGCCATCTCGATGGCGGAAGCGGCAGGTGCGTAATAGGCGGAACCGGTCTTCAGGAGACCGACGATTTCCGCGCCGCCGTCGCGGGTGCGCTGAATGATCTGCTCAAGACGCTCTGCGGATACCCAGCCGAGCTTGACGAGGTCGGTCAGCGGAATGCCGGCAACGGTGGAGTAGCGTGCGAGCGGCACCATCGTGTCGCCGTGGCCGCCGAGAACGAAAGCGGTGACGTCTTCAACCGACACGTTGAACTCTTCGGAGAGGAAGAGACGGAAGCGGGCGCTGTCGAGAACGCCGGCCATGCCGACGACCTTGTTCTTCGGCAGGCCGGAGAACTTCTGCAGAGCCCAGACCATGGCGTCGAGCGGGTTGGTGATGCAGATCACGAACGCATTGGGGGCATACTTCTTGATGCCCGCGCCAACCTGTTCCATGACCTTGAGGTTGATGCCGAGAAGATCGTCGCGGCTCATGCCGGGCTTACGGGCAACGCCTGCAGTGACGATGCAAACGTCTGCACCTTCGATGGCAGCGTAGTCGGACGCGCCGGTGAGCTTTGCGTTGAAGCCTTCGACCGGGCCGGACTGGGCAATATCCAGACCTTTGCCCTGCGGAATACCGTCAGCAATATCGAAGAGGACTATATCGCCCAATTCCTTCAGGCTGGCGAGATGCGCCAGCGTGCCGCCGATCATGCCAGAACCAATAAGTGCAATCTTTTTGCGAGACATCGAATGCTTCCTCTTAAGCTTCAACTCAATTTTCCGCAGACAGACTGCGGCTGAAATTGTCGCACTCGGCTTAGACGCATTGGCCAAAAATGGCAACCGATTCTTTCAGAGCAAGGTTTTTCAATCGTTTAGATGCAAAAATTCTTACGTAAACGTAATATATTATGTCATTAAAGCGTCACGCTCCATGACGCTTTTCATTGTGCAGCGTGAGATAGTCGGCGCTGCGCATCTCAAACAGACGCGAGGCCGTGCGATCGAACTCGAAACCTTCGGTGCCCTTTCTGGTTCCCAGAAGCTCCTCCGGCATGGCCGCGGCGGACGCAAAGAGCCGAACGGTGTGATCGTAAAGCGCATCGATCAGGATAATGAAACGCTTAGTCTCATTACGGCGGTCCGCGCTCAGCATCGGGATATGGTCTATGAAGACGGTATCGAAACGGTCGGCAATGGCCAGAAAATCGGACGCGCCGAGCGGCTTTTCGCAAAGATCGCGGAAGGTGAAGCGCGCCACCCTTCCTGCTGCGCGCGGCACGAGAATGGAGCGCCCTTTCATCTCGATTTCCACCGGCCCGACGCTCTGTCCGGCGGTCAGATGATGCCAGGCCATGTCCATCGCCTGGTCGGCGGCGCCATCGAGCGGCGTCACGTAGACGGGCAGGCTCTTCACCTTTTCCATGCGGTAGTCGATCGGGCTATCGAGCGAAACGACTTCGACATTCTCTTTCAGGAGATCGATGAAGGGCAGGAAGAGGCCCCGATTGAGACCGTCCTTATAGAGATTGTCCGGCACGACATTGGAGGTCGTGACGAGCGTACAGCCATTGGCGAAGAGCTCGGTGAAGAGCCGCGCCAGGATCATTGCGTCGGCAATGTCCGTCACGGTGAATTCGTCGAAGCAGAGCAACTCGGCTTCGGCAAGCAATTGCGCGGCGACCGGCGGAATGGGATCGGCCTGCTTGGTCTCGCCGTTCTTCAGCTTCTGCCGGTGGGCGTGCACACGATTATGCACATCGGCCATGAATTCATGGAAATGGCAGCGGCGCTTTTTCTCCACCGGCGCCATCTGGAAGAACATGTCCATCAGCATCGTCTTGCCGCGCCCGACGCTGCCATGGACATAGAGCCCTTTGACGGCCGGCGAAGAGGCAGCCTTGCGGGCGAACATCCAGCCAAGCGCGCTCTTCTTCTTGGCGGGCTTGCGCAGTTTCAGGTCGGAGAGGATTCTGTCGAGATGGGCGGCAACGCCAAGCTGAGCGGCATCGGCCTTCAACTCGCCGGACGCCGTCAATGCGTTGAGTTGCTCAACGACACTATGGTTATAGTCCGGCACTCGCTGCATGGAGAAAGACCCCGCGCGCGAAGCGCACGTCGCTTACAGCGGACGCGCGCTCCCCGTCGATCTGTTATCGGCTGAGACTCAGAGGCTGGCCGTTATTGGTCGTACCGTCGTAACGGGCATCGGAGGTCTTGTAGACGCGACCGATCGTATCGCCAGCACGGTTCTTGAACTGGACCATCTTGCCCGAGACTTCCCAGGAGCCCATGGACGTCAGGTCGCCGGTGCAACCGCGCGTGCCGCCACGAGAGCCGCTGCCGAGATTGGTGAGCGTCAGGAACATGTCGCAATTGGCGCCGCCATTGGACACACGCCAGTTGCCGACCATCGATTCCTTAGTCACATCCAGAGCCGTCGTCGGCGCACCCGCTGCGACATTGGCGCTGCCGGGCGGCGTTGCCGTCGGAGCGGTCGGGAATTGCGAAGAGCCACCGGGAGGAGGAAGCGCGCCGGACTGGACGGATGGAACAGGCTGCGCCTGAAGCGGCGGCGTGTAGCCCGGACCCGCATTCGAATTGCTGCTATAATCGTAAGAGGTACGCTGGCAACCGGCGAGGCCGATAACGACCGCAAGGCCCGTCACCACATATCTAACTTGCATCTCAAGCTCCCGATTCTCGTCGCTTCGGAAAATTCATGTTTACACAAAGCGGCTGAATTATTACCAAAGCCTTAGCTAAGGCAAGACGCGGCAACGATAATTGCCATTTCAACGGCATTTTAGGAAAATTCTTCGCCGCTTCGCAACAAAGAAGCCGCGACCTGTGGCCGCGGCTTGTCAACGTTGTGAGCGATCAAGCGTTCATCAGACGCGGCGCTCGACCATCATCTTCTTGATCTCGGCAATCGCCTTAGCAGGGTTCAGACCCTTGGGGCAGGCTTGCGCGCAGTTCATGATGGTGTGGCAGCGATACAGACGGAAAGGGTCCTCGAGGTTGTCGAGACGCTCGCCGGTTGCTTCGTCGCGGCTGTCGATCAGCCAACGATAGGCCTGCAGCAGAACGGCTGGACCAAGATATCGGTCGCCATTCCACCAGTAGCTGGGACAGGAGGTGGAGCAGCAGGCGCACAGGATGCACTCGTAAAGACCATCCAGCTTCAAGCGGTCTTCGTGGCTCTGCTTCCATTCCTTGGCAGGTGGCGGAGACACCGTCTTCAGCCAGGGCTCGATGGAGCGGTGCTGTGCGTAGAAGTTCGACAGATCCGGCACTAGGTCCTTGACCACCGGCATATGCGGCAGAGGATAGACCTTCACCGTGCCGTTGATCTCTTCCATGCCCTTGGTGCAGGCCAGCGTATTCGTGCCGTCGATATTCATCGCGCAGGAACCGCAAATGCCTTCGCGACAGGAACGGCGAAGCGTCAGCGTCGGATCGATCTTGTTCTTGATGTACAAAAGCGCATCGAGAACCATCGGGCCGCAATCATCGATATCGATGTAATAGGTATCGATGCGCGGGTTCTGGCCGTCGTCAGGGTTCCAGCGATAGATCCGGTATTCGCGAACATTCTTCGCACCTGCCGGCTTCGGCCAGACCTTGCCTTCGGTCATCTGAGAGTTTTTGGGGAGAGCAAGTTCAACCATGTCCAATACCTCTCAAATCAATAGACGCGTGCTTTTGGCTCGATCTTTTTGGGATCGATGCCATCGGCGATGAGTTCGGTGTGAACCGGACGGTAGTCGAGCTTGACGTCGCCCGCTTCGCTGACCCAGGCCAGCGTGTGCTTGCGCCAGTTGACGTCGTCGCGGCCGGCGAACGGACCATCGGTATAGTCCTCACGCGCATGCGAGCCGCGGCTTTCCTTGCGGGCTTCCGCGCCGTAGACCGTGGTGATGGCGTTGGCCATCAGGTTTTCCAACTCCAGCGTTTCCACCAGATCGGAATTCCACACCATCGAACGGTCGGTCACCTTCACATCCGGAAGTTCCTTCCAGATGGCGGAGAGACGCTGGCAGCCATTGGCAAGCGATTCCTGCGTGCGGAACACGGCGGCGTCTTCCTGCATGGCACGCTGCATCTTGTCGCGAAGCACCGCCGTCGGCGTGCTGCCATTGGCGTTGCGCAGGCGGTCGAAGCGATCCATGATCTTGTCGCAGGCGACCGTGTTGAGCGCCGGAACCGGCTCGTCGCGGTTGATGACCTGGGCCGCGCGGATAGCAGCGGCGCGACCGAAGACCACAAGGTCGATCAGCGAGTTGGAGCCGAGGCGGTTTGCACCGTGAACCGAGGCGCAGCCCGCTTCGCCCACAGCCATCAGGCCAGGTGCGATGCGACCGGGGTTTTCGCTATCGGCGTTCAGCACTTCGCCCCAATAATTGGTCGGAATACCGCCCATATTGTAGTGAACCGTCGGCAGAACCGGGATCGGCTCGCGCGTCACGTCCACGCCTGCGAAGATCTTGGCGCTTTCGGAAATTCCCGGAAGACGTTCATGCAGAACCGCCGGATCGAGGTGATCCAAGTGGAGGAAGATGTGGTCCTTGTTCTTGCCCACACCTCGGCCTTCGCGGATTTCCATGGTCATGCAGCGGGACACGACGTCACGCGATGCAAGATCCTTGGCCGATGGCGCATAGCGCTCCATGAAGCGCTCGCCCTCGGAGTTGACGAGATAGCCGCCCTCGCCGCGTGCGCCTTCAGTGATCAGGCAGCCCGCGCCGTAAATGCCGGTCGGGTGGAACTGAACGAATTCCATGTCCTGAAGCGGAAGGCCGGCACGTGCGATCATGCCGCCGCCATCGCCCGTGCAGGTATGCGCGGAGGTGGCGGAGAAATAGGCGCGGCCGTAACCGCCGGTCGCCAGAACGACCATCTTGGCGGCGAAACGGTGAATGGTGCCGTCGTCGAGGTTCCAGGCAACGACGCCGGTGCAACGGCCGTCATCCGACATGATCAGGTCGAGCGCGAAATACTCGATGAAGAATTCGGCATTGTTGCGCAGCGACTGGCCATAAAGCGTGTGCAGAATGGCGTGGCCGGTACGGTCGGCGGCAGCGCAGGTGCGCTGTACCGGCGGGCCTTCGCCATAGTTCTGCATGTGGCCGCCGAACGGGCGCTGGTAGATCTTGCCTTCGGCGTTACGCGAGAAGGGCACGCCGTAATGCTCGAGCTCATAGACCGCCTTTGGCGCTTCCATGGCGAGATACTGCATGGCGTCCACGTCGCCGAGCCAGTCGGAACCCTTGACGGTGTCGTAAAGGTGCCACTGCCAACAGTCGGGCGTCATGTTGACGAGCGAGGCGGCAATGCCACCCTGCGCCGCAACGGTGTGCGAGCGGGTTGGGAAAACCTTGGTGATGCAGGCGGTCTTGAAGCCCTGCTCGGCCATGCCGAGCGTGGCGCGCAGACCAGCGCCGCCGGCACCCACGACGATAACGTCATAAGAGTGGTCGACGTAAGTATAGGCCTTGCCGTTCTGGGAGGGTGAACTGTTCGATGCCATGACGGATTATCCTGCGAATGCGATTTTCAGAACGGCGAAGAGACAGAGACCGCCGACGGCCACCGCGAAGAAGGTGTTCAGCATCAGAAGAACCAGCTTCGGAACTTCCGCATGCACATAGTCCTCGATGATGACCTGCATGCCGAGCTTCATGTGGATGAGGCCGGAAACGACGACGAGCGCCATGATCACTGCAACGAGCGGGTTCGACAAAGCCGAAACGACAACCTCATGGGGTGCGCCGCCATACATGACCAGGAAACCGACGAAGAAGATCAGAAGCGGCACGTTGGCAACGGCCGTCACGCGCTGGCGCCAGAAATGCTCGGTGCCTTCCTTGGCGGAGCCGAGACCGCGAACCTTGCCGAGAGGGGTGCGCATATCCATGATGTTATCTCCTTAGCGCACGATCAGGGCGACAACCCAGATCAGCGCGGTCAGACAGATCGAAACGACGAAAGACGCCTTGGCGAGCTTCGTGGTAAAATGCTTCTCGAAACCATGGCCGAGATCCCACATGAAGTGGCGAAGTCCGCCGAGCATGTGGTGAACCAGCGCCCAGGTATAGCCGATCAGGATCAGCTTGCCGATCAGCGAGCTCATGGCCCATTGGACCCAGGCATAAGCGTCGACGCCAGAGGCGGTCGCAATCAGCCACCAGGCAACCAGAAGCGTGCCGAAATATAACGCGCCGCCCGTAATGCGGTGCACGATGGACGCAACCATCGTCGGAATGAGCTTGTAGACTTGAAGATGCGGCGACAAAGGCCGATTGTTTGTCTTGTTCGCCATATGAACCTCACGGCGTTTCCTGGCGCCGATGATAGCCGGGCGCCCCCAAACAACGCACATGACGAAAGAATGTGCATTGCACCAAGCGCGACCTTTAATCGCACGAGGCCATCCCGACAAGTACAATCGGTGACCGTTTTGAATTTAATCGATTGTGATCTAGAAATTCCGTGCGATTCTGTGGATCGAAAATAAAATGTCGAGCGTTTCCAAACGTCAACTTTCTAATTAATTTACGTAAACGTAAAACAAAAACCGCCTTTCCGATCGAACGGGAAGCTTAAAAACTGGATGGAGAAGATCATGTTCAAGCAGGCATCGTGGATCATTCCAACCCTCCTGATCGCCATTGGTTGCCCCTCTTTGGCAACCGCAAACGACTATCATCGAAACCACAGTTACGACCGCGCTTACAGTTATTCGCAGCCCTCCGTCGTCGGCGGCTACGGCTTGCCATCCTATGTCAGAGGCATCGGCACCTATGCGGGCGGACTGACGGCAGCGCGGTTTCCGGGCAACGGCAACTACTTCTACGCCCAGAGCGGCGGCGCCTATCTGCCGGATGATTATCGTCGAAGCACCGTCGAGCCGCGCATCATCCACGTGAACCAGCGCACCTTCAATGACAGCTGCCATTATGAAGCGGGCGTGTGCGTCATCCGCCCCTAAGGGCATTCGAGGAATCAGGACAGACGCCAGACCGTCGTCTGCTTGACTTCGCTATCCTCCAGCGCCCGCGTCACCGGCACCTGATAGGTGGCGCAGGCGGTGAGCTTCGCCTTGGGCAGATAGGCACGGCCCGGATCCCCGACCAGAACCGCAACGCCCTTGGACGTGAGGGCTGAGAACCACGGGATCAGCGCATCGGCAAATCCCTTGTCGTAAAACACGTCGCCGGCGAGCAGCACGTCGGCGTCGATATCCTTGCCGATGACATCGTCCGAGATCACGTCGATCGTCAAACCGTTGACGGCAGCATTGAGCATCACCGCACTCTTTGCCCACGGATCGATATCGACCGCCAGTACGGAGACTGCACCGGCAAGAGCGGCGGCAATCGCCACCATGCCGGAACCGCTGGCGAAATCGACCACGCGCTTGCCGCGCACCACATCCGGGTTATCGAGAATGTAGCGCGCCAGGCCCTGCCCGCCCGCCCAGGCGAAAGCCCAGAAGGGTGGCGGCAGGCCGATCTCTTCCAGCTCTTCTTCCGTCTTCAACCACAGATCATGCGCTTCGCTTGCCAGATGAAGGCGAAGCTCCGGCACATGCGGTGGTGCCATGATGCTGGTATTGGCGCGGATGAAGTCGTCTGGCGCGGTCTTCAACGGTCGGATCAGTCTGGTGAGCGCGGTGGCTTGTCGACGCCTGCCATGTGGCAGACTTCCAGATATTCCTCTTCCGTCACCGGCTGGACGGAAAGCCGCATGGAGGTAACGAGCGACATGTCGGCAAGCTTCGGATTGGCCTTCACCGCCTTCAATGTGACCGGCTTCGGCACATCGCAGACGGCCTTGATGTGTACGCAGTCCCAACGCGCATCGCCCTCGGCAGAGGAATCCGGCTTGGACAACTCGCAGACCTCGACGATGCCGACGACTTCCAGCCCCTCATTGGAGTGGTAGAAGAAACCCTTGTCGCCAAGCTTCATCGCCCGCATGTTGTTGCGTGCCTGATAGTTGCGCACGCCGGTCCATTCCTCGCCAGCCTCGCCCTTGGCCTTCTGCTGTTCCCAGGACCATGTGTCGGGTTCGGATTTGAATAGCCAGTAATTCGCCATGTCGCGCCTTGTCCTTACGCAGCCGGATTGTTGAAGACCCAATTATAGGGCTTCACATCGACGCTTTCGAACAGGCCTGCCTTGGCGTAAGGGTCAGCATCGGCAAGGGCGCGTGCGGCATCGATATCGGCGGCTTCGACGATCACCAGGCTGCCATTCGGCTTGCCGTCCGCATCCAGAAACGGGCCAGCGATCTTCAGCGTGCCTTCGGCGTTCAGCCTGTTGAGATGCTCCAGATGCGCGGGGCGGGTGTCCATACGCACATTCAGATGGCCAGGCTTATCCTTGCAGATAAAGGCAAACAGCATTGTCTTCTCCTCATGTCGCCCAGTCCCTATTCGGTGGTGATGGGCCGTGTCATCAATTGTCGCATGGCGGTGCGAATGTCCAGCCGCCCGTCGATGATCGCCGCAACGGCATCGGTAACGGGCATGTCGATCTTGTGGTCGGCGGCAAGCCGCGAAGCAACGGAGGCGGCGTAAGCGCCCTCCACCAGCCCGCCGTGAAAGGCCGATGGTGCGTCCCCCTGCCCCAGCGAAATGCCGAAGCGCAGATTGCGCGACTGGTGGCTGGTGGCGGTCAGCACAAGATCGCCGAGACCGGAAAGCCCGCGCACCGTGTCCGCCTGCCCGCCGACGGCAACGACAAGCCGCGACATTTCCGCAAGCCCGCGCGCAATCAGCGCCGCACGCGCCGATTCACCCAGCCCCGCCCCCTCGACAATACCGGCAGCAATCGCCAGCACATTCTTCAGCGCACCGCCAAGCTGCACGCCGATACGGTCGGTCGACGCATAGAGCCGGAAGGTCTGGCCGGAAATGGTTTGCGCCAAGTGCTCCGCCAGTGCGGCATCGCTGGCTGCAACCGCCATGGCTGTCGGCAGCCCCTTGGCGATATCGGCAGCGAAGCCCGGCCCGGAAAGCACAGCTACGGGGTGCGATGGCAGTTCCTTTTCCAGCACATCCGTCAGCAACTGGCCGGAAGAACGATCAATGCCCTTGGCGAGGGTCATCACCACGGCATCCTTGGCCAGGTAAGGACCGTATTGGCGCGCCGCATCCGCCTGCGCCTGCGAGGGCATGGCGAAAAGCACGATGCCGGCATTGCGCAGCACTTCGGGTTCGGCGGAATATTTCAACGCATCGGGAAGCGCGATTCCCGGCAGAGCCGCGTCATGCACGCCATCGGCCTGCAGGTCAGCCATCAATGAGGGATCGCGGCCAAGCAGCGTCACGTCGTGGCGGTTCTCCAGCGCGATCACCACCGCAATGGCCGTGCCGAAAGCACCGGAGCCGATGACGACGATGGTTTCGCGCTTGCTCATGCCTTGGCTCCGCGCTTGCCAAAACCGATCAGTGTCTTCGCATCCGCATCGAGCGGCCAGCGCGAACGTGGCTGCGTGTCGAGACTGTCGGGCTCCATGCCTTCTGCCATACGCTCAAGCCCGGCCCAGGCGATCATCGCGGCGTTATCGGTGCAGAGCGATAGCGGCGGGGCAATAAAGCGGAAGCGGTGCTTGTCGCAAAGCGCCTGCAAGGTGCCGCGCAGCTCCTGATTGGCGGCGACACCACCGGCGACGACGAGGGCCGGTCCACCCTCGACGGAGGGGAAGGTTTCTGTAAAACGCTGAAGCCCACGACCGATCCGGTCCTGCAACGTTCGCGACACGGCCTTTTGAAAGGAGGCGCAGATATCCGCAATATCCTGTTCCGTCAGCGGGGCAATGGCAGTGGCTGCCTGTCGCACGGCCGTCTTCAAGCCGGAAAAGGAGAAATCGAGCCTTGCCTCGCCCACCATCGGGCGCGGCAGGGGGAAGCGATCGGGATTGCCATTCTTCGCCGCCTTTTCCACCGCCGGTCCACCGGGATAGGGCAGACCAAGCAGCTTGGCCGTCTTGTCGAAGGCTTCGCCGAGTGCATCGTCGATCGTCGTTCCCCAACGCTCATATTGGCCAACACCGCGCACCAGGATCAGCTGGGTATGACCACCGGACACGAGCAGCATCAGATAGGGAAACGAAAGCCCGTCCGTCAGCCGCGCCGTCAGTGCATGACCTTCCAGATGGTTGATGGCATAAAGCGGCTTGTTCGCGGCCTTCGCGATTGCCTTGCCGGTCATCAGCCCGACGATCAGGCCGCCGATGAGACCAGGCCCAGAGGTGGCTGCAATCGCGTCCACTTGTCCCAGAGTGACGCCCGCCTTGGCGAGCGCCTCCTCGATCAATGTATCGAGCGCCTCCACATGGGCGCGGGCGGCAATTTCCGGTACCACGCCACCATAGGCACTGTGTTCTTCCAGCTGCGACAAAACGACGTCGGAGACGATCTCGCCACGGCCGTCAGCATGCCGAACCACCACGGATGCAGCGGTTTCGTCACAACTGGTCTCTATGCCGAGGATACGAAGAAAGGGGGTCATCAGCCGGTTCGTTGATTGCGGTGCTTTTGAAACTTAGGTACGAACACCTCCGGTAACAACGGATAGATGCGGATGCAAACAAAACCTTTCCGAATAGGCACGCGCGGTAGCCCGCTGGCTCTGGCGCAGGCGTTCGAAACGCGCGACCGGCTGGCGGCGGCGCATGATTTGCCGCCGGACATGTTCGAGATCGTGCCGCTCGCGACCAAGGGCGACCGTATGACCGACCGCCCTCTATCCGAAATCGGCGGCAAGGGGCTGTTCACCGAAGAGCTGGAAGCGCAACTCCTCTCCGGCGATCTTGACTTTGCCGTTCACTCCTCCAAGGACATGGCGACCAGGCTGCCGGACGGTCTGGAGCTTCGCGCCTTTCTGCCCCGCGAAGACGTGCGCGATGCCTTTATCGGCAGAACCGCACCTCGCCTTCTGGAACTGCCGCACGGCGCCATCGTCGGCTCGGCCTCGCTTCGCCGTCAGGCTCTCATCCGTCGCCTGCGCCCGGACCTTGAGGTCATCATCTTCCGCGGTCTGGTCGATACGAGACTGCGCAAGCTGGCGGAAGGCCAGGCGGACGCCACCTTGCTTGCCTTCGCCGGTTTGAAGCGGCTGAACAAGGACGACGTGCCGACGGAGTTGTTGGACCCGAAGGCATTCCCCCCTGCCCCGGCGCAAGGCGCCATCGGCATCGAGTGTCGCATCGGCGATAGCCGGATTCAGGATCTGCTTTCGGCCATCAATGACGAGCCGACCTATGATGCGGTGATGTGCGAGCGCGCCTTTCTGGCAGCACTCGATGGCTCCTGTCGCACGCCGATTGCGGGCCTTGCGACCTGTCATGGTGAGGACCTGCATTTCCACGGCCTCATTCTCACACCGGATGGGCAGACCGAACATGCCGTCGAAGTTTCCGGCAAGCTTGCCGATGCCGAAATGTTGGGCCGTCAGGCCGGTGAAAAGGTGAGGGACGCCGCCGGTCCCGGCTTCTTCGAAAGCTGGGCTTAAGCCATGCGCGTCGTCGTGACCCGTCCAATGCGTTCGGGGCAGAAGACGGCAACGCTTTTGCAGGAGCGCGGCCATGAGCCGATCCTGCTGCCACTGACCGAAGCGATGCACAAGGCGGAAGCCGCAAGAGAGTTGCTGGCGCGCGAACCCGATGCCATCGCCATCACCAGCGCCGAAGCATTCCGCGCACTGAAGGCGTCCGGCATCGATCTGTCCAGCAATCTCGACCGCCCGCTTTTTGCCGTGGGTGCAACGACCGCCGAGGCGGCAAGAGAGAGCGGCTTTAAGACCATTATAATCGGCGATGGAGATGGCACGGCACTCGCCCATCTGGTGAAGACAACACTGGTACCCATCGCCCAAGCATCAGCGGCGAACAGCACGCACCTGCTCTATCTTGCCGGGCGGCCACGCGAGGGCGGTTTTGAAACCGCGCTCACGAACAGTGCGATCAGGCTGGATGTTGCGGAGATTTACGAGATGCAGCCGGTCTTGTGGGAAAGGCCAGCTTTGCGAGCCGCGCTCGACCCCAAGCCGGGTGCGGTTCTCCTCTATTCACGCGAGACCGCCCGGATCTTTTTTGACCTTGTCGATACGCATGATCTGGCGCCAGCGCTCAGCGCGTGCCGCTTCATCTGCATCAGCGAAAAGGTTCTGGACGTCGTACCGACACCGCATCGCAGTCGCGCCGTGGCAAGCGCCACGCCAAGCGAACACGCAATGTTGCAGCTTCTGGACGGCGGCGCTGGAACCTAATTCCCTTTCGCCTCTTTCCTTTGCCACCATCACTGACTAGGTTTGGAGCGTGGCGACAAACGATCCCGTCTTCCCGAAAGGTGGTACGTCGCCACCGCGACCGAGGAATAGACACGACTAAAATGAGGTTGTCATGGTATCCGGAAAGCCGCCACGCCACTCCAAATCCAAGACCGAGCCGGTCACGATCGATCTGGACGCCAAAGACGTGACGGATGTCAGCGCCGCCAAGCCATCCATGCCTGCGGATACGGCACCGACAGACACATCGAGTGACGCAGAGCCGCTAGCGGAGCCGGGCACTTCCGAGCCCGCAAAGCCGGCAACCAGCGCAGCAGACAATGCGAAAGTCGAGAACCCAAAGCCCATCTGGGACCAGCCAACCAAATCGCCAATCGAGCCTGAGCCGAATGTTGGCAAGCAGGACGCAGCCGGCAAAGACGAAGGCCCGGCAAAGACGGACGCGACCGTGAAGCAGGAGCCACCGAAAGCCGCATCGGCAGCAGCCTCCTCGGCCACCTCGTCTGCCGCATCGAGCAGCGCTGCCGACAGCGCCAAAACAACGTCGAGCACCTTCGGGAAGGACGCTCCCAAGAGCGAACCCTTCAAGCCACAGACCACGGCATCCACATCCTCCAGCGCATCATCCGCAAGCAAGCCTTCGGCGACCACCACATCGACATCGCGCGAGACGAAGCAGCAGAGCAATTCCGGCCTGATTGCCGCAGGCATTGTCGGCGGCCTGATAGCGCTTCTCGCCGCAGGCAGCATGCAATATGCGGGCGTCCTGCCCTCCGCTTCAACCGATGGCGGTTCGTCGTCGGAATTGGCTGCCTTGAAATCGCAGGTAGCCAGCCTCCAGCAGCAGATGGCAAACGCGCCAAAGGCACAAACGGCAGATACCTCCGCGCTTGAGCAGCGTATCGCCGCGCTGGAAAGCTCCACCGCATCCGGCGGCGAGGCGAGCGCGAAAATCTCGCAGCTCGAGAACACGATTTCGACATTGCAATCCGAACGGGCCGCGGAAGGCCAGACCATAGCATCGCTGACACAGCGCCTTGACGCGGCGGAAGCCAAGATCAACGAGCCGCGCGACGATGTCGAAGTGGCGCGCGCTATCGCCTCGGCAGCACTCAAGGCGGCAATCGACCGTGGCGGTCCTTTCCTCACCGAGCTCGACACGCTCTCCAAGGTAACGCCCGACGATCCGGCGATCCAGTCGCTGCGTCCCTTCGCCAATACCGGCGTTCCGACCCGTGCCGAACTGGTGCGTCGTTTCCCCGATGTCGCCAACGCAATGCTGACCGCTCTTCGCCCGACCGATCCGAATGAAGGCATTTTCGACCGTCTGGCCAACAGCGCCATGTCGCTGGTCAAGGTGCGCCCGGTCGGCAATATCGAGGGCGAAGGCCCGGAAGCCAAGATCGCCCGCATGGAAGACAAGCTGCAAAATGGCGACCTGAAGGGCGCGGCGCTTGAATGGGATGCTCTGCCGGACGCGGCCAAGACGGCGTCGGCCGATTACAAGAAGTCACTCGACGCTCGGATTCAGGTTGAAGATCTCGTGAATAGTACATTGAACCGCGCTGTCAGCAGCACAGGCCAGCTGGGGTAAGACAATGACCAGAATCGTTAGCTTCGTCGTCATCGTCCTTCTCATTGCCGTCGGCTTTGCCTGGCTGGCCGATCGTCCCGGCGTACTCGCCATCACCTGGCAGGGCCAGTTGATCGAAATGAGCCTGTTGGTCGCTGCCACGCTTGTCGGCGGCCTCATCGCAGCGATCATGCTTTTGTGGTTGATGATCAGCACACTGTGGAATTCACCCCATGCCGCACGCCGCTATTTCCGTGCCCGCAAGCGAGATCGCGGCTACCAGGCACTGTCGACAGGACTGATTGCAGCCGGTGCCGGTAATGCCTTACTCGCCCGCAAGATGACGGCCAGAACACAGGGCCTGCTCAGCGCCGACCAGGAGCCCCTGATCCATCTGCTGGAAGCTCAGGCCGATCTGATCGAAGGAAAATACGACGCCGCGCGCCGCAAGTTCGAGGCGATGGCGAACGATCCGGAAACACGCGAACTCGGTCTTCGCGGGCTTTATATCGAGGCCCGCCGTCAGGGCGCGCATGAGGCAGCCCTGCAATATGCCGAGGACGCCGCACGAAACGCGCCCTACCTACCCTGGGCAGCGCAAGCGACGCTGGAAAGCAAATGCCGCAGCGGCGAGTGGGACGATGCGATCCGCCTGCTCGACCAGCAGAAGGCCGCCCACGTTATCGAGCGTGGCGACGCTGAACGTCTCAAGGCCGTGCTTCTGACGGCGAAGGCGGAAGAGAAGTTCGAAAGCGACCCCAAAGGTGCGCGCGACGACGCCAAAGCTGCACTGAAGCTCTCGAAGGCGCTCGTCCCTGCGGCACTCGTTGCGGCAAAATCCTATCTCCGCGAAGACAATCTGCGCAAAGCAGCCGCTGTTCTGGAGCCGGTGTGGAAGGCCGAGCCACATCCGCAGATCGCCGAGCTTTACGTCCGCGCCCGCAGCGGTGATACGGCTATCGACCGGCTGAAGCGGGCCGAGCGGCTGGAGAGCCTGAAGCCCAACAATATCGAGTCGCTCTTTGCCGTAGCACAGGCGGCATTGGCTGCGCACGATTTCGACAAGGCGAGATCCAAGGCGCAAGCTGCGGCCCGCATTGCACCACGCGAAAGCGTCTTCCTGCTGCTTGCCGATATCGAAGAGGCCGAGACCGGCGACCAGGGCCGTGTGCGCCACTGGATGGCGCAGGCGCTGCGCGCACCGCGCGACCCGGCCTGGGTGGCGGACGGCATCGTTTCGGAAAAATGGCATCCTGTTTCGCCGGTCTCCGGCCGTCTCGATGCCTTCGAATGGAAGGCGCCCTTCGGGCAGCTGGAAGGCCCGGTTGAAGATGTGAGCGTCGATAGCGCGCTTGCGTCGCTGCCGGATGTCGCAAAGCCTGAAATCCGCGAGCGGGTGATCGAAATCCCCGTTCCAGTAAAGGCCGAGCCGGTGAAGACCGAGGCGAAGCCACACATCGATCCAAAGGTTGAGCCCAAAGTCGAGACGAAAATCCCGGTTCATCCCGTTGTCGAACCGCCGAAGCAGAAGGTCCAATCAATTGAACCAAAGACGGTCACAGCCTCGGCGAAAACGGATGAAGCCGTTCCCTTCTTCGGCGGCCCACCGGATGATCCAGGCGTGAAGACTGCAGAGGGTGCCCCTCTTGCCGAGCCGGTCAAGCCTGTGAGCCAGACGTCCAAGGCGCCTGCGCCAAAAACCACAGTGACGGAAAAAAGCGAGGAAGCCGTTCCCTTCTTCGGCGGTTTGCCGGATGATCCGGGCGTGAAGAAAACAACCGCCACCTCGGATGAGAAAACCCGCCTCAATCTGTTCTAAGGCAAACGTAACGCTCAAGGAGAGCCATGCTCGAACGTATCCAGTCCTTCTTTCAAAGCCTGACGAATGGCGACACGTCTCGCGATTTTCCGCCCGATGACCTTCGTGTCGCCATTGCCGCCCTTTGCTTTCAGGTGATGGAAGCGGACGGAACGGTTTCCAAGGTCGAGCGCCAGCGCCTGCGCGAACTGCTCCAAGAGCACTACGACCTCAGTTCCGGCAAGCTGGATGCGCTGATGGATGCGGGGCAGGAAGCCGGCAAGGAGGCGGTCGATTACTACCGCTTCACCACCGACATCCGCCGCCACCTGAACGAACAGGAACGCGTCGAACTCATCGGCATTCTCTGGGACATCGTCTATGCCGATGGCGAGCGCAACGAGATGGAAGACAATGTGATCTGGCGCATTGCCGAGCTTCTCGGCGTCTCTGTGCGCGATCGTGTCCTCCAGCGCCAGCAGGTGGAAGGTCACAAGCACCTCGACACCCACGACGCGAGCGAAGTTGACGCCACCTGATAGGCTGACAGCATCGGCGCGAAAATCGGAATTGATTTTCGGAAGACCCGATGCGCGGATTCAAAAAAATGAAGCGCCGTGCCTCCAATAGGACGCATGGCGCTTAACGGATGTCGCGCAAAAGTGGTGACGGGTTTTGCGATAACGACATGCGATAGAACAAAGACCCAAAGCGTAAGGGGCGAATCTGAAACATCGCGACACGCTTTGGAACGGTGGCATCGGCCGGCTTATTCGTCTCGTGTTAAGCCTGATCTTGAAAACGCCCCTTGGATAGCGCGCAATTGATCTCTTCCCGCACCGCCCCACTTGTCGGCTCATCTGGCAATGTCTAAATGTCTTCCAACAACATAGGAGACACGGATGCCCGGGTTTATTGATGCAGCGATTACTGTCATTATCTTGGCGCTGAACATCTACTGGTGGATTCTGATTGCGAGTGCCATTTTCTCCTGGCTCTACGCATTCAACGTCATAAATTCTTCCAACCAGTTCGTGAACTCGATCGGCAGCTTCCTCTATAACGCCACCGAACCAGTCCTGCGTCCGATCCGCAATCGCCTTCCCAATATGGGCGGTATCGATCTGTCGCCGCTCGTCGTGCTGCTGGCGATTGTCTTCATCCAGATGATCCTCGTCAATCCGATCAGACCCTTCCTGATCTCGCTCTTCATTTGACCCCTCAGCCCTGGAAAGCAGTTCAGCGGCACGTGGAGCTTCGGGTCCGGCTCACGCCCTCTGGCGGGCGTGACGCAATCGATGGCGTGGAGACGGATGCCGAAGGGCAGGCTTACGTGAAAGCCCGCGTCACCGCCGTGCCGGAAGATGGCAAGGCGAACAAGGCGCTGGTTGCGCTTCTGTCGAAGACACTGAAGATCTCAAAATCCTCGATCAGCTTCGTTTCGGGCGAAACATCGCGCAAAAAAATCCTCCGGCTCGAAGGCGAACCGGAGGACATAGTGATCAAGCTTCAAAAGCTTTGAAACATGCCTTGCGCAAGTGCGCAGCGGTTTTGCGATAAAACCAAAAACTAATGCGTAAGGAGCGTCTTAAAGACGGCGACCCGCCTGAGCTTTCGGATAACCATCCGGCAGACGAGGCTAGATCTTGCCTCGCCACGGGACCAGTTTCTTTTCCAGCCAGCGCATCGCGAATTCGAAAACGATCGCGAAAAAGCCGATGACAAAGATCCCCATCATGACGATATCCGTCCGCAGGAAGTTGGACGCGTTGAGAACCATCTGACCGACGCCGGTTGACGCTGCAACCATCTCCGCGGCCACCAGCGTGGTCCAGCCAACCCCCATTCCGATCCGCAAGCCGACGAGAATATCGGGCAGGGCCGCTGGAAATACCACGAAGCGAAGCAATTGCCAGCGGCTGGCACCGAGCGCGCGTGCGGCATTGATCTGATCGGAGGAGGCAGAGAGAACCCCTGCGCGCGCCGCAAGCGCCACCGGCGCGAAGCAGGCGAGATAGATCAGCAGGACCTTGGACGTTTCACCGATGCCGAACCATATGATCACCAGCGGCAGATAGGCCAGAGGCGGCAGCGGTCGATAGAACTCGATGAAAGGATCGAGCATCGAGCGGATGGCCGGACTCAAGCCCATGGCAAGACCGACCGGAATGCCGATCAAGGCGGCGAGCACAAAGGCGGAAACGACCCTGAACAGGCTCATGACGATATGCTCGGTCAGGGGCGCACCATCGATATTGCCTTCGATAGCCGCGATAAAGGCATTCAGGACGGTTTCAAGCTTGGGAAGAAACAGCGGCTTGACGAGGCCAAGATGCGTCACGACCGCCCAGACCGTCAGCACCAGAAGCACCGTCAGCGTACTGATCAGGCCCAGATGAACGCTGCTCAGCGCAACACGCCGCGGTTTGGATTTGCTTGGCTGCACGCCTGCTGCCGGGGTGATGGCCCTGCCGTTTGAGGATGTCTCGGTCATGCGGCCACCCCTTCATTCATCTTCTCACCCTTGTGGATCGCAGCCAGAACCTCTTCCCGGATCGCGATGAAGTCTGGAGAGGATTTGACGCCGCGCGCATCACCGGTTTCCAAGAAGCGGCGACTGAAATGCAGTGGCATCTCACGGGCGATTCGCCCTGGGCGCGGTGTCATGATGATGAGCTTGGTTGCGAGGAAGATTGCTTCCTCGACATCATGGGTAATGAAGAAGGCCATTTTATTCGTCTTGGCCCAGACCTTGAGGATCAGTTCCTGCACCTGTTCGCGGGTGAAGGCGTCGAGCGCACCCAGTGGCTCATCCATCAACAGCATGGCCGGGTCCGCTGCCAGTGCTCGCGCAATGCCGACGCGCTGCTGCATTCCACCGGACAGCTCATAGATCTTCTTGTCAGCAAAACCGTCGAGACTGACGAGGCTGAGCATGTGGCGCGCGCGTTCCAGCCGCTCGTCCTTCGGCATACCCTGCATGCGCAGACCGAAAGCAACATTGTCGACGACGGAAAGCCAGGGCATCAGCGCATGCCGCTGGAAAACCACCCCACGGTCGGCTCCAGGCTTCGTGACCGGTTGGCCATCGATGACGATCGAGCCCTCCGTGACGGGCTGAAATCCGGCGATGCAGGACAGGAGCGTCGTTTTCCCGCAGCCGGATGCGCCCAGCGCGACGACAAATTCGCCTGCCTGGATATCCAGGTTGATCCGCGAAAGGGCGACAACGCCGCCGTCGCCCTCGCCGTAGTGAACGCTGACATTGCGTATCTGAAGCATCTTTATCCCGCCCTTGAAAATGAAGGGCGGCTGGATCGCCCAGCCCGCCCGAGGGTGCCGTTTACTTGACAGCCTTGACGTATTCATCGGTCACAAAAGCCGAATAGTCCGGCGCAATGTCTGTGACGCGGCCCTGCTCCTTTAGGAATTCTGCCGTCGACTGCAGCGCCTTTGCAGCGCCACCGCCCAGCCACTCGGAAGAGCCTTGTTGCTCGAGCGTCGGGAACTTGTAGGCGGCCATTGCGGCTGGAACGTCGGCGGGGTTGGCACCCGTCCATTTCGCGACGGCGGCGACCGGCTTCGAATCCTGCGTCCAGGCAGCCTTGTTTGCCGCATAATCGGCATCGGCAGCGGCAAGGAGCTTGACGAAGGTGGTGACGAACTCCTTGTTGGCATCGGCAAACTTGTCGGTCACGACGAGGCCGTCGAAGGTGGCCTTGCCCTTTGCGGCAAAATCACCTGCGCTTGCGATCACTGTGCCGTTTTTCTTGGCGACGTCGAGAACCGGCGCCCAGATGAAGGTCGCGTCCAGGTCGCCACGCTCCCAGGCAGCGGCGATTTCCGGCGGACGCATGTTGAGAAGCTTGACATCACGCGTCGTCAGCCCGGCTTCCGACAGGGCATACATCAACTGGTAATGCGAGGTGGAAACGAAGGGCACGGCGATCGTCTTGCCTTTCAGGTCGGCGATCGTCTTGATGCCGCTATCCTTGCGCACCACGAGCTGCTCGGCGTTGGCAATATCGTCCAGGATCCAGAAGAGCTTGATCGGCAGGCCCTGGGAAGCAGCCGCGGCAATCGGAGAGGAGCCAGCCTCGCCGATATCGACATCGCCGGACGACATGGCACGGATGACATCGCCGCCGCCACCGAACTTGACCCATTTGATCTTGTAGCCGGTTTCGGACTCCAGCTTGCCGGATTCCATCAGAACACGGATCGGCGTCATCATGTCCTGATAGGCGAAAGTCACGGTCTTGTCTTGAGCCAATGCGCCGAACGAAAGGCCGAAAACGGCACTGCACGTCGCGGCAAAGGACACAAAAGCTTTGCTCAGTCTGTTCATGAAGGCTCACTCCTTGAGAGGATCGGGAAGACGGTCCTATTAAGCGGCAAGCAAGCATTGTGCCGAAAGAGCCAGTTGCACCCATTTCAGGAGCCATCTGGCCCAGTGCAGACGGGATCCATGCACGACTGGTCCCACAGATGCCTTCGTCTGGCTCTGCCGGAAGGCACCTCGCCGCTTTTAGAAGCAAGGAGAAGAAAACCAGGCACCGGAGATATCATGGAAATGGCAGCAATCGCGGCAGTGACGATCATTGCCGGCGCATTTCGCGGCGTGACCGGCTTCGGCTATGCCATGGTCGCCGCACTCGGCCTGACGGCAGCCCTGATGGCGCCGCAAAGCAGCGTACCCTTCATTCTCTTCAACGATCTTGTCCTGACGGCATTCACCCTTGGCGACCGCAAGATTGGCGCGGTCGATTGGAAGGCTGCGCGTCTCCTCCTGGCGTCAGGCTTCTGCGGCGCGTTTTTCGGCGGTTGGTCGGCAGCCCATCTGGACGAAGAGACAGCACGCATTCTCGTTGCGGCTATCGTGATGCTGGCGGCCTGTGTCGCGCTGATCCGCAATCCGCCAGCGTGGCTTGCCGGACGCGTCTTCGGGGTTTTCTTCGGTTTCGCCGTCGGCCTGCTGCTTTCCGCCTTTGCGGTCGGCGGGCCGCTTGCCGCGGCGTGGCTGCTTGCCGGTGGTACCCAACGATCTCATGTGCGCGGCACGCTCGCCGTATTCTTCGGCGCCATCGACCTCGTCAGCCTTGCGAGCAGAGTGTTCCTGGGCGAGGTCGATCCTCAATTGCCATGGCTGATCGCCACCTACCTGCCTGCAACACTGGTGGGTTTTGCTGTCGGTTACATCGTATCGCGGCGGCTTCAGCCGCATGTCTGGCATCGGTTTTCATCGGGTGGTCTCGTGACCATCGCCATTATCGGCCTGATACAGGCCGTTTTCGCCCTTGTGGCAGCATGACCAATGGAAAGGAATGCATCATGTCGAAAATCGCCCTGATCACCGGCGCCACATCGGGCTTTGGGCAGGCCATAGCTAGGCGCTTCGTCACGGAAGGTTGGTCCGTCGTCATCACCGGCCGACGAAAAGACAGGCTGGACGCGCTTGTTGCCGAACTCGGCGGCCCGTCGCGCGCGCACGGCCTCTGCTTCGACATTCGCGATGAAGCGGGTATGCAACAGGCTCTGGCTTCGCTTCCCCCCGCCTTCGCGGCGATCGATACGCTGGTCAACAATGCGGGTCTTGCCCTGGGGACGGGAACTGCCGATCTATGCGAGCTTGACGACTGGAAGACGATGATCGACACGAACGTCACCGGACTGGTGACGATAACCCGGATGCTGCTCGAAACCCTGCTCGCCCGCCGTGGGCTTGTGGTCAATCTCGCCTCCATCGCATCGAACTGGCCCTATCCCGGCGGCAATGTCTATGGCGGCACGAAGGCCTTCGTCCGCCAGTTTTCGCTCGGGCTTCGCAGCGATCTTTCCAGCCGTGGCGTCCGCGTGACATCCATCGAGCCCGGCCTTTCGGAAAGCGAATTCACACTGGTGCGCACCGGCGGCGATCAGGCGGCTTACGACAGGCTCTACAAGGGCGCCAATCCCCTTCAGCCGGAGGATATCGCCGAGACCATCTACTGGGTCGCGTCGCTTCCGGCACATGTGAACATCAACAGTGTCGAGATCATGCCTGTCAGCCAGTCCTGGGCGCCATTTCAGGTTTATCGCCAGGAAACAGCCTGAACAGAATGAGAGAAGGCCCGCCTTGGATGTGCGGGCCTTCTCACTTGTAAAGATGGATTGATCAGCCGAAGACCTTTGTCAGTGCCTGATCGACCGCAGCTGTGATCTCGTCGATGTCGCTTGCCGTCGCGATCAAGGCGGGGCTGAAGCAGAGCGTATTGTTCAGCCCCGGCAGGGCGCGGTTGGTGGCACCGATGATGACGCCATTCGCCATGCAGTTGGCGATGACGGCCTGAACCTGTTTCTCCTCCACCGGCGTCTTCGTTGTCCGGTCGCTGACAAGCTCCGCGCCGCAGAACAGGCCCGCGCCGCGCACCTCACCGATGACCGCATGGCGCACTTGCAGCTCCCGAAGATTGGACCGAAGCCGCTCGCCCATAAGGGCGGTGTTTTCAAGCAGGTTCTCCTCCTCGATGATCCGCATGTTTTCGAGCGCCGCTGCCGGGCCGCCGACGCAGCCCGCATAGGTCGAAATATCGCGGAAGAACGACATCGGGTCGGATGGATCGTCCTTGAAGAGGTCGAACACCTTCTCGGTGGTGACGGTGCAGGAGATCGCCGCATAGCCGGAGGCCACGCCCTTGGCCATGGTGACGAAGTCCGGCTCGACACCGAAATTCTGATAGCCGAACCACTTGCCCGTGCGCCCTACCCCGCAGACGACTTCATCAATATGAAGCAGAATGTCGTGGCGGCGGCAGATGTCCTGCACCTTTTCCCAGTAACCGGCAGGCGGAACGATGACGCCGCCACCCGCCGTGATAGGCTCAAGGCAGAGCGCGCCGATGGTATCCGGTCCCTCGCGCAGGATCACGTCTTCGATTGCCTCGGCGGCGCGCTCGCCGTAATTGGCAATATCGCCATACTGACTGCGATATTCGAGGCAGTGGGGCACTTCGACAAAGCCGGCTGGCAGCGGACCATATTGCTCGCGGCGTTCCGGCTGGCCGCCTGCGGCCAGCGTGGCAAGCGTCGTGCCGTGATAATCACGCTCCCTGTAGAGGATCTTGGACTTCTTGCCTTTGTGGTGACGATGCGAAATCTGGCGCACCATCTTGAAGACTTTCTCGTTCGCTTCCGAGCCTGAGTTCGAATAATAGACCCGGCTCATGCCAGGCATCTTTTCGATCAGCTTCTGCGCAAACAATGCGCCGGGAACGGAGCCCGCTGAATTGGCGAAATAGTTCAGCTTGACGAGCTGGTCGCGAACCGCATTGGCAATGCTTTCGCGACCGAAGCCGACATTGACAGTCCACACGCCGCCCGCGACAGCGTCCAGATATTCCTTGCCCGTCGCGTCCCAGACCCGCATACCGCGTCCCTCAACGAAGATCCGCGGATCGGCGGTCTCGAATGTTTTGTGTTGCGTGAGGTGATGCCAGACATGGGCGCGATCGGCCTCGATAACGTCCCGGATGTCGTTGGGTTGAACGATCGAACTCATGGGTGCCTCCAAAAGCGTTGCTGGCTCCGCATTAGCACGGACGCGACCGCCTTTGCCCGTGCAAACGGTCTCTGGCTCCATGGATTGTCCGTTCTGGACCCGCTGCTCAGAAAGGCGCCGCCGGAAAGGGCGCGGGTCGGAAATCGGTGCGTGGCGCTTTGTCCGCTCTGTCGACAAATGTCTTGATGAGCGGTGCCAGTCTTGCAAGACCAGCCTCGATGCGATGGGTCGCAATCGAACCAAATCCGAGCCTGAGATAGCGCTGGCCTGCGGCTGGATCGGCGAAGAAGATGTCCCCCGCCTCGACCAAGACGCCGGATCGACGGGCAGTATCGACAAGCCGGCGTGGGTCAAAACCGGGTGGCCCCTCGATCCAGAAGCTCGTTGCCCCTTCACCGCGAGCGATCCTGCAGGAAGGAATGAGGTCTGGAAGGAGATCCGCTATCAGCGTTGCCCGTTCCAGCATGACGGCGCCGGTGCGACCGAGGTGCTGTCGGTAATGTCCAAGTGCAATGAAGTTCGCCAATGCGCGTTGATTGTTCGTGGGCGGATGACGAAGCATCAACCGGCGCAGAACCCTCAACTCATCGATCACCGGCTGCGGGGCGACGATATACCCCACCCGCAAACCGGGCGCGAGAACCTTGGAGAAGCTGCCAACATAGATGACGCGGCCCTCCGTATCGAGGCTCTTGAGAGACGGAATGTCGCCATCGCTCTCGATCGAAAGATCAGCTTCATAATCGTCCTCGACGATCAGGACGTCGTCGCGGTTGGCGGCTTGCAACAACTGTCGCCGCCGCTCGAGCGGCGTCACAGTGGTTGTCGGGCACTGATGGCTGACGGTAAGAAACGCAACATCACGGCTGGCAAAGTCGGCATCCGGCACGATGCCATGCCGATCCTGTTTCAGTGCGATCACATTCTGTGTCGCCAGGCTCAGCATGTTTCGGACATCAGGGTATCCAGGGTCCTCCATGCCGGTCGCGGTGCTCGGTCCGACGAGAAGCTGCACCAGCATCGACAAGGCCTGCTGCGAGCCGATGGTGACGATAATCTCGCCCGGACCGGCAAAGATGCCGCGTCGCGGCAGCACCTGCACACGCAATTGCTCGACAAGGTCGGGGTCATCGTCGTCGATCATATCCCCGGCCCAGCCCTGGATTTCCTTGACGCTGGATGCCGCCTTCACCGCTTCGCGCCAATTATTGGTTGGGAAAAGCGCAGGGTCGTATTGACCGAAAAGAAAAGGATAAGGGTAATCCAGCCAGTCTCGCGGCTTGCAGATCTGGCGAAGTCGGGATGGCTGGATGGCAAAGCGCGACGACCAGTCATCGACCGAAGCCTCGTCACGCCGATTGGGGCCGTTGCGCGTGCCATTGGCGGCGACGAAAATACCGCTGCGTTCGCGCGAGACCAAAAAACCTTCATCGATGAGTAACTGATAGGCAGTCGTGACCGTATTGCGCGCAATTCCAAGAAGGCCCGCAAGTTCCCGTGTGGACGGCAGACGCATGTTCTTGTTGAGCACGCCTGTCTCTATCGCATGCACGATCATGCGCCGTATTTGCAGGTTAAGAGCCTGGCCGTCCTTGTTCAGCGCGCCGAAAAGCCGGTGCCATGTAACGTGTGTGACTGCCTGCCCATGGCTAAATTTTGATGTCCTCATAGGATGCGCGATGCAAGCTGCGGGCCAGTTGACCTGCGCCGTGCTTGGAGAACAGCAAAAACAATGGAGATGATCGCAAAGTGCGAGACAGCTTCGACGCGGAACTTGCCGTGACAAGACGAGGAGATCTTCGGCTTACCATCACCTCACCATGGCTCAAGGCGTGTGCGAAAGAGCGGTGTCGCGTCCGGTAGAGAGACGAAGCGTGAGATGAGACATCTCACGCTTCCGAACATGTATCAGCCTTGAGCCTTGTAGCGCTCGACAGCTTCGACGATCAGCTTCTTGGCAACGTCGACATCCTGCCAGCCGCCCATCTTCACCCACTTGCCGGGTTCCAGATCCTTGTAGTGTTCGAAGAAGTGCTCGATCTGCTTCAGCGTGATTTCCGGCAGATCGGTGTAGTTGACGACCTTGTCGTAGCGGCGCGTCAGCTTCGGAACCGGAACCGCCAGGATCTTCTCATCCTTGCCGCCATCGTCTTCCATGATCATCACGCCGATGGGGCGGACATTGATGACGCAGCCTGGGACCAGCGGACGGGTATTGCAGATCAACACATCGATCGGGTCGCCATCATCCGAGAGCGTGTGCGGCACGAAGCCGTAATTGCCCGGATAGGTCATCGGCGTGTAGAGGAAGCGATCGACGATCAGTGCGCCTGCATCCTTATCCATCTCGTACTTGATAGGATGGCCGCCGACCGGCACTTCAACGATCACATTGACGTCTTCAGGCGGGTTCTTGCCGACGGAGATTGCATCAATACGCATACTCTTTCCTTATTTCGGTGAGTTGAGGTTGATCCTCGATACTGGGAAAGGCAGCGCTTTGCAACATTGCCCGCCGCGAGCCGGGCGCTTTTGTCGAACCAAGAATGGGCGCAGCTTAAAGGATTGAGAGTGTTACAAGAAACAAGGGGCAAGAAGTCTGAGGACGTGCTGTGCCGACGTCATAGGATCAGTCGCAGCGTCCTGGTCGCAATCGTTGCAGAAATCAGGTGGGCTGCTGGTACCCGCTTAGCGCCAGGCAAAACCGATCTTGCGCAACTGCTTGTCGGCAAAGTCTTCCATGCCTTCGGCGATATCCTTGCCGCCATGCGAGCGGAAGAAGCGGCTGGCGACATCGCTATCTTCAAGGCACCAGGCCACCACGCCGTTGCAGCCAAGCGACTTCAACAGGCGGCGCCCCTCTTTGAAAAGAACGGTTCCAAGGCCGATACCCTGATATTCCGGGCGCAGATAAAGCTCATAGATCTCGCCATCATAGGGAAGGCCGCGGGCGCGATTGAGGCCAAGCGTCGTATAGCCGGCGATCACTCCGGCAACTTCGACCACCAGCAGCGTGGCAGATCCGCGCGCAGCCCGGCGCCACCAATCCTCGTCGCGGCGATCCAGCATCTGCCAGAGCGGCTTGTGGGGAATAAGTCCCGAATAGGCTTGCTCCCAGGACAGCCGGTGCGTCTGTGCGATAGCGCCAGCGTCTTCCGGCTCAGCCCGGCGAACATCGATGGATAACGTTTTCATAACGCGATTCTGGCCCCGGCCATGAAAACTTACCAGCCATAAAGGTTAACGGCAGCAAGTTTACCCACAGCCTAATCATGTGGACGATAACGCCAAGATTAACGCTTTTTTTACCATTGAGACAAGCGGGCCTGATTCGCCCGCACAAAGAAAAACCCGGCTCGAGGGGTGCTCGAGCCGGGTTCTTGGAAATACGGTTAATAGCGAGGCGATCAGCCAGCCATCTTTGCCTTTTCGAAGCGCTTCCGATCGTTCGGATCGAGATGCAGCTTGCGCAGACGAAGCGACTTCGGCGTCACTTCCATCAGCTCGTCATCCTGGATCCAGGACAGAGCGCGGTCGAGCGTCATGCGGATCGGCGGCGTCAGCTTCACGGCTTCATCCTTGCCGGCGGCGCGGATGTTGGTGAGCTGCTTGCCCTTCAGCACGTTGACTTCGAGATCGTTGTCGCGGGTGTGAATGCCGATGATCATACCGGCATAGACCTTTTCACCCGGCTCGATGATCATCGGACCACGGTCTTCCAGGTTGAACATGGCGTAAGCGACGGCCTCGCCCGAACCGTTCGACAGCAGAACGCCGTTGACGCGGCCCGCGATCTGGCCCTTGAAGGGCTGATAATCGTGGAACAGGCGGTTCATGATGGCCGTACCGCGCGTGTCGGTCAAGAGTTCCGACTGGTAGCCGATCAGGCCGCGGGTCGGGGCGTAGAATTTCAGACGAACGCGGTTGCCACCGGAAGGGCGAAGCTCGGCCATTTCAGCCTTGCGCTCGGACATCTTCTGGACGACGACACCGGAATGCTCTTCATCGACGTCGATAACGACTTCTTCGATCGGCTCCAGCAGGGTGCCGTTCTCATCCTTGTGCATCACGACGCGCGGACGCGACACGGCAAGCTCGAAGCCTTCGCGACGCATGGTTTCGATCAGAACCGCAAGCTGCAATTCGCCACGACCGGACACGAAGAACGAGTCCTTGCCTTCGGCTTCTTCGATCTTCAGCGCAACGTTGCCTTCGGCTTCCTTGAGCAGACGGTCGCGAATAACGCGGCTCGTTACCTTGTCGCCTTCGGTGCCAGCCAGCGGGCTGTCATTGACGATGAAGGACATGGTCACGGTCGGCGGATCGATCGGCTGCGCCGTCATCGCTTCGGTGACCGACGGATCGCAGAAGGTATCGGCAACGGTGCCCTTGGAAAGACCGGCAATCGCAACGATGTCGCCCGCATGGGCTTCTTCGATCGCGGTACGCTCGATGCCGCGGAAGGCGAGGATCTTCGAAATACGGCCGGTTTCGATCGTCTTGCCGTCCTGGCCCAGAACCTTGACGGCCTGGTTCGGCTTGATCGAGCCGGATGCGATACGACCGGTGATGATACGGCCGAGGAAGTTGTTGGCTTCAAGGATCGTACCGATCATGCGGAACGGACCTTCTTCGACCTTGGGCTCCGGAACGTGTTCGAGAACCAGATCGAGCAGCGGTGCGAGACCCTGGTCCTTCGGACCTTCCGGGTTGACGTTCATCCAGCCATCACGACCGGAGCCGTAAAGGATCGGGAAGTCCAGCTGCTCGTCGGTCGCGTCGAGGTTTGCGAAAAGGTCGAACACTTCGTTGATGACTTCTTCGTGGCGGCCATCCGGACGGTCGATCTTGTTGATCGCGACGATCGGGCGAAGACCGACCTTCAGCGCCTTGGAGACGACGAATTTCGTCTGCGGCATCGGGCCTTCGGAGCTGTCGACCAGAACGATAGCGCCGTCCACCATCGAAAGGATACGCTCGACTTCGCCACCGAAGTCGGCGTGGCCGGGGGTGTCGACGATGTTGATGCGAACACCCTTCCACTCAACCGAAGTCGCCTTGGCGAGAATGGTGATGCCGCGTTCCTTTTCCAGATCGTTGCTATCCATAACACGCTCGGCAACACGCTGGTTGTCGCGGAACGAACCAGACTGCTTCAAAAGCTCGTCAACAAGTGTCGTTTTTCCATGGTCAACGTGCGCGATGATCGCGATGTTGCGAAGGGCCATATGATTAAATCTCTGAGGTTGGGGCGCTGATCGTATGGGATGCGCCAATTTAGTTTGGCGGGCTCATAACCTTTTTTTTGCAAATGCGAAAGGGGGGCTTATGACATAAGCCCCTTGCGAAAACGCGGTATCAGAGTTGTGTGACAGGTTTTTGCGGGATTTTGAGATTAAAGCGGGCGCGATCTTTCAGATTCGATCCTCCCGCTTTCACCCCTTCTTCGCTCACGTGTCGGCGTCGCAAGACGGCTTCACGCGTCTGCGCGGCACGCGTTACGCGGCCACCAGTCCGCGCTTCTTCAGCATCGCCTCCGGGCTCGGCATCTTGCCGCGGAAGGCCTTGTAGGTCACTTCCGGATCGACCGCGCCACCGACGGAATAGACATTGTCGAGAAGCTTGCGCGCTGTTTCCGGATCGAAGGGATTGCCCGTCTCCTCGAAAGCTTCGAAAGCGTCGGCATCCAGCACTTCCGACCACATGTAGGAATAGTAACCAGCCGAATAGCCGTCACCGGAAAACACGTGCTGGAAGTGCGGCGTGGCGTGGCGCATGGTGATCGACTTCGGCATGTGAAGCGAGGACAGCACCTCCCCCTGAACCGCCATCGGGTCGTCAACTTTTCCACGGGTGTGGAACGCCATATCGACCAGCGCCGAGGAAGTGAACTCGACCGTGTTGAAACCGGCATTGAAGGTCTGCGCCGCCAGTACCTTGTCGAGCAGCGCCTTCGGCATCGGCTCGCCGGTTTCGTAATGTAGCGCATATTTTTCAAGGATTTGCGGCACGGTCAGCCAATGCTCGTAGAGCTGCGAGGGCAGTTCGACGAAGTCGCGGGACACGCCAGTTCCCGAAACGGAGGGATAAGTGACGTTCGACATCATGCCATGCAACGCATGGCCGAATTCGTGAAACAGCGTGCGCGCATCATCCAACGAGAGGAGCGCCGGCTTGCCGGCTGAGGGCTTCGCGAAGTTGCAGACATTATAGATGATCGGCAGTTCACCGACAGCACCATTCTTCAGCGGCAGCTTGTGCTGCGATTGGAACGAACTCATCCAGGCACCCGAGCGCTTGGAGGGACGCGCAAAATAATCGCCAAGGAACATTGCCTTCAGCTCGCCATTGGCATCGCGAATTTCGAAGGTGCGGACATCGGGGTGATAAGCCTTAACGTCTTTCAATTCGACGGCGTGAATGCCGAAGAGGCGTGTCGCCACGTCAAAGCAGGCCTCGATGATCTTCTCCAGCTGAAGATAGGGCTTCAGCTCCGTTTCGGAAAAATTGAAGCGCTTTGCTCTGAGCTTTTCCGCGTAATGCCGCCAGTCCCAGGGCATGACCTCATGGTTCTTGCCCTCGTCGGCAATGATCGCTGCAAGCTCGGCTTCCTCTTCGCCAGCGCGCGCCACGGCCTTTTCCCATACCTGGGTCAAAAGACCGTTCACCGCATCCGGCGTCTTCGCCATGGTGTCGTCCAGCTTGTAGGCTGCAAAGTTGTCGTAGCCGAGCAGCTTTGCCTTTTCTTCGCGCAGCGCCAGCGTCTTCTTGACGATCTCGCGATTGTCCGTCTCGCCGCCATTTTCGCCCCGCGCCACCCAGGCCTTGAAGGCCTGTTCGCGCAGATCACGGCGCTCGGAGAAGGTGAGGAAAGGCTCGATGATCGAGCGCGACAGCGTCACGGCAAACTTGCCATCTTCGCCGTGCTCCTTGGCGGCGCCCGCCATGGCATCGCGCAGGAAGCCTGGGATACCGGCAAGCTCGTCATCCGAAGAGAGCAACAGCTTCCAGTTCTTCTCATCCGCCAGAACGTTCTGACCGAAATTCGCGCCAAGACCCGCCAGTTCTTCGTTGATCGCGGCCAGACGCTCCTGCTCGGCTTTGGGCAGCTTCGCACCGGCACGGACGAAACCCTTCCAGTGGCGCTCAAGCACACGCAATTCCTCCTGGGTCAGCCCCAGCGTTTCGCGCTTGTCCCACAGCGTATCGATGCGCTTGAACAGCGCCTCGTTCATGCCGATGCGCGAATAGTGGCGCGACATTTTTGGCGCGATCTCACGCTCCAGCGCCTGGATTTGCGGATTGGTATGGGCACCCGCCTTGTTCCAGAACAGCGCCGAGACACGCGACAGCTCATCGCCTGCGATCTCGAGCGCTATCACTGTATTGGCGAAGCTCGGCACCTCGCTATTGCCGGCAATGGCATTGATCTCCGCATCATGCGCAGCAAGCGCCGCATCGAAGGCGCCCGCGAAATCCTCATCCTTGACAGCATCGAACCGCGGCAGGCCGTTTTTTCCGTTCCAGTCGGTCAGAGCGGAATAATGCGCGATCGTCGATGTCATGGTGATGTCCTCATGCAGATGTGATTGTCAGCCATATGGGCATGCCCGATACAAGCTTTCAATATCCGATCCCAGGAACCGCGACAGCAATGGGGCAAAATCGGATGCGATTTTTCAAAAAGCACGATGGCTGCAGTTCAAGAAATAGAGCGCAATGCGGAACACTTTCTTCTTTCGTCCGATTGCATGGGCAGCGAGAAATTGTCACAAAGTAGAAGAGTTCTAATGAAAAGCACCTGTTTGATGACATCCAATCCCGAAAGAGAACCGCTGGCCTTTCTGCTCAACAGCAGCGCCCGATTCCTCAACAGCGTTTTCGAGCGACGTATCGCCAATGCCGGCCTTGGGTTGACACCCGGCGAAGCCCGCGCGCTCCTGACGGTCGCCGCCATCGACGGCGCCAAGCAGGCTGACATTGCCGCCCGCATCGGTCTCGAACCGATGACGGTCTGTACCTATCTCGACAAACTGGAATCGCTCGACCTCGTGGAGCGCCGCCCCAACCCGGACGACCGCCGGTCGAAATGCATCTATTTGACGCAAAGCTCGACCGACATGTTGAAATCGGTGCGCGAAGAGGTGGATGGCCTGATGGCCCAGGCGACCGAAGGTCTCAATCAAGAAGACATTGAGCGCTTCCATGCGCTGCTGTCTGTCATGCAGAAGAACCTCCATACCGCTGCCATGGATAAAAGCCGGGCGGAAAGCTAAGCCGGAGGCAACAAAAAGCCCCGCGCGAAACGGGGCTTTGAATGGTCACATCAAACGCAGATTATTTGCCCAGATTACGCTTGGCGAGCGTGCGCAGACGCAGCGCGTTGAGCTTGATGAAGCCGGCGGCGTCCTTCTGGTCGTAGGCGCCCTGGTCGTCTTCGAAGGTGACGAGCTTGTCGGAGTAAAGCGACTTGGCGCTCTCACGACCGGTGACCATGACATTGCCCTTATAGAGCTTCAGCGTCACTTCGCCTTCCACATGCTCCTGGCTCTTGTCGATCAAGGCCTGCAGCATTTCGCGCTCCGGCGAGAACCAGAAGCCGTAATAGATCAGCTCGGCGTAACGCGGCATCAGCTCGTCCTTGAGGTGCGCTGCACCGCGGTCGAGCGTGATGGATTCGATGGCGCGGTGGGCTGCAAGCAGGATCGTGCCGCCGGGGGTCTCGTAGACGCCGCGGCTCTTCATGCCGACGAAGCGGTTTTCCACCAGGTCGAGACGACCGATGCCATTGTCGCGGCCATAATCGTTCAGCGTCTTGAGAAGCGTCGCGGGCGACATTTCAACGCCGTTGATCGAGCAGGCATCGCCCTTGCGGAAACCGACCTTGATGACGGTTGCCTTGTCGGGTGCAGCTTCCGGAGAAATGGTGCGCATATGCACATATTCCGGGGCTTCCTGTGCCGGGTCTTCCAGAACCTTGCCTTCGGAGGACGAGTGCAGCAGGTTGGCATCGACAGAGAACGGCGCCTCGCCCTTCTTGTCCTTGGCAACCGGGATCTGGTGCTGCTCGGCAAAGTTCAAGAGGTCCGTACGGCTCTTGAAGGTCCAGTCGCGCCAAGGCGCAATGATCTTGATGTCGGGGTTCAGCGCGTAAGCGGAAAGCTCGAAGCGAACCTGGTCGTTGCCCTTGCCGGTGGCACCATGGGCAATGGCATCAGCGCCGGTCTTCTTGGCAATCTCGATCAGGTGCTTGGAAATCAGCGGGCGAGCAATCGACGTGCCGAGCAGATAGACGCCTTCATAGACGGCATTGGCGCGGAACATCGGGAAGACGAAGTCACGAACGAACTCTTCGCGGACATCCTCGATGAAGATTTCCTTGATGCCGAGCATCTCCGCCTTCTTGCGCGCAGGCTCAAGCTCTTCCCCCTGGCCGAGATCGGCGGTGAAGGTGACGACTTCCGCGCCGAGTTCGGTCTGGAGCCACTTCAGGATGATCGAGGTATCGAGACCGCCGGAATAGGCGAGAACGACTTTCTTAACGTCTTTCGGGAGTGCCATTCGTGAAATCCATTTGCATAACCGGCGATCGCTTGAAGCCTCGCCTTTCCTTGAGATTGCGGCACTTTTAGCGAGTTTATCGGCACACGCAAGAGATAATGAAAATGGATCAGGCCCGGGAACACATCGAGCGCCCGGCGACTTGTCACGTGACTTGAGAGAGAAAAACACGCATTTTCCAAGTGCGCCTGAGATGTGCTTGGTTGCATGGGATGCCACCGCCGTTCGAAAAAGTCGGCCCTGGAGAAGGAGAAACCAATGTCGAGATTTCACCCTGCATTCGCAGAAGACAATGTTGCCGTCATCACCGGCGCTGCATCCGGCATAGGCTTTGCCGCGGCACGCCAGTTTGCTCATCTCGGCATGAGCGTCGTGCTGGTCGATCTCGATGGCGAAAAACTGCGAGCCGCCGAAAGCCAGATCGCCGCAGAGGTGAATGATGGCGCAGCCAAAATCGTCGCCATTCCGACCGACGTGTCGAAGCTCGATGAGCTTGAGGCCCTCGAAAGAGCCGTCATCCAGCGCTTCGGGCGCGTGCATGTGCTGATGAACAATGCCGGCATTCAGCCGGGCAGCGCACTCTTTGGCCCGCAGGCCAACTGGGACAAGGTGCTTGGCGTCAACCTGATGGGCGTCGTCAACGGCACGCGTGTCTTCGGCCCGGGCATGCTGGCGCATGGAGAGCCGGGGCTGATCATCAATACGGGCTCGAAACAGGGCATCACCACACCACCTGGCGACCCCGCCTATAATGTCTCAAAGGCAGGTGTGAAGGCCTTCACGGAAGCGCTGGAGCATGAGTTGCGCAATGCCGACAAGGGCTCGATCTCGGCGCATCTGCTCATCCCTGGCTTCGTCTTTACCGGCCTCACCGCAGGCGATCGCACCGAAAAGCCGGAGGGAGCCTGGACGCCGGAACAGACGGTGGAGTTCATGCTGCAAAGCATCGGTCGCGGCGATTTCTATATTCTCTGCCCCGATAACGAGGTGGACAGAAAGACCGACGAGAAGCGCATTCTCTGGGCTGCCAACGACATCGTCCAGAACCGGCCGCCACTGTCGCGCTGGCATGGCGATTATGCCGAGCATTTCCGGACGTTCCTGAATAGCTGACGCAACGTGAAGAGGAATTGGCAGGCTCATCAAACAGCGTTATGGGTAGGCATCTGAACCCTAGCCGAATGGTACCGCCGTGGACTTCATTCCGAGCCTGCCGACACTCATTGCCTTCACCATCGCCATTCTCGTACTGGCGGTGACGCCCGGTCCGGACATGACGCTGTGGATCAGCCGTTCGCTGCGTGAGGGTCGCAAGGCGGGCTTCATGACATTGGTCGGCACCAATCTTGGAATTACTGTTCACACGCTTTTGGTCGCCTTCGGCGTTGCCGCGCTCATCGTCGCTTCGCCAACGGCCTTCATGATCTTGAAGACGGGGGGTGCTGCCTATCTCGTCTGGCTTGCGATACAGGCGATCCGCCACGGCTCCAACTTCGTCATGGAGCGCCCGAAGGAGCAGAAGACGGATGCGTCGATGACATCGGCTCTGGTTAACGGGCTTTGGGTCAACCTGCTCAATCCCAAGGTCATCATCTTCTTCATGACCTTCCTGCCGCAATTCGTTACAGCCTCCGACCCGCACGTCACCGGCAAGCTGATCTTCCTCGGCATCTGGTCGATCATCGTCGCCCTGCCGATCGGCATCGGCATTGTCGTTGCAGCAGACTCGCTCTCCGACTGGCTGCAACGCAATCGCAAGGTCCTGCGGGGACTGGATTACACCATCGCCGGTGTCTTCTCGCTCTTTGCCGTGAAGATTTTCCTGACGCAGGCGAAGTAATAAGCGGATACGAAAAAGGCGCCTGTCCGGCGCCTTTTTCCTTATCCGATCAGCAACTCGTCATCATCGAGCGTCTGGCCGCGGATCTTGCGGAACATCTCGATCAGGTCTTCCACCTGCAAGCCCTTGCGGCTTTCGCCCGACACATCGAGAACGACTTCGCCCGCATGCAGCATGATGGTGCGGTCGCCGTAATCCAGCGCCTGGCGCATGGAATGCGTCACCATCAGCGTGGTAAGCTTGCGTTCTTCCACCACCTTGCGGGTGAGCTCCATAACGAACTCCGCCATGCCGGGATCGAGCGCTGCGGTATGTTCGTCGAGAAGCAGGACATCGGAACCAGCAAGCGTTGCCATGACGAGCGAAACCGCCTGACGCTGACCGCCCGACAGAAGATCCATGCGATCCTTCAGCCGGTTTTCCAGCCCAAGGCCAAGTGAGGCGATGCGGTCCTGGAAGAATGCCCGACGTCCACCGCCGAGTGCGGGCAAAAGACCGCGGACCTTGCCGCGCGCGGCTGCTAGCGCCAGATTTTCCTCGATAGTGAGCGCGCCGCAACTTCCCGCCAGCGGATCCTGAAACACTCGCGCCACCTGGCCCGCACGGCTGGCGGTCGGCTTGCGTGTCACATCCACGCCGCTGATCGTCACCTTGCCAGCACTCGGCAGCACGTCGCCCGCCAGCACGCCCAGAAGCGTGGACTTGCCGGCACCGTTGGAGCCGATGACGGTGACGAAGGAACCGTTTTCGATGGTGAGATTGAGCTTGGAGAGCGCCTGCTTTTGCAGCGGCGTTCCCTTGCCGAAGATGACCTGAATATCGGACAGTGAAATCATGATGCGGCTCCTCCACGGCGCAGGCGCGGCAGGATAAGGGCGACGGCCACCAGAACGGCGGTGACAAAATTCAGGTCGGACGCCTTAAGCCCCAGCGCATCGCTGGAGAGCGCGAGCTGGATGGCGAGACGATAGGCAATCGACCCGAAGACGCAGCCGATCAGCGCGATCAGGATGCCGCGCGCGCCAAAAAGCGTTTCACCGATGATGACGGCGGCAAGACCGACGACGATGGTGCCGACACCGGACGTGACATCGGCAAAACCATTGGTCTGGGCAAAGAGCGCACCGCCAAGAGCGACAAGCGCGTTGGACAGCGCCATGCCGAGATAGATCTGGTTGCCGGTCTTTACCCCTTGAGCGCGGGCCATTCGGGCATTCGCACCGGTAGCGCGCATGGCAAGCCCCGCATCGCTTTCCAGAAAGCGCCAGACGAGGATGACGGCAACGATCACTAGCAGGCCGACGAAAAGGGGCCGCACCAGATAGTCGGAGACGCCGAGACCATAGAAGGGCTCGATGACCGTTTCCTGGTTCAGCAGCGCCACATTGGGTTTGCCCATGACGCGCAGATTGACCGAGAACAGCGCAATCATCGTCAGGATGGATGCGAGAAGATTGAGGATCTTGAAGCGGACATTCAAAAGCGCCGTGACCATACCCGCACCGGCACCGGCAATCATCGCAACGCCTGTTGCCAGCCAAGGGTTAAGACCGGCAATGATCAGCACCGCCGCCACGGCAGCGCCGAGCGGAAAGGAACCATCAACGGTCAGATCGGGAAAATCGAGCACGCGAAAGGCGAGATAAACGCCGATAGCGACAAAGGCGAAGACCAGCCCCAGTTCGACGGCACCCCAGAAGGCGATTTGGCTCACGACAGAAGTCCTTGGGTTTTTCGACCGGATGTTTCGCCGGGCCGATAGAGCAAGAGCGCCGCTTGTCAGCGGCACTCTCGATTGAGAATGAAGGTCGAAACGTTGCTTTCGTCATGGTCGTCCTTGACCTGAGCATCCATGGGACCGTTAGGGCCGAGGATAACACGAGACGAAAAGTCCGGTGTTACTCGATCACCTTCGTGGCGCGCTTCACAACGCTCTCGGGGAACGTGACGCCAACCTTTTCAGCGGCTTTCTTGTTGAGAACAAGGTCGGTGCCAACAGCTGTGGTTGCTGGAATATCGCCGGGCTTCTCACCCTTCAGGATACGCACAACGACAGCGCCCGTCTGCTTGCCCACATCGAAATAGTTGAAGCCGAGCGCGGCAACGGCACCACGAGCAACCGAATCCGTATCAGCCGCAAAGAGCGGGATCTTCGCTTCAGCCGCAACACCGGCTGCCGCTTCGAAGGCGGAGACGATGGTGTTGTCGGTCGGGACGTAGATGACATCCGCCTTGCCGACCAGCGCACGGGTCGCGCCCTGAACTTCGGAGGACTTGGTGGCGACGGATTCGACAACCGTGAGACCCGCCTTTGCTGCTGCTTCCTTCAGCAGAGCGAGCGTCGAAACGGAGTTGGCCTCAGCCGAGTTGTAGATGTAGCCGATCGTCTTGGCAGACGGCACGATTTCCTTGACCAGAGCCAGATGCTCATTGACCGGAAGCGCGTCGGAAAGACCGGTCACGTTGCGGCCGGGCTTCTCCATCGACTTGATCAGCTGCGCGCCGACGGGATCGGAAACCGCGGTGAAGACGACCGGAATATCGCGCGTTGCGGCAACGACGGCCTGCGCCGACGGCGTGGAGATCGGCACGATGACATTCGGCGCGTCGCCAACAAACTGGCGGGCGATCTGCGCGGCGGTGCCGGGGTTACCCTGTGCGGACTGGTAGACGAACTTGAGGTTCTCGCCTTCCTTGTAGCCAGCCTCGGCAAGCGCTGCCTTCACACCATCACGTGCGGCGTCGAGGGCTGGATGCTCGACAATGGCTGTGACAGCGACGGTGACGTCTTCCGCCTTGGCAGGAAGGACAAGAGCCGTGGCGGCGGCGAGCGCCAGAATAAGTGCGCGCATAGGGGTATTCCTCCGATTGTTTTGCTTTTCCCGCCTTCTTTAGGAAAGGGTAAAGCCGAAATCAATCATGCGGGAGAGATCGGAGTGATCAAATATTTGATTGGATCAAGGGTAAAGCGCACGAAAAACAGAGGAGGTATATGAGTTCTGCTGGAAAAATAGATCGAAACTGTCGATCCTCTTCTCCTGAATATCGTCTTCACCGCACCGGCCTGATGCCCCGCAGCCAAAGCTCAACGCCAATAACCGGCTGGCTTAAGACAAAATTTCCGCGATCGCGCTACAGACGTACTCTTGCAATAGGTACTCAAGCCCGAAGCAATCAAGCAGCCTAGGCCTTCGTCGGCATGTGCTCTCTTCGATAGATCACCACTTTCCCAGCAATAAGAATCTTGAGACAGTGGCTGGGAAATGTCATCGGAATGTTCCAGCAAATTGCCCTGTGCGATCGGTGGCGTCAGCCTTTGAGTGAGACTTGATTTGGCAAAGATTATTCTGGCTGCCGGTCGCCGTTTCGGGCGATTTACTTTACTGTTTCTGATCGCGCTGCTGGCACTCATCATGAGCCTGTGCTTCTTTTTGTTAGATCAGCACGTCATTTGGCTTTTTGTTCTGATCGGCTTTGCCTTATGGACGGTAGACATCACGATCGCTTTGTTGAAGGGCATATTCTTTGCAAATCTATCGAGCAAAAAGGTCAATGGGATCAGTCGAGCCCAAGCCCCTGGACTATGGTCCATGTGGGAAGCTGTTGCTGGAAAGGCCATAGCCAGGAAAACCGCGATTACATTGGGTGACGCGGTGAATGCGAGCATCAGGATGCATCGCACTCTGCTCGGATTTCGCCGCTATTACCAGCTGAAGGTCGGCATTCCTTTGCTGGCAGTCACAGATAAAGAAGCGATGTTTGCCATTCTTATCCATGAGAATGGTCACGTGCTGAACGAGGATGTGAATGGAAAGCTCCGTCTGGCAGAACTCGAAGAAAGCCTCAACATCGTCTTCGACTTCGCTCCACCGGATAAATCAATCACCGGGCACCTGCTCTACGCTTTATGGAAAAGACTCTCACCGTCATTTGCGCGTGAGAAGATGCGTCTGTCTCGAGACGCCGAGATCAAAGCCGACCTCGAAGCGGCAAAGGGTGGTCACGGCGAGGAGGCCGCTCGCGCCCTGCTGCTGGTCGATGCGTCCGCCATATTCCTGCAGCAAACATTTTATGAGTCGTTGCGGAAAGAACGCACGGGTCCAGTGCCACCTGTCATTTCGCCCACGAAAAGCCTTTTGAACGCGGTGTCTATGCTCAATATGAGTGACCTGTTGAACAGCTATGCGCGCCACGCATGGTCGATAGAGGTCGACGAACTGTCCTCTCATCCGTCCTGTGCTCAACGTCTTTCAGCGTTGGGCTATGCCGAGCTTTTTACCATAGAACCAGTGTCAACATCCGCACTTGCCCTCTTGGAAGACGATTTTGCCAAGCGAGTGTTTGCTGAGCTGGATGAGTTATGGACAAACCCTGTGCCGAGCAAACTGCAATCGTGAGCGGACGCAGCGGATAAAGTAAAAGCTGCCAGTGGCAGCGGGACATGACCTGGATTCGAGGGTGATGTCAAAAAAGGGTGTCGCCACAGACCCCGTACCGGAAAGGCTCAAGACTGAGGCTGTCCTCGGGGCGACGACACCGGAAATTCAGTCGTCAGCCCCATGATTGGCAATCATCATCGCTTCGAACGCCAGGCGCTCGGTCTTGCGCATGCGCTCGGATTCCGACTTCAGCTGGCCACAGGCTGCCAGAATATCGCGTCCACGAGGGGTGCGGATCGGTGAGGCGTAGCCGGCCTGATTGATGAAGTCGGCGAACTTCTCGATCTGCGCCCAATCCGAGCACTGATAGTTGGTGCCGGGCCAGGGGTTGAAGGGGATAAGATTGATCTTGGCCGGAACGCCTTTGAGAAGCTGGATCAGCATCTTGGCATCTTCCAGACTGTCGTTGACGTCCTTCAGCATCACATATTCGAAGGTGATGCGGCGCGCATTCGACAGGCCCGGATAATTGCGGCAGGCTTCGATCAGTTCCTTCAGCGGATACTTCTTGTTGATCGGCACCAGCATGTCGCGCAGCTCGTCGCGCACGGCATGCAGCGAAATGGCCAGCATCACGCCGATTTCGTCGCCGGTGCGGAAGATTTCCGGCACGACACCGGAGGTGGAGAGCGTCACGCGGCGCTTGGAGAGCGACAGGCCGTCGCCGTCGGTGGCGATCAGGAGTGCGGTCTTCACATGCTCGAAATTATAGAGCGGCTCGCCCATGCCCATCATCACGATATTGGAGACCTTGCGGCCTTCGCTCGGCACATAGGCGCCGACCGGCGTCGAGCCATCCGGGAAATCGCCCAGACGATCGCGGGCGAGCAGAAGCTGCGAGAGAATTTCTTCCGCCGTCAGGTTGCGCACCAGGCGCTGCGTGCCGGTGTGGCAGAAGGAACAGGTGAGCGAACAGCCGACCTGGCTGGAGATGCAGAGCGTCCCGCGGCCTTCTTCTGGAATATAGACGGTCTCGATTTCCACCGGGCGACCGGCACCGCGTGGGGGGAAGCGCATCAACCACTTGCGCGTGCCGTCATTGGAGATCTGCTCTTCGACGATTTCCGGGCGCGCGATGGTGAACTTCGCCTTCAGCGTCTCGCGAAGCTCCTTGGCGACATTCGTCATGTTGTCGAAATCGGAGACGCCGCGCACATAGAGCCAGTTCCACAACTGGCTGACGCGCATCTTCACCTGCTTCTGCGGCACGCCGATTTCCATCAGCGCATCGGCCATCTCGTCGCGCGTCATGCCGATCAGCGACGGCTTGCCGGACATGAGGTCGCCATTGGGGACCAGAGGCGCCTTGACGGCAAGACCGGGTGTAGCTTCCAAAGTGGACATCGTCCTATCCCATCATCCAATGCACGAGCAAAACCGACCTGTCGAAACGGCGGAACGTCATCTGCATGTCGAGAAATCCAAAACTGCGGCGATCATCTTGGTGTCGCCAGCATTCGTGTTGGGCGCGCATCTAGCATCAAACCGGCAGAAACGCAAATGGCCGGTCAAGAGACCGGCCATCAGACTTGATCTTCGACGTTTGCTTACTTGCAGCTTTCGATCTGCTTCAGCGCGGCAGAGATGCCGGAGAGCGAATAGGAATAGGAGGTTGCCGTGCCACGACCCGACGTCGCCTTGACGGTCATGCTCTTGCCAACCTTCATGGCGGCAACGAGTGCCGGCTCTTCAGCGGCATTCTCGACCCAGGCAGCCTTGTCCTTGGTGAACATGACGAAGTTCTTGTTGTCGATCGTCACATTGACCTTTGAGCCTTCCTTCAGAGGATAGCCAACCATGGCCTGCGGCTCATAGGAGATGTTCTGGCCGGGACGCTGCGACACGATGAAGAAGATATCGCCATGGTCGACGCTTGCCGGCTCCTTGGCGGTTGGAACGGACAGAACATAGCAAACGGTGCTTTTACCCGATTTGTACGAATAGGCACCCCAAGCGTTGAACTGCTGGATGCGCGTGGGCGACTGTGCAGAGGCAATGCTGACGCTGGTCAGCAAAATGGCGGCTGCGGTTGCTACACTTCTTACAAACATTGAATTTCCTGCCGGGTTTATTGTCTTCCAGTTGCCCGAACGGCTAGGCCGGGCCGGTGCTAGGTGAAGGCCGTCATCTTCATTTTGGCTAAGGAACGGTTACCAAACCGTCAACGCCATCATTAAAAGGTGAGAATTGTATCGCGGTGTTACAGTTCGGATACTCCCCGCGCCCCAAAAAACATGCCGCGCCAAGGCTGAAAACGCCTTGACAAAAACACATGCGTTAGAGGTCCTCAACGCATGCAAAACACGCTTCGAGCGACGCGAGTCAGCGCCACGCCAAAGGTATGACACGGCAATTCAGGCAAGAATTTGTCGGGATTTGGAAGCGCGTCTAACGGCCCATCACAGAGCCGTTATTCCCCGCGCATCTTTTCCAGCGCAACGTCGGCAGCGTCGTAATGCTCCATCTTGATATGGGCCCGGATCATAGCAAGCGCTGCAGTCAAAACGGCGATATCATCCGTAAAGCCGATAACCGCCAGCATATCCGGCACGACATCGATCGGCATGATGAAGTACCCGAGCGCAGCAAGAAGAATGCCCTTGGCACGCAGGGGCGTGGCGGGATCGACCGCGCAATAATAGGCGGCAGCGGCATCTCTGGCAAAAGGCACCTTGCTGACGACCCGCTTCATCTTCGGCCAGAACTTGGCACGTACCGTCTGTTCGCGTTCCTTCTGCGTGTCGGGATCGCCGGGAAGCAGGATTTCACCGATCTTGACGTCATCCATTGTCGTAGTTCCTGTGATCATCGCAAATAATATAGGCGAGCAAGACCACCGTTCAATTGCCGCGCCCGGCAGCCGCCTTCTCCATGGCCTTGGCCAGCAGGATATCACGCTCGGTAATTCCTTGGGAATCATGCGTGGTGAGACAGATCTTGACCCGCGAATAGACGTTCGACCATTCCGGGTGGTGGTTGAGCTTCTCCGCCGCAAGCGCACATTCAGCCATGAAACCGAAGGCTTCGGCGAAACTGGCAAACTTGTAGGCCTTGACGATTGCCAGGCCGTCTTCGCGCAAAGACCAGCCGTCCAGCGTCTCAAGCGCCGTTCGCACTGCGTCCGCTTCAAGTTTTGCATAGGTCATGACGATCCCTCCCCCTTATACACTGTTCCATGACGACTGAACGGACAGGCATGCGCTTTGGTTCATGCTTGACCGTCAGATCGTCACGCGAATGGGCGCTCGACCGGGACAATGGCCCAGCCGATGCTTGATCAGGCATCATCGATGCGCGGATTTTAGAACAGGCTCTTTTCCGGAAGCAGTCCAGCGTCGGAATAGATGCCGGTCGAACGGCTTTCATAGAGCGGGAAGGCCTCTTCGACGATGTAGGGTCCGCCACCGACCGATTCCTTCGAGGACATCAGAACGAAGCGCCCGACGGTGAAGGGTGACGTTCGGAAATCCCCGCGGCCCGAAAGATAATGGACCACATCATCGAGCCTCGAATTGCGAAGCCGCGCCAGCGTGACATGGGGCGTGAACTTTCGGGGATCCGGCGGCAGGCCGAGACGCTGGCAGATGCGCTCGATTTCTGCCTGGAGAGCGACCATTTCCGGGGAAGGAGAAACCCCGGCCCAGAGGGAATGCGGCTTCTTCGATCCGAAGGAGCCCATGCCCGTCAGGTTGATCTGAAATTCCTCGCGATCGATGCGATCCAGCCGGTCGACCACCTCGTCAGCGGTGCGACCGTCTATATCCCCGATAAAGCGCAAGGTGATGTGATAATTCTCCACGTCAATCCACCGGGCTCCCGGCAGACCACCGCGCAACAATGAAAGGCTCATCGCCGCATTGCGCGGAATTTCGAGGGCGGTAAATAGTCTCGGCATGGCGAGCTCCCCGAATCTCTTGGCAGAACAAGTACAGCGAATCATGCAAAGCTTCGCTGCGCAAGTGCTTATTTTTTTTGCTCACTGATAGTCTTAACAAAGGCCTCGACGGCGGGCAGAGACTTCTCCACCATCACTGCGACGCCCTTGGCATTAGGATGCATTCTGTCTTCCAGTTGCAGGCTTTGGTCCAGCACAACGCCATCCAGGAAGAACGGGTAGAGCGGCACTTTGTACTTCTGCGCCAAGCGCTCATAGATCGGGTTGAACGCCTTGCCGTAATCGCCACCCATATTCGGCGGCACGATGATGCCCATCAGGAGGACCGGGATATTGCGCTTCTGGAACCCTTCGATAATGGCCGACAGGTTCTTCTCGGTGTCCGCTGGCGGAATGCCGCGCAGCGCATCGTTAGCGCCAAGCTCAAGGATCACGCCATCCGTCCCATCCGGCACGGACCATTCGGCGCGCGCCAGGCCCGCGGAACTCGTGTCTCCCGAAACGCCGGCATTGGTGACGACCACATCGACACCCTTGGCCTTCAGCGCCGCTTCGAGCTGCGCAGCATAGCTTTCATTCGGCGCCAGTTGATAACCGGCCATGAGGCTGTCGCCGAAGCCGACGATCTGCAAGGGTTTGTCCTGAGCGTTGGCGACTGAGGAGGAAAGAAGCGCTCCACAGATGACGACGAAGTGAGCGGCAACGGCTTTAAAATTCATTCCAGCCTTCCTAATTTGTGAAGCCGGCAAGGCTTCTGCACTCTTGATCATATAGGAACGCAAAAACGTGGCGAAAAGCACCATCGAGTTGAAGAAGGCGGACCTCACCCTTGGCAATGCCGCCGCCTCCGTCCACGTTTTAAAGAGCATCGATCTGACCATTGAAGAAGGCGAAGCCGTCGGCATCGTCGGGCCTTCCGGCTCTGGCAAGTCCACACTGCTGATGGTTCTGGCGGGTCTTGAAAGGCTCGATAGCGGCGAGATCACAATTGCGGGAACACATCTCCACACGCTTGGAGAAGACGCGCTGGCCGATTTCCGCGGCAAGAATATCGGCATCGTCTTTCAGTCCTTTCACCTGATCGCCAATATGACGGCGCTTGAGAATGTTGCCGTTCCGCTTGAACTCGCCAATGTGCCGAATGCCTTCGAAATTGCGACACGAGAACTCACCGCCGTCGGCCTCGGTCTGCGCCTCAACCACTATCCCGGCCAATTGTCCGGCGGTGAGCAGCAGCGCGTGGCGATTGCCAGAGCGCTCGCTCCATCGCCTGCCGTGCTGATCGCCGACGAGCCGACCGGCAATCTCGACACCGATACCGGCAAGCAGATTGCCGACCTGCTCTTCTCCAAGCAGGCCGAGCGCGGCATGACGATGATCCTCGTCACTCACGATCCGTCGCTCGCTGCCCGCTGTACCCGCCAGATCAAGGTCCGCTCCGGCCAGATCGAAGGGGATAGCGCCAGCTCCACCGCCGCCAAACAGGCAGCAAGCGCATGATCCCTTCTGCCACCAACATTCGAAATGCGCTGAGACTGGCACGCCGGGAAATCCGCGGCGGGTTCGGCGGCTTCTACATCTTCCTCGCGTGCATCGCGCTCGGCACCGGGGCGATTGCTGCCGTCAACTCGGTCTCGCGCGCGGTGACCAGCGCCATTGCCGATGAGGGCCAGTCGATCCTCGCGGGCGACGTGCGCTTCGAACTCAGAAACCGCGAAGCGACCGCTGAAGAGCGTGCTTACATCGACAGTCTCGGCGACGTCGCCGTTTCCGACGGACTGCGCTCCATGGCCCGGCTGGAGGACGGCTCACAGCAGACATTGACCGAGGTGAAAGCCGTCGATGGCGCTTATCCGCTCTACGGTGATTTTGTCGCCGAACCGGCACGACCCCTTCCCGAGCTTTTGGCTAGGCAAGGCGAAAGCTTTGGCGCGGTCGCGGCCCCCATGCTGCTTGAGCGTCTCGGCATCAAGATTGGCGACGGACTGCTTCTTGGCAATGCAAGGCTGAAACTGACGGGGACTATCGTCACCGAGCCGGACACGCTGTCTGACGGTTTCGGCTTTGCGCCCCGCCTGCTCATCAGCCGCGACGCATTGGTCGCCTCTGGCCTGATCCAGACAGGGAGCCTGATTGAGCACACCTATAAGGTTCGCCTGACCGACCCATCCAAGCGTGCGACGATCATCGAAACGACCAACAAAGAATTTCCGAACGCTGGCTGGTCCATTCGCACCAGCGATCGTGCCGCGCCGCAGCTCACCGAAAACGTCAACCGCTTCTCGCAATTCCTGACGCTGGTTGGCTTGACCGCGCTGATCGTCGGCGGCGTCGGTGTCGCCAATGCCGTTCGGGCGTTTCTTGATTCCAAGCGCACCACCATCGCCTCGCTGAAATGCCTTGGCGCACCGGCAAGCGTGGTGACAATGACCTATCTCTTCCAGATCGGCTTCATTGCCTGCGTCGGCATCCTAATCGGACTGGTGTTCGGCGCCGTTGCCCCGCTGATTGCCATGCGCTTTCTGGACGGCGTGCTGCCAATTCCGAAGGAGCTTGCCTTCTATCCCTCGGCACTCTGGCTTGCCGCCGTCTTCGGCATGCTGACAACGCTCGCCTTCGCCATCGTGCCGCTCGGACAGGCCCGTGAAGTGCCGGCAACCGCGCTCTTCCGCGAACAGGGCTTCGACGAAGGACGGCTTCCTTCGTGGCCTTATCTCGCCGCAACCGCCATCCTTCTCGCAGTGCTCGCGGGCCTTGCGATTTTCACGGCGGATGATCGCTTCATCGCCTCGGTCTTTCTCGGCGCCATCGCCTTCGCCTTTGTCGTGCTCAGACTCGTCGCATGGGGCATCCGCGCCTTGGCAAGACGCAGCCCACGCGTTCATTCTGCAGCGCTTAGGCTGGCGATCGGCAATATTCACCGGCCCGGCGCGCTGACGCCCTCCGTCGTGCTGTCGCTCGGCCTTGGCCTCACGCTTCTGGTGACGCTGACGCTGATCGACGGCAATCTGCGCCGGGAGCTGACGTCTACGCTACCGGAGAAGGCACCGAACTTCTTCTTCGTCGACATCCAGGGCAGCGAGCGCGATGGCTTCCGCGACCTCGTCAAGCGCGAGGCCCCGGAAGGTACGCTGACCGAAGTCCCGATGCTGCGCGGCCGTATCCTGGCGCTGAACGGCCAGGACGTCACCAAGATCGACGTGCCGCCATCCGGTCGATGGGTTCTGCGCGGCGATCGCGGCATCACCTATTCGGAAGATTTGCCCGAAAATTCCAAGCTCACGGAGGGCACGTGGTGGGGCAAGGATTACAGCGGCGAGCCGCTGGTCTCCTTCGCCGCCGAAGAGGCGCGCGAGCTTGGCCTCAAGATCGGCGATACGGTCACCGTGAACGTCCTTGGCCGCAGCATCACCGCCAGGACCGCCAACCTCCGCGATGTGCAATGGCAGTCGATGTCGATCAATTTCGTCATGGTCTTTTCGCCCAATACCTTCCGTGGCGCGCCGCATGCATGGCTTGCAACACTCGCGGACCCGTCGGCGACGCCCGCCAAGGAGGGCGAGATCTTGCGCAGCGTCACCAATGCCTATCCGACGATCACCACCGTGCGCGTCAAGGATGCGCTCGATATTGTCGACCGGCTGGTGGGCCAGCTCGCAACCGCGATCCGCGCGGCGGCAGCCGTTGCGCTCATTGCCTCCGTGCTTGTATTGGCCGGTGCGCTGGCGGCAGGCAACCGTGCCCGCACCCGCGATGCGGTGATCCTGAAGACGCTCGGTGGCACCCGCTCCATGCTGATCCGCGCCTTCTCTTACGAATACATGATCCTCGGCGTTGCGACCGCCACCTTCGCGCTTCTGGCTGGTGGGGTCTCCGCATGGTTCGTGATTGCCCGCATCATGAAGCTGCCCTCCAGCTTTCTGCCCGATGTGGCGATCGGCACGCTTGTCGTTTCGCTGGTGATGACTGTGGGCATCGGCCTGATCGGCACGTGGCGCATCCTCGGCCAGAAGGCTGCACCGGTGCTGCGCCAAGCTGGCGAATAATCCGCTGGCTGCATGTGAAAATCTAAAAAACGGAAAAGTTGTGCGCTATTTAACTTTTACGATTAATTCTTGGTAATGATGTCAGAAACGTTATCGCTTTTCGCGCATACGGTGTTTTTTCGCTATTTTTGGCTCTTGTAACGACTGCGCCATCGCCTCATATTCTCTGGTAGGCTTGCTGTAGCTCCGCAGCGGCGCCTGGGGTAGTATCCGCATAACGGTCTTATCCCGACACCGTAGCAACTTCGGAGCTAAAAGAGGAAACAATGGCTGACTTTAACAACTACCAGAACCGTATGGCCCAGGGCCGTGCTCAGTCTGGTGCGATGATCGACGAAGGTCTTCGCTCCTATATGCTCAAGGTTTACAACCTTATGGCGCTCGCGCTGGTGATCACCGGTATTGCTGCCTTCGGTTTTGCGAGCCTCGCCGTCACATCTGATCCTTCGGCTGCTGTCGCGACTCTGCCCAACGGTAAGATGCTGACGAACCTGGGTTACGCGATCTACGCATCGCCGCTTCGCTGGGCCGTGATGCTGGCTCCGCTGGCTCTGGTTTTCTTCCTGAGCTTCCGCGTACATAAGATGAGCGTGTCTGCCGCTCAGGCGACCTTCTGGGTCTATGCGGCTCTTGTCGGTCTCTCGATCTCTTCGATCTTCCTGAGATATACTGAAGCCAGCATCGTCCAGACGTTCTTCATCACGGCTGCTTCATTCGGCGCTCTTTCGCTCTATGGCTACACGACGAAGAAGGACCTGTCCGGAATGGGCTCGTTCCTGATCATGGGCCTGTTCGGCCTCATCATCGCGTCGATCGTCAACATCTTCCTTAAGTCCGACGCTCTTGGCTTTGCGGTCTCTGCGATCGGTGTCCTGATCTTTGCAGGCCTGACCGCCTATGACACGCAGAAGATCAAGGAAATGTACTTCGAAGGTGATGACGTTCTCGTGGCCGGTCGCAAGGCGATCATGGGTGCGCTGACGCTCTACCTCGACTTCCTGAACCTGTTCATGTTCCTGCTTCAGTTCCTGGGCAACCGGAACAACTAAGGATCGCGATAGCGCTCAAACAGAAAGGCGGCCAGTGGCCGCCTTTTTTCATGTCCGCTTACTCGACCCATATCAATCGATCAGCTTGAGCGCCTTATCGAAGACCTTAAGCACCTGAGGCAACTCATGCCCGCGCTTGAGAATGCGGCCATCGGTATTGATAACGCAGTAAGCGCCCTGCTTGGCGGCAAGCTTGGGGTTCTTCTCGATCCTGAAGAGCGGCATTTCGCCGGAGCGCTTGAAGACGGAGAAGACCGCCTTTTCCTTCATGTGGTCGATGGCATAATCGCGCCATTCCCCCTCGCCCACCATTCGACCGTAGACGCGCAGGATGGCGTCCAGTTCTCGGCGGTGGAAGGTCACGGGCAAGGGGTCCTTGGCTCGCTTGTATTCCCGAAGATCAACAACGGTGGAGCCTTCCCGAGTCTGGGAAGTCGCGTATTGCAAATCCGGCTGATCGGCCATCAGGCACCTCGCTCGACTGCTTATGACATCTCTACGACAGTCTGTCTCTGCCTTGGTGAAATTGCAAGCCCGCAAAGTGAGCGCGTAAAGGGCAGCTTTTCCAGTAACCAATGAGGCGGACGGAACAGGCGCAAATGCCCAATTTCGAACAAATCATGGCCCGAATTCAATGGAATAGTGCGATTGTCAATTGATGCCTAGGCACCAAGATGACCCGGTCCGGTGCATTGACCCTTTACCCCCAGCCCCCAATGCCCGGGCCGGATCTCCCCTAGCGGGATCCCCAATTTCTTTTATCCCTCAGACTGCATCAATACATTCGCGCCGACGATGGCCGATGGATTGCCCGCTGCATCCATCTGTTGCAGCAGCACGGCGCAGCCGCCCGATTTCGCTTTGCTCATGACGCTCGCCGGCAGCTTCACGGTCATGGCCTTGCCGTCCCACATGCCAACCGTCTGCACATCATAGACGCTATGCCAGTAGGAAATGGTCTTGCCCTGGTTCTCGCCCTTCTGCACGTCGACGACCTGCTCGCGGTTGAAATAGGCAACGACGACCTCGGCCTTGCCCTGACCGGCACCGATATCGATCTCGATCTCATCGCCGACGCGCTCGGTGCTGATCGGCACGTTCAAGCCCTCACCTGCCTTGTTGAAATCGTCCAGGCGGCGGTAGATCGTCTGGATATCCGCACCCTTCACATGGTCGCGGCCATTCACCACGGCCTGCGGCGTGTAGACATTGTTGCGTCCCAGCGCACGGGCATAGCCATATTGCCGCTCGGTATTCTCCTTCGACGCCAGCGAATCCGTCCAGCCGAGATAATTCCAGTAGTCCACATGGTAGGACAGACCGATCACATCGCCATTTTGAATGAGCTTGCGCAGATTGGCATCCGCCGGAGGGCAGGAGGCGCAGCCCTGAGAGGTGAAGAGCTCGACCACACCTTTCAGCCCGTCCTGAGCATAGGCAGCACCTGCAGAAAACCCACCGAACAGGCACAGAGAAACGCCGACGCTGCGAAGCCTGTTTCTAAAAATGCCGCTTCGCTGCGGGTCAATTGTATTCGGCATAGTGTGAACCCTTGTCTGAAGGCCGGTCCGAACCATTGATGCAATCAATTTGGGTGTGGTGGCAAGGCGGAAAATAGCCTCGAACTCCGTTCAAGAGGAAGTCACGATGGGGTGAGCTTCGCAGCCTTCGTGTGAGGGGAACAAGAGAGTGATGGAGACCGGTGCTCCGTCCCGTCCTCCGACCCATCAGGCTCCCGGAAGATGCCACCCCGAAAGCCACAAAAAAACGCCGGGATCGCTCCCGGCGTTTCGAACTCTTTACAGATGGATCAGGCTGCCAGATCGCGAAGAACGGTCTGCAGAATGCCGCCATTGTCCATGTAGGTCACTTCGTCCAGCGTATCGATGCGGCAAAGCAGCGGGATTTCCTTCACTGTGCCGTCCGAGTAGGTGATCTTGGCGATCTTGGTCTCACGCGGCTTGATCTCGCCTTCCAGGCCTTCGATGGTGACGGTTTCGTCGCCCTTCAGACCCAGGCTTGCCCAGGTCGTGCCTTCCTGGAAGGTGAAGGGAACGACGCCCATGCCGACCAGGTTGGAGCGGTGAATACGCTCGAAGGACTGCGCGATGACGGCCTTGACGCCGAGCAGGTTGGTGCCCTTTGCAGCCCAGTCACGCGAGGAACCGTTGCCGTATTCGACGCCAGCGAAGATGACGAGCGGAACGCCCTCGTCCTTGTACTTCATCGCTGCGTCGTAAATCGACATCTCTTCCTTGGACGGATAGTGGATGGTGTAGCCACCTTCCTTACCGTTCGGCCCGAGCATGTGGTTACGAATACGGATGTTGGCGAACGTGCCGCGCATCATCACTTCGTGGTTGCCACGGCGCGTGCCGTATTGGTTGAAGTCGGCAACCGCCACACCGTTTTCGGTGAGGTAGGCACCGGCAGGAGATGCGGCCTTGATCGAACCGGCCGGAGAAATGTGGTCGGTGGTGATCTTGTCGCCGAAGAGACCGAGAACGCGAGCGCCCTTGATATCCTTGAGGCCCGTGCCCTTCTTGCCCATGCCGACGAAGTAAGGCGGGTTCTGGACGTAGGTCGAGTTGTCGTCCCAGGCATAGGTCTGGCCATCGGGAATCTGTACCGACTGCCAGTTTTCGTCGCCCTTGAACACGTCCGCATACTTGGTTTCGAACAGTTCGCGCGTGACGTATTTCTGGATGAATTCCTGGACTTCCGCAGAGGTCGGCCAGATATCCTTCAGATAAACCGGGTTGCCGTTCTGGTCTTCGCCGAGCGGCTCGGTCGTCAGGTCCTTCTGCACCGTGCCGGCCAGCGCATAAGCGACGACGAGTGGCGGAGAAGCGAGGTAGTTCGCCTGAACGTCGGGCGAGATACGGCCTTCGAAGTTACGGTTACCGGAGAGAACGCCAGCGGTGATCAGACCCTTGTCGTTGATGGTCTTGGAAATCGGTGCAGGCAGCGGGCCGGAGTTGCCGATGCAGGTCGTGCAGCCGAAGCCGACGAGGTTGAAGCCGAGCGCGTCGAGCTCCTTCTGCAGGCCAGCCTTTTCGAGATATTCCGCCACGACCTGGCTTCCAGGTGCAAGCGAGGTCTTGACCCAAGGCTTGGACTTCAGGCCCTTGGCAACCGCGTTGCGGGCCAGAAGGCCGGCAGCGATCAGCACCGACGGGTTGGAGGTGTTGGTGCACGACGTGATCGCGGCAATGGCCACATCGCCATGGCCGAGATCGTAGCTTTCGCCTTCAACCGCGTAGCGGGTGTGGAGCTGTCCAGGCTTCTTGTAGTCGTTCTCGAGAGCCGTTGCGAAGTTGGGTGCAATGGTTTCAAGCGGCAAGCGGCCTTCCGGACGCTTCGGGCCAGCCATGGACGGCACGACGTCGCCGAGGTCGAGTTCGAGCGTGTCGGTGAAGACGAGCTGCGAACCGTCATTGTCGCGCCACATGCCCTGCGCCTTGGAGTAGGCTTCGACGAGTGCGATACGATCCTTCGCACGGCCGGACATGTCGAGGTAGCCGACGGTTGCGGTATCGACCGGGAAGAAGCCGCAGGTCGCGCCATATTCCGGGCCCATGTTGCCGATGGTCGCACGGTCTGCAACCGGCAGCGTGTCGAGGCCAGGTCCGAAGAATTCGACGAACTTGGAAACGACGCCCTTCTTGCGCAGCATCTGCACGACGGTCAGAACGAGGTCGGTCGCGGTGACACCTTCTCTCAGCGTGCCCGTCAGCTTGAAGCCGATGACTTCCGGCAGAAGCATGGAAACCGGCTGACCGAGCATAGCCGCTTCGGCTTCGATACCGCCAACGCCCCAGCCCAGAACGCCAAGACCGTTGATCATGGTCGTGTGGCTGTCGGTACCGACGCAGGTATCCGGATAAGCGATCGTCTCGCCGTCCTCTTCCTTCGTCCAGACGGTCTGGCCGAGATATTCGAAATTCACCTGGTGACAGATGCCGGTGCCCGGAGGAACGACGCGGAAGTTCTTGAACGCCTGCTGGCCCCACTTGAGGAAGCGGTAGCGCTCGCCGTTGCGCTCATATTCCAGCTCAACGTTGCGGGCAAAGGCATTCGGGTTGCCGAATTCGTCGACGATGACCGAGTGGTCGATGACGAGGTCGACAGGCACAAGCGGGTTGATCTTCTCAGGATCGCCGCCAAGCGCCTTGATGCCATCACGCATGGCTGCAAGGTCGACGACAGCGGGAACGCCGGTGAAGTCCTGCATCAGAACGCGAGCAGGACGGTAAGCGATTTCCGCTTCCTTCAGGCCCTTGTTGCTCAGCCACTCGGCAACAGCCTCGATATCGGACTTGCGGACCGAACGGCCGTCTTCGTTACGCAGCAGGTTCTCAAGCAGAACCTTCATCGAATAGGGGAGATTGGCAACGCCTTTGAGGCCGTTCGCTTCCGCTTTCGGCAGGCTGTAATAGACATAATCCTTACCGTCGACGGTAAGAACGGAACGACAATTGAAACTGTCGAGAGATTTGGCCACGGTTATTAAACCCCGCTCATTCTGATAGCCAACACGCGCGTGCGGACACCTATGCACTATCATGCACATCAGGATGCGGGTACGACCATTTCCGCTGTCCGCACGAGAAAATTGCTTTTGCAACGTTCAGGTCCGGCGCTAGGTGATGTTCACGCCGGCCGCTGGCGTGGTTGAGACCCATATAGATAATTTCACCAAAACGTGCCAGACCAACGAACGGCTAATTTCGATTTTTTTTGATCGAGATGATTAAAATCTTAAACGAGGCGGAGCAGTGCATCTGACAGCGGAAAATCTTGGCGTCAGACGAGGCGAAGATTTCATATTCATGAACGTTTATCTCCAGTTAACGGATGGTGACGCTCTCGTTCTCACTGGCCCCAACGGATCGGGCAAATCCACGCTTTTGCGCGTCCTTGCAGGGCTCCTGCCTGCCGAGACCGGCACCATAAAGATAGCCGGCGAAGGAATAGAAAAGGGCACTCGTCCCGCCGAAGTCAGCCACTATCTCGGCCACCGCAACGCCATGAAGCAGGAACTGACGGTTTACGAGAACCTGTCCTTCTGGAAGCGTTTTCTCGGTGACTTCAACGGCACCTCCTCTGCCTCGATCGAAGACGCAGCCGAGATCGTCGGCCTTGCCGGAATCACCCATTTGCCCTTCGGATATCTTTCCGCTGGTCAGCAGCGGCGATTCGCCATGGCGAAGCTGCTTGTGGCATGGAAGCCGATCTGGATCCTGGATGAGCCGACGGCGGCGCTGGATGCGGAAGCGGACCGGATGTTTACCGGACTGGTAAAGACGCATCTTGCCAAGGGCGGGATGGTGATTGCCGCGACCCATCAGCCGCTGGGGCTGGAGGAGGCTAAGGAATTGCGGATGACGGGGTTTGCTTGGGTGGAGGAGGTTTATTGATGGGCTTCCTCGAGTGTGCCGCGCTTACCCCCCTCTGCCCTGCCGGGCATCTCCCCCTCAAGGGTGGAGATCGGCAAGAGGCGTGCCCTCCACTCCATCTTCAAGAGTTGAGATTGGCGAGACCGTGCCGCGATTCGATCTCCCCCCGTGAGGGGGAGATGCCCGGCAGGGCAGAGGGGGGTCCGCAACAAAAGCCCCAGCGCAGACTTTCCAAAAGAGGGAGCACGCCACGATGACCGCCCTCTTCCTACGCGATCTCAAACTCTCCATCCGCGCCGGTGGCGGCGCGCTGATCGGCGTCCTCTTCTTCATGACTGTGGTCGCCGTTATCCCCTTCGGTGTCGGGCCAGACCTCAATCTCCTTTCCCGCATCGGTCCAGCCATCGTCTGGATCGGCGCGCTGCTCGCAGCCCTCCTCGGTCTCGACCGTCTGTTCCAGGCAGAAAGAGATGACGGCTCTCTCGATCTGATCCTGATGCATGAAAACCCGCTGGTCCTGACAGTTCTGGTCAAGTGCCTGGCGCATTGGACAGCGACCGGCCTGCCGCTCGTCATCGCTTCGCCTCTTCTCGGCCTCTTCATGAATATGGGCGAAGTCGCCATCGGCGCTGTCATGCTGACGCTGCTCGTCGGCACACCCGCCCTCACCTTCATCGGTGCAGTGGGCGCGGCCGTCGCCGTTGCCTTGCCGCGCGGCGGCTTGCTGGTGTCGATCCTCGTTCTGCCGCTCGCCATTCCCGTGCTGATCTTTGGCGTCAGCGCGTCTTATGCAGCGGTGGAAGATCCGGCCCCCTTCATGCCGCCATTCCTGATCCTGATCGCCATCACGCTCTTTTCATCGGTGGTTGGACCGTTCTTCGCCGCTTTGGCATTGCGCAATTCCGCCGATTGACAAGGATCAATTGCCGCGGCTTCGTCGGCATTGTAAAAGGGCTTCGCCCGGGGCCAGAAAGATGCCATGACCAATACGAGCCTAGCCATCACCAAATTTAGCGATCTCGCCAATCCCACCCGGTTTCTGGCGCTGTCGTCGCGCCTGTTGCCATGGCTGGCGGGGCTATCCGCCCTTTGTCTGCTGGCTGGCCTCTATCTCGCCTTCTCGACGGACGGCGATTATCAGCAGGGCAATACGGTGCGGATCATGTATGTGCATGTGCCCGCCGCCTGGCTTTCGATGATGTGCTATACCGTCATGGCGCTGTCGGCCATCGGCACGCTGGTCTGGCGCCATCCGCTCGCCGATGTCAGCCACAAATCCGCAGCGCCGATCGGTGCCGCCTTCACGTTGATTGCGCTGATCACCGGCTCGTTGTGGGGCAAGCCCATGTGGGGCACGTGGTGGGTGTGGGATGCGCGCCTGACCTCCGTCTTCATTCTGTTCCTGATGTATCTCGGGCTGATTGCCTTCAACAAGGCGATGGACGATCCGTCAAAGGCCGCGCGTGTCAGCGCGGTTCTGATCCTCGTCGGCTTCGTCAACATTCCGATCATCAAGTTTTCCGTCGAATGGTGGAATACGCTGCACCAGCCGGCAAGCGTGATGCGCATGGACGGCCCGGCTATCGATCCGGAATTTCTCTGGCCGCTGCTGACCATGGCTGTCGGCTTTACCCTGCTGTTCTTCACGCTTCATCTTGCCGCCATGCGCAACGAGATCCTGCGCCGGCGCATCGCAGCGCAACGGCGTCTTGCCGCGCGTGCCGCCGGAAGAGGAGCGTGACGCGATGACCCACGCCTTTTACATCGGCATGTCCTACGCCCTCACCGGCCTCATCGTCTTCGCCCTGATTGCCTGGGTCTGGCTTGATGGCCGCGCCCGCAAGCGCGAACTGAAGGAGCTGGAAGCACTCGGCATCCGCCGCCGTTCCCGCCCGACCAAAACCGAGGCACCCTCGACATGAGCGACACGAAAGCGCCTCCTCCCACATCGCGCGGTCGCTCGCGCTACGTGCTCGCACTCCTGCCGCTGCTGGTCTTTGGTGGCTTCGCGGCGATCGCGGCCAAGATGCTCTACGAGCAGGACGTCAATGGCCTCGATGTCAGCGCCATTCCCTCGGCACTGATCGGCACGAAGGCGCCCGCGCTAGCGCTTCTACCGCTTGAAGGCTCCAATGTACCGGCGCTCACCGATGCGGCCATTACCGGCAAGCTGACGCTGGTCAATGTCTTTGCCTCCTGGTGCGTGCCCTGCAGGCAGGAGCACCCGATGCTGAAGGAGCTGTCGAAGGACAAGCGGCTCAACATTGTCGGCATCAATTACAAGGACAAGACGGACAACGCCGTCCGCTTTCTGGGTGAACTCGGCAACCCCTACGCCGCCATCGGCGTCGATCCGAATGGCAGGGCCGCAATCGACTGGGGCGTCTATGGCATTCCGGAGACCTATCTCGTCGGCCCGGATGGCACGATCATCTATAAGAAAGTCGGCCCGATCGACGTGGCGACCTATGAGCGCGAATTGATCCCGGCCATCGAGAACGCCGCTGCCGGAGATTGATGGCAGCGGTGGTGGACCTCAGCTCGAAACGACCTTGAGGCTGGTCGCAGGCGTGGCACCCAGAACCGCGATTCCTTCTTGCATCACCTGATTGCGGCCCGCTTCCTTCGCCCTGTAGAGAAAGCCGTCCGCCCGCGAGATCGCGTCATGAATGGAGTGGTCGCCAAGCGCGATGGCGGACACGCCGAAGCTGCTGGTGATGTTGACCGGCAACGGCCCTGCCGACCAGTTGCGAGCAGCAAAGGCACTGCGCGCCATATTGGCCAGTATCGCAAGCTGCGAGGCCGGGAGATCTGGCACATAGGCGACGAATTCCTCCCCGCCAAAGCGCGCAATCTTGGCACTGGCAGGCAGCGTTTCCTTCAGAAGTGACGCAAGCGCACTGATCACCCGATCCCCGGTTGCATGGCCGAAGCGATCATTGACCGACTTGAAGTGATCGATATCACAGATCAGCACCGCGCCCGCCGGTGGCGGCGTCAACCGGAAGTCCGGGGCGGAAAGATCGAAACCCCGCCGATTGAGAAGCCCGGTGAGCGGATCGTGGTCCGCGTCCAGCCTGTGCTGCTCGATGACCCCGGCGATCGCACTACCGAGCACCGAGAGCGCCATGAGGAAGCCGCAGATGCTGGCGGTAAATTGCGCCAGATAGGAATAGTCCGAGGCAAAATATGCGCCCACGCTCTCCGGCGAAGCGCCGCTCGTGAACGATAAGAATATGCCAACCCGTGTCACCGTCTCCGCAACCACCAGCGAGACAGCGACCAGCAAAAGCTTGTCCATCAGGTTTCGCGTCTTGCGGCGAACGAGGAAAATGGATGGAGCCAGAAGGAGAGCAAGCCCCATATCGGATGTCGCAAGCTCGTTTCTGAGGTTTGGTTGAACCAGGATGAAGAAGCAGACGACAAGATAGGCCACTATGGCAGCACCGAGCCGCACCCTCACATAGGTTGGCGCTCCGAACTGGACGAGAAGAGCGTGGCCAAAGGACAAAGACGGCAAGGAAGAGGAAATCGGCCAGCAGCGCCCCGAAAAGATCAAACCCCTCCGGCAGAACCATCGGCAAAGCAAAACCGGCAGCACCCAGGATGTAACCAAGCCCCCAATAGCGCCCGGGGCGAAAGCCTATGGCCTGCAAGCCGAGGAAGACCACGCCGAAAGTGAACATGATGAAAGGCAGCAGATAGGCAAAATTATCCTGCAAGACGTCGGCCTTCGCGCATGGGAAGAGAGAGGCCTTTAGCTCTAACGGAGCTTTCTTAATAAAGCCCCCGCCTTCACGCAGAATCTTGGCCGATCAGGCGCCAGGAAGCGCGTTTTGCCATTCCTTGACGGCATCCACCGGCCAGACCAGCATCAGCACATTCAAGGTCAGATTGTCACGGATCAGCCAGCCGGTGAAGATCTCGAAGAAGATCGCAATCAGGATCGTCAGCCACACTGGCACACGGGCGGCGAAGAAGAAGCCGACGATCATGAACACCGTGTCCATCGCGGAATTCAAAATGCTGTCACCGCTATAGCCGAGCGCCATGGTGGCAGTGCGGTAGCGATCGATGATGATCGGCGAGTTTTCCAGGAGTTCCCAGGCCGCTTCCACCAGAACGGCAAGAGACAGCCGAAACGACAAGGGCTTGCTGCGGAAGAGAAGCCAGGCAAGTCCGTAGAACAGGAAGCCATGGATGATGTGGGACGGCGTGTACCAGTCGGCGATGTGCTGTGAGTTACCGGGCGTGTTCACCCCCGGCTCGAACAGCTTTACATAGCCGCATTCGCAAATCGGAACGCGGCCCATCATGTAGAGAATGACGATCTGCGCGAGCAGTAGCCCGACGGCTACCCAATACCATTTGATTGAAGAGGAGCGGGAGGCCGGCACAACCGTCGTGGTCATTTGTGGTCCTTGTTCAGCGGTTCGACGGAGTGGCGCATGACGAGCGGCATCTGGGCCATGGTGAAGATGATGGTGATCGGCATGGTGCCCCACACCTTGAAGGCAACCCATGTGTCAGTCGAGAAATTCCGCCAGACCACTTCATTCAGCACCGCCAGGAACAGGAAGAAGATGCCCCAGCGCAGCGTCAGCTTGCGCCAGCCCTCATCCGTCAGCTTGAAGGCGGAGTTGAAGACATAGCCGAGCAAGGACTGGCCGAAGAACAGCCCGCCAAGCAGAATGACGCCGAAGAGCGTATTGACGATGGTCGGCTTCATCTTGATGAAGGTATCGTTCTGCAAATAGAGCGTCAGCGCGCCGAAGACGAGAACCACAAGGCCGGAGATCAGCGGCATCATCGGCAGGGTTCTGGTGAGAATCCAGGAGACGGTGAGCGCGAGTGCGGTGGCGATCATGAAGAGGCCCGTGGCAATGAAGATCGGACCACCGAATTCATGCAGAACGGGAAGCTTTTCGGCCAGCCAGTCGCCCTTGGAGTTGGCAAAGAAGAAAACCACAAGCGGCCCAAGTTCCAAAACGAACTTCAGAAGCGGGCTGATTTCCCGCACCATTTTTTCGCTTTCGCGCTGATTGCTTTCCACATCCATACTCAAACTCCCGCAATCGCCTTGGCGAAATCTTCTGCTTCGAACGGCTCCAGATCGTCCACGCCTTCACCCACGCCGATGAAATAGACCGGCAACTTATGCTTGGCAGCGATCGCAACGAGGATACCGCCGCGCGCCGTGCCATCCAACTTTGTCATAATCAGGCCCGAGACACCCGCAACGTTGCGGAAAATCTCAACCTGGTTCATCGCGTTCTGACCCGTCGTCGCATCCAGCGTCTGAAGAACGGTATGCGGCGCCTCCGGATCGAGCTTGGCCAGCACGCGCACGATCTTTTCCAGCTCGGCCATAAGCTCGGTCTTGTTCTGCAGACGGCCCGCCGTATCGATGATCAGCACGTCGCTCTTCTTCGCCCGCGCCTGTTCATAGGCATCATAGGCAAGCCCTGCGGCATCGGCGCCAAGCTTGGTGCCGAGGAAGTCCGATCCGGTGCGATCCGCCCAGATCTTCAACTGCTCGATGGCAGCCGCGCGGAACGTATCGCCAGCCGCCAGCATCACCTTCAGGCCGGAGCCGGAGAGTTTTGCCGCAAGCTTGCCGATGGTGGTGGTCTTGCCAGTACCGTTGACGCCAACCACCAGAATGACATGCGGCTTGTGCGACAGATCGAGTTCCAGCGGCTTGGCGACAGGCAAAAGAACCTTGGTGATCTCGCTTGCCATGATCTTGGCGACATCCTCGCCGCTGACATCCTTGCCGTAGCGCTCCGATGACAGCGCGCCGGTAATGCGCATGGCGGTCTCGACGCCGAGGTCGGACTGGATCAGCAGATCTTCCAGCTCATCCAGCGTGTCTTCATCGAGCTTGCGCTTGGTGAAGAGGGCCGAAATCTGGTTCGTCAGTTGCGAAGAGGTGCGTGCAAGACCGGCGCGCAGGCGCTGAAACCAGGTGAGCTTCACCTCCGGTGCGACCTCGACCGGCTCGACGCGATCCGCAGCGGAGGCGAAGCCTTTTGGAAGGCTGGCCGGAACGGCAGGAGACAATGCGGCGGGCGGAATGCCGCTGGCGGCTTCCGCCTCGTCCAGAATATCATTCAGCGTGTGAGCGTTGAGAGGCGCATCAGCGGAAACAGTATCCTGCGAGATACCATCGACAGCCTCGTCGGCAGCCGCTTCGGCTTCCAGCAGGGAGAGCGGCACCATGCCGATATCGCCGACCAGTTCAGGCCCAGGCAAAAGCGGCGCGTCTTCATCATCCTCATCTTCGACTACCGGCTCAACGTCATCGGAAACAGGCCCTGCGGCGGTTTCCATTTCCACATCGGCAACAGGATCTTCGGCAGGAAGCGTATGGGCTTCTGCCTCGCTCAACGCTTCTTCAAAGGCGCTGCGGTCCTGCTCATGCAAAACGGCCTCTTCGCCTTCGGGCTTATCCGTCTCGGCCTTGTCGTTGCCGAACGAAAAGACTTTTTTGATGAAGCCGAGGGCCATGACTATTCCGTCTCTTGTTTTTAGGCCGCCTGCGCCGCCAGATATTGCATATTCAAGTGCTTACCGTTGTGACCCGTAATGGCAACCCGCGCAAGAGTGCGGGGCGCAAGATCAGGTGCCGCCACCAGGGTAAAGTTATCGGTATGGGCAAAACCATTGTTCTCGACGAGAATCGTCTGCTCGCGTCCAACCATGGCGTCGAGATGCGCAAGGCGAAGCGCCTCTCCACGGGCGCGCAGCTTTGCCGCCCGCTCCTTGACCAAAGCACGATCAAGCTGCGGCATCCTTGCCGCAGGCGTGCCGGGGCGCGGGCTATAGGGGAAGACATGCAGGCTGGAAATGCCGCACGCTTCCGCAAGTGTCGCGGCATTCTCCGCCATCTCTTCCGTCTCGGTCGGAAAGCCGGCGATCATATCCGCACCGAAAGCGATCTCCGGACGCAAAGCGCGCACCTCGCGACAGAACCGAATGGCGTCGTCGCGCAGATGCCGGCGCTTCATCCGCTTCAGGATCATGTCGTCGCCATGCTGCAACGACAGATGCAGATGCGGCATGAAGCGTGGCTCGTCGGCAATCAGGTCCATCAGGTGACGGTCCGCTTCGATGCTGTCGATGGAGGAAAGCCTGAGCCGCAGAATATCCGGCACCTGCTTCAGCAGCGTTTTCGCCAGATAACCGAGGGTTGGTTCACCCGGCAGATCGGCGCCATAGCTAGTAGCATCCACGCCGGTCAGGACGATTTCGCGGTAACCACTTTCCGTCAGCTTGCGCGCCTGATCCACCACTGCACCCATCGGCACTGAACGGGAATTGCCGCGGCCATAGGGGATGATGCAGAAGGTGCAACGGTGATCGCAGCCATTCTGCACCTGAATGAAAGCGCGCACATGCCCATCAATGTGCTTGACCATCTGCGGCGCGGTGGCCTTGACGCTCATGATGTCATTGACGCGCAGCTTCTCTTCCGCCGAGACGCCGAAATCCGGCAGTGCGCGATAGGATGTGCTTTTCAGCTTCTCCTCATTGCCGAGCACGGCATCGACCTCCGGCATGGCGGCAAAGGTCTGCTTTTCCGTCTGGGCAGCGCAACCGGTGACGATGATGCGCGCATGCGGATTGTCGCGACGCGCCCGGCGGATGGCCTGACGTGCCTGGCGAACGGCTTCACCGGTCACAGCACAGGTATTGACCAACACCGCATTGTTGAGCCCCGCCTTTTCGGCTTCGGCCCGCATCACTTCCGATTCATAGGTATTGAGGCGGCAGCCGAAGGTTATAACCTCGACACCGCTCATAAGACGCCCTGCTTCTCGCCAGCCTCTCGAGTCCCCACCTCTTGAGTCCCCAAGTCCCGCGTCCATGCGCCGGTCACGGGATCGACATGCCCGGCCCATTCCCATTCGGCAGGACCGGTCATGATGACGTGGTTATCCTCCCGCCATTCGATGGTCAGCGGAATGCGAACGGGGCTGGACGCCACATCGATCTCCACGCGGCGACCGGTGCGGCCAGTCCGTGCACCTGAGACGGCGGCAGCACAAGCGGCCGATCCGCAGGCAAGCGTCAGACCTGCACCGCGCTCGAAGGTGCGGGTGCGAAGCCGGCTGTCGGAGATGACCTGAGCGAGCGTGATATTGGCCTTTTCCGGAAACATCGGATGGTTTTCCAGCAGCGGCCCGATCCGCTCGAGATCGAATTCCATCGGATCGCGATCCACCCAGAAGATGGCATGCGGGTTGCCCATGGACATGACAGATGGCGAATGCAGCACCGGATCGTCGATGGGCCCGATCTGCAGTTCGATGCGGCTCGTATCGTGAAACTCTTCCGAAAGCGGAATATCGCTCCAGCGGAAACGCGGCAGACCCATATCGACGGAAATCATCCCATCCTCATGCTCGTTGGCCTTCAGGATCCCGGCGACGGTCTGAAAGGTGAAGGCCTTCTTGCCGGTTTCTGACGCCAGCGCCTGCACCACGCAGCGTGTGCCATTGCCACAGGCCTGCGCCTTGGTACCATCGCAATTGAGAATGTCGATATAGGCGTCGGTTCCGGCAAGGCGCGGATCGTGGATCGCCATGATCTGGTCGAAGGCCGTTTCAGCATCGGCGTTCAGCGCGATCGCCGCCTGCGGCGAGACCATGTCTTTGCGGCCGCGCATGTCGACAACCAGGATCTTGTTGCCAAGCCCGTTCATCTTCGCGAATTCGACCGTCTGTGTCATGTGCCTGACCTTGTCCGAGATGGGCGCGCGCAAGCGGCGCCTAATTCGCCTCTATATGGCGGAATTGCGGGGGAATTACCAGTCTGGGTGCGGGAAAACCAAGTGCGATTGGGCGTGGTACCACTCGCTCAGGGGCATGACCAGATGTCAGTTGGTGACCACGAGCCACCCCACCCTCTGCCGCATCCTCGGCCTTGAGCCGAGGATCGACGATTTCGCTCCTCACATGTGCCATCTATCCTCGCCTCAAGGGTGAGGATGACGACGGAGGGCGCGAAGCTGTGTCAGCTCCCAAAGACCTTGGGAGCCTAAGCATCAAGCAGTGCTTACTGCCATTCACGCACGTCGACGAAATGGCCCGCAACGGCCGCTGCCGCCGCCATGGCAGGAGAGACCAGATGTGTGCGGCTCTTGTAGCCCTGACGGCCTTCGAAGTTGCGGTTGGAGGTGGAGGCACAACGCTCACCGGGTGCCAGACGGTCGTCATTCATCGCCAGGCACATGGAGCAGCCCGGCTCGCGCCATTCAAAACCAGCCTCGAGGAAGATCTTGTCCAGGCCTTCCTTCTCCGCCTGTTCCTTGACGAGACCCGAGCCTGGAACGATCATGGCCGAAACGGTCGGTGCGACCTTGCGGCCTTCGACGATCTTGGCGGCAGCGCGCAGATCCTCGATGCGGCCATTGGTGCAGGAGCCGATAAAGACACGATCGATAGCAATATCGGTCATCTTGGTTCCGGGCTTGAGGCCCATATAGTCGAGCGCACGCCACTTGGAATTGCGCTTGTTCTCGTCGGCAATATCGTCCGGGTTCGGCACGATACCCTGCACCGAAACCACGTCTTCCGGAGACGAACCCCAGGAAACGATCGGCGGCAGGTTGGCGGCATCCAGAATGACAACCTTGTCGTAATGGGCACCCTCATCCGACTTCAACGTCTTCCAATAGGCAATGGCCTGTTCCAGCGTCTCGCCCTTCGGCGCACGCGGCTTGTCCTTGATGTAATCGAAGGTCGTCTCGTCCGGTGCGATCAAGCCAGCGCGCGCGCCGCCTTCGATCGTCATGTTGCAGACGGTCATGCGACCTTCCATCGACAGCGAACGGATCGCCTCACCGGCAAATTCGATGACGTGGCCCGTGCCGCCAGCCGTGCCGATCTCACCGATGATGGCGAGAATGATGTCCTTTGCCGTAACACCGTCCGGAATCTTGCCATCCACACGCACCAGCATGTTCTTGGCCTTTTTCTGGATCAGCGTCTGGGTTGCCAGCACGTGTTCGACTTCGGAGGTGCCGATACCATGCGCCAAGGCGCCGAAAGCGCCATGGGTGGAGGTGTGGCTATCCCCGCAAACGATCGTCATGCCCGGCAGGGTGAAGCCCTGCTCCGGTCCGACGATATGAACGATGCCCTGACGCTTGTCGCGCTCGGAATAATATTCGAGGCCGAACTCCTTGGCGTTCTGCGCCAGCGCTTCCACCTGAATGCGGCTCTCTTCGTTCTTGATGCCTTCCAGACGGTCGGCGGTCGTGGGAACGTTATGGTCGACGACGGCGAGCGTGCGGGTGGGCGAGTGAACCGGACGACCGGCCATGCGCAGGCCTTCGAAGGCCTGCGGCGATGTCACTTCATGGACCAGGTGACGGTCGATATAGAGAAGACAGGTTCCATCGGGATCGCGGTTGACGACGTGATCATCCCAGATTTTATCATACAGAGTACGCGGTGCGCTCATGGCTTTATCCATTCGAATGTCAAAAAGGAAATTGGGGGATGTGGAGTAAAGGCCGACAGCCTTTTCAGGCCATCAGGCGAACGTAAGTCGGCCGTTGAACGCGCCGGAAACACGCGCGAAAAATCGTGCCGGCAGACGCTTGTGATCCTGCAGCACGAAAATGTTTGGCGCGAGACATCCGAATTTCGATCCCATGCGTCTCTCATAGCAGATCGGCTTTTCAACAGCAACATGGCGCTTTGCGATTGAAAACCGCCCGGCCCGTATTTAAGGAATCTCTCTTGTGCAACGCAAAAAAATGCCGGGCGTTGTGGGCGGGATAAAAGTCTCGTGTGAAACGTTAGAGGACGTCGCGCAAAAGTGGTCACCGGTTTTGCGATAACGACATGCGGCAAAAGAAGGACCTAAAGCGTGACGAGCGAATCCGAAGGATCGCGACGCGTTTTAGGACGGCACCGAAACCGCTTTCTCACGATGCCGTGAGAGCCGGTCTCGTCAAATCGGGCGGCGCCTCGGCGTGCTGCCGACAGGGAGGGGTACATCTTGGTATCTGAAAAAGCACTTATCTCAAAAATCACATGGCGACTGATGCCGTTTCTTGGGCTTCTCTATCTCATCGCCTATATCGACCGTCAGAATGTCAGCTTCGCTAAACTGCAAATGGTCGGCGATCTGGGTCTCAGCGAATATGCCTATGGCCTTGGCGCGTCGCTGTTCTTCATCGGCTATTTCATCTTCGAAGTGCCGAGCAACCTGTTGCTCAATCGCTTCGGCGCCAGGCTCTGGTTTGCCCGCATCATCATTTCCTGGGGCCTTGTGACCATTGCGCTCGCCTATACGAGCAGCCCCACGATGTTCTATATCCTGCGCTTCCTTCTCGGCGTCTGCGAGGCTGGCTTCTTCCCCGGCGTCCTCTATCTCCTGACCCTCTGGTTCCCGCGCGATTATCGCGGCCGCATGGTCGGTCTGTTCATGATCTTCTCCGCGCTCGCCAATGCCGTTGGCGCACCGCTTGGCGGCATGTTGCTCGATCTGGACGGGCTATGGGGCTATGCAGGCTGGGAGTGGGTCTTCCTTGCCACTGGCATTCCGGCCGTGATTGCGGGTATCGTCACCATCTTCTATCTCGACGACAAGCCGGAAACGGCTGCATTCCTGTCGCAGGACGAGAAGGACTGGCTGAACAAGCGCATCGCTTCGGAGAACTCCGGCATGGACGAACATGCAGAGGACGGTTTCCGCGCGCTGATCAATCCGCGCGTCCTCTTCATGTCGCTCTGCTATGTCGGCTTTCCGCTGGCCGCCTATGGTCTGAGCTACTGGCTGCCGACCATCGTCAAAAGCTTCGGCGTGTCGAACACCGCAAATGGCTTCATCAATATCATCCCTTGGCTGATCGTTGCCGTTGCCCTCTATCTGGTGCCATCAGCTGCCGATCGCTCCGAGAAGAAGATCACCTATATCGTCGTGCCTGCCTTCGTTGGCGCCTTCTGCCTGCTGATGTCTGCTCTGATGACATCGCCTGTCGCGCAGTTCGCCTTCCTCTGCATCGCAGCCGCTGGCATCTTTGCCGGACAGCCGGTGTTCTGGAGCCTTCCCGGTCGCTTCCTAAAGGGTGCAGGTGCAGCCGCAGGTCTCGCCGCGATCAACTCGGTCGGCAATCTCGGCGGTTTCGTCGCCCAGAACGTCGTTCCCTGGATCCGCGATGAGACGGGAAGCACCATCGCCCCGATGTTCTTCCTCTCGGCCTGCCTCGCGATTGCCGGTGTGCTCGTGATCATCGCCGGACGCATGATCGCCAGGCAGATCACCTCGCAGCCGAATTTGAAGGCCTGAGGCCCTCAACGCCCCTGCTTGCGGCGCATCCCTTTTTCGATGCGCCGCAGGATCAGCGACAGCCCAAGCGTCAGGATCAGATAGACGTAAGCGACGATGGAATAGGTCTCGAAGAAGCGGAAGGAGCCTGCCGCATAGACCTTGCCGAGCTGCGTGATATCCGCGACACCCAGCACCGAGACCAGCGAGCTATCCTTCACCATCGAAACGAAATCATTGGAGAGCGGCGGAAAGATCGTGCGCACCGCCTGCGGAAAGACAACCAGACGAAAGCGCTGATAGCGGCTGAGCCCGAGCGCCTTTGCCGCCTCGATCTGCCCTTGATCGACAGCCTCGATACCAGCACGAAAGATTTCGGCGAGAAATGCCCCGTAGCATAGCATCAGCGCCAGGACCGCCCTCCACATCAGCGAGAAGTCGCGCACGATGACCAGCTCGACCCAACCCGCAGCAATCAACGGCGTCATCAGCCAATTGACGAAATCAATCAGCAACGGCGCGCCAGCAAAGGCGATGTAGAACAGCACGACAAGGATCGGAATGCCGCGCATGGTTTCGATATAGAAACGCGCAACCTGCCGCAGCACAATGGTATCGGCCATGCCGAGAAGGGCAATCAGCAGGCCCCAGAGGCAGGCAAGAAAGAAGGCCACCAGCGTGACGAAGATCGTCATGCCGATGCCATTGATCACCGTGGTGAAGACCTGCGCATAGATGCCATTGACGGCAATCACTACGGCAAGAATGGTGCCGATACCGACCAGCGCCACCAGCCACCAGGGAAAATCATCCGCTGCATGTTTGGATTGCGGACGGTTCACGCCGGAACGCTCCAAGGCGATGACATGCGCATTCGCTTATTCGCCAAGCTTGTAGTCCAGGAACCACTTCTTATCGAGCGCGGCAAAGGTGCCATCGGCCTTCAAGGCAGCAATCGCAGCATTGACGGGTGCCACGAGATCGGAGCCCTTCTTGAAGATGAAGCCGAAATCGTCGCCACCGAGCGGCCCACCGATCAGCTTCAACGTGCCATTCGACGAATCGACATAGCCCTTGCCCGCAACGCCGTCGGTCAAAACCAGATCGACATCGCCGGTGCGCAGCGCCTGCACGGTGGCGCCAAAGGTCTCCATCAGCTTGACGCGCGGGTTCTGCTCATTGCCATCCAGGATATCGTAGATAGCCGTATAGAAGGGCGTTGTGCCAGCCTGCGCGCCGATCAAGCCCTTATCGAAAGCCGCAAAGCTCTTGGCGTCGGTAAAGCGCGTCTCGTCTGCGCGCACCAGCATGAACATTTCCGAGCGCATGTAGGGATCGGAGAAATCCACCTTCTCCTTGCGATCCTCCTTGATGCTGATGCCGGTCATGCCGATGTCGTACTGCCCGGCAGAAACCGCCGGGATCATCGCATCCCAGGATGCGTTCTGATACTCGACCTTCGCATTCAGCCGCTTGGCGATCTCGTTCATCGCGTCATATTCCCAACCGATCGGCTTGCCCGTCTTCGGGTCGACGAATTGCAGCGGCGGATAGGCATTCTCCGTCACCACGACGATCTCGCGACCCTTCAGATCCGGCAGACCGGCCGCCGATGCGAGGACTGGTGATAATAGCGTGGCGGCGATGGCGATGAAAAACGAGCGTCTGAACAATGGCGGTCTCCTGAAAAGAAGGTCAGAAACTGACACGCTTTAAAGCCGCCGCGCAAGAGACATGCGTTTCAAGAAAGCGGGGTTTGTTAGAATGCCACCAAGTCTCTTGACCGCACGTCGCCATAGAACGCCGGGTGGCGCGCGACGCAGCAAAACCCGACAACAAAAAAGGCGGCCCGAAGACCGCCTTTTCGATAATCCCAAAGGGAAAAGCTTATTCAGCTGCACCTTCAGCAGCCTTTGCTGCTGCAGCTTCTTCAGCTGCCTTGGCTTCAGCGGCTTCTGCTGCTGCCTTTTCGGCGGCCAGAGCCTGTGCTGCTGCAACCTTTTCAGCTTCGATACGTGCCTTTTCGTCGGCAGCAGCCTGACGCTCGGCATCGTTGAGCTTGCGAGCGCGAACGCCGGTGTCTTCAACGATACGAGCGGACTTGCCGCGACGGTCGCGCAGGTAGTAGAGCTTCGCGCGGCGAACCTTACCACGGCGAACGATCTCAACGCCTTCAACCAGCGGAGAGTAAACCGGGAATACGCGCTCTACGCCTTCGCCGTAGGAGATCTTGCGAACGGTGAAGTTCTCGTTAAGACCGCCGCCGGAGCGAGCGATAACGACGCCTTCGTAAGCCTGTACGCGGGTACGGTTACCTTCGGTAACGCGCACGTTGACGCGAACGGTGTCGCCAGGAGAAAATTCAGGAAGCTTGCGCTTCGCTTCGATCTTGGCGGCCTGTTCGGCTTCCAGCTGTGCAATAATGTTGGTCATGTTAACCTCTGAGTTCTTCTGAAACAGCCAGAGCGCTCAACGAGATCATTCCTTGGATCCTGTCCTTGGAATTATGCCTTGCGGCAGGAGCGGGTTCGCCATTCTTTGCTTGCGGTTAATGGGCATAAGCCCAATTCCACGCGGGCCAATACAGCAAGATGGCCGCTTTGTCATCCCTTTCATGACAATATTTTGTCGGCCGCCACCTGATTGTAGGAAATGGCAACTGCTTATATGGGAGATGGAACGCTCGGGGAGGGGCCATGTCCATTGCTATCATTCTACTGTTGTTCGTCAGCGGCTTCCTGTCCGGCGCCGTCAATGCCATTGCAGGTGGCGGCACCTTCCTGACCTTCGGCGCCATGACGGTGGCGGGTATCGCACCGATCTCGGCCAATGCCACCTCCTCCATCGTCCAGTTTCCAGGCTACGTTACGTCGGTGATCGCCTACTGGCCGGAAATCCGTGCCCATTGGAGGGGTGCCGTCCTGCTCGCGGTCCTCTCCATCCTCGGTTCAACCGGTGGCGCACTGCTGTTGCTGTCGCTCGACAACCCCTCCTTCCGCCAGTTAGTGCCGTGGCTGTTGCTTGCCGCAACCGCGCTCTTTGCCGCCGGTCCCTGGCTTCGTCCGCGCTCGAGTGAAGAGCATCCGAAAAGCAATGTCGCGAGCCTGATCGGCCAGTTCTTCACCTCGATCTATGGCGGATTCTTCGGTGCCGGCATGGGTATCATGATGCTCGCAGTGCTCGGCCTGACCGCAGGCGGAACCTATCATCATCTGAACGCGCTGAAGAACCTGCTGGCGGTTGTCATTGCGGCCGTTGCCATCGTTGTCTTCGTCGGCGGTGGTGTTGTCGCCTGGCACGCGGCGCTGATCATGATCCCCGCCTCTGCGCTCGGCGGCTATGGTGGCGTCTATCTTGCCCGCCGCGTTCCACAATGGATCATCCGAGCATTGGTGATCACGGTCGGGCTATTGCTGACGAGCTACTACTTCTTCACCGCTTGAGTTTCGGCCAGCAAATCCGGGCGGCGCTCTCTCGTCAGGGCCAGCGCCTGCTCATGCCGCCACGTGTCGATCAGCTTGTGATTGCCCGACGTCAAAACGGCGGGAATATCCCGGCCTTCCCAGACCTGCGGCCTTGTGTAGTGCGGATGCTCGAGCAGTCCGCCTTCGAAACTTTCATGCACACCGGACAGATCGTTGCCCATCACGCCCGGCAGAATGCGCACCACCGCATCGAGAAGCGTCAGCGCTGCGGGCTCACCGCCCGAAAGAATATAGTCGCCGATGCAGACCTCTTCGAGGCCACGCGCGTCGATCACCCGCTGGTCCACGCCCTCGAAGCGACCACAGACAATGATGACGCCCTCGCCCGCCGCAAGCTCGCGCACACGCTCCTGCGTCAGCGGCTTGCCACGCGGGCTCATCAACAGACGTGGACGGACATCACCCTCCGACACTGCGTCAATCGCCGCTGCCAACACATCGGGTTTGAGCACCATGCCAGCACCGCCTCCTGCTGGGGTGTCATCGACACTGCGATGCTTATCGGTGGCAAAATCGCGGATCTGCACCGGCTCCATCTGCCATTGGCCGCGCTCCAGCGCCTTGCCCGCCAGAGAATAGGACAGATGCCCCGGAAACATTTCCGGGTAGAGCGTCAGCACGGTTGCCTTGAAGCTCATCGGCTTACTTCTTGCCCTTGCCGAAGATCGGATGATCGGGATCGTCCTTGCCGTCTTCCGGATTGTCGATCAGCCCGGCGGCAAAGGGATCGATCAGGATCTTTCCGCCCTCCAGATCGATTTCGAGAACGGCAGCCTCGGTAAAGGGGATAAGCGCCGGACGACGTCCCGCACCCTTCAACTCAAGCAGATCGCCTGCGCCAAAATCATAGACGGCACTCACAGAACCGTAGCTCTTGCCCTCGGCGTCCACCACGTCGAGGCCTTCGAGATCGGTGTAGAAGAACTCGTCCTCGTCCAGATCTTCGTCAGGCAGGTTGTCGCGATCGACGAAGAGCTCAAGCCCGTTCAACGCTTCAGCGGCGTTGCGGTCATTGATACCGCGAAAGCGCACGATGACGACATTCTTGCCTTGGCGCACTTCGAGAATTTCAAACACGCGCCCATCGGCGGCAACCAGATTGCCGTAATCACCAAGCGCCAGGGGATCGTCGGTATAGGAGCTGACCCGCACTTCGCCGCGCAAGCCCTGGGCTGCGCCGATCTTGGCCATGAGAATGGGGTTTTCCAGCTTTGCCATTGAACCGTCCGTTGTCGCGTTGTGCGCGTATCGTTTTAGTACCTGGCTGATCTACCGCCAAGTCCATGGGAATTAAACATGAAAACGGGTGGCGCGGAAACCGTGCCACCCGTTTCTATCAGGATAAACCAGACTTATTCTGCAGCAGCGGCTTCAGCGGCAGCAGCAGCGGCGTCTTCAGCCTTCTGCTTCTTCTCGGCAACGCGCTCGAGAGCCTTCTTGCCTGGCTTTGCCTTTTCAGGGTTGTTGCGCGCGTCGCGCGTTGCAATGCCGGCTTCTGCGAGGAAGCGCAGAACGCGGTCGGTCGGCTGTGCACCCTTTGCGATCCATTCCTTGACGAGGTCGCCGTTGATCTGGATGCGATCAGCGTTGTCCTTCGGCAGCATCGGGTTCCAGGAACCGACCTTCTCGAGGAAGCGGCCGTCGCGCGGGCTGCGGGCGTCAGCAACAACGATCTGGTAGTACGGGCGCTTCTTGGAACCACCGCGTGCGAGACGAATTTTCAGTGCCATGTGAGTTCTCCTTATAATGGCTTGCCCGCCGGTCAGGCGGTCTTTTCTGTGCCGTTGTGTTCAGCGGCAATGGCTTCATGATGCCGGATGACTTCCTTGATGATGAAGTTCAGGAACTTCTCGGCGAAATCCGGATCCAGATTGGCGTCCTTGGCCAGGCGGCGCAGGCGTTCGATCTGGTATTCTTCGCGCGCCGGGTCCGCCGGCGGCAAATCGTGGGTGGCCTTCAACACGCCCACCGCCTTGGTACAGCGGAAGCGTTCGGCCAGCATGTGCACCAGAGCGGCATCGACATTGTCGATGGACTGGCGGTATTCAGCGAGTTTCTGTTTGACGTCTGTCGTGGTCACGGGTGGCCTCACTTCTTCTTGCCAAAACCGGGAAGACCCGGAAGACCGCCGAGACCCGGCAGCTTGCCACCACCGAGGCCAGGCAATCCGCCCGGCAACCCACCAAGACCCGGAGGCAGAGCACCCGGCTTGCCAAGACCTGCGGCTTCCGCCTGCTTCTGCAGCGCTTCAAGCTGCTTGGGGTCCATATTGGCGAGATCGGGCATGCCGCCCATGCCACCGAGACCCATCTTGCCAGCAAGACCGCCCATCATCTGCGTCATGATGCCGCCCTTGCCCTTGCCGCCCATGGCTTTCATCATGTCGGCCATGCCGCGATGCATCTTCAAGAGCTTATTGATTTCGGCAGCATCCGTGCCGGAACCGGCAGCGATGCGCTTCTTGCGGCTGTGTTTGAGAATATCCGGGTTGGCGCGCTCAGCCTTGGTCATCGACGAGATGATCGCCAGCTGACGGTCGAACATCTTGTCGTTCAAACCGGCGGACGCCATCTTGTCCTTCATGCCGGCCATGCCGGGCATCAGACCCATGATGCCGCCCATGCCGCCCATCTTCTGCATCTGGCGCAGCTGATCGGCCAGATCGTTGAGGTCGAACTTGCCCTTGGCCATCTTCTCGGCCATGGCGCGGGCTTTTTCCGCATCGATATTCTCTGCAGCCTTTTCGACCAGCGAGACGATATCGCCCATGCCGAGAATGCGGTCTGCGATACGGCGTGGATGAAACTCATCCAGTTCGTTCATCCGCTCGCCGGTACCAATCAGCTTGATCGGCTTGCCGGTGACGGCACGCATGGAAAGCGCTGCGCCGCCACGACCATCGCCATCCATACGGGTCAGCACAAGGCCGGTAATGCCGACACGTTCATCGAAATTGCGCGCCAGATTGACGGCATCCTGACCGGTCAGGCTGTCGGCAACCAGCAGGATTTCGTGCGGATTGGCCTTTTTCTTGATGTCGGCCATTTCCAGCATCAACGGCTCGTCGATGTGGGTACGACCGGCGGTATCGAGGATCACGACATCATGGCCGCCAAGCTTGGCCGCCTGGACGGCGCGCGAGGCGATATCGGTCGGCGACTGGCCGGCAACGATCGGCAGCGTATCGATGCCGGTCTGCACGCCAAGCTGGCGCAGCTGCTCCTGGGCGGCGGGGCGGCGCGTGTCGAGAGATGCCATCAGCACCTTCTTCTTCTCGCGATCCGTCAGACGCTTGGCAATCTTGCCGGTGGTGGTCGTCTTACCCGAACCCTGCAGACCCACCATCATGATGACGACGGGTGCCGGCGCATGCAGATCGACCGAAACACCTTCCGAGCCCAGCATTTCAACAAGCTCGTCATGGACGATCTTGACGACCATCTGGCCGGGCTTGATGGACTTCAGGACAGAAGCGCCAACCGCCTTTTCGCGCACCTTTTCGGTGAAGGTACGAACGACTTCCAGCGCCACGTCCGCTTCCAGAAGCGCACGGCGAACCTCACGCAGCGCTGCGGAAACATCGGCTTCCGAAAGCGAGCCACGGCCGGTCAGTCCATTCAAAATGGAGCCAAGGCGGTCCTGGAGGTTTTCAAACATCTGTTCTTCCTTCTTCGTTTCGGTTTCCCGAAACGTCGGTGCTTTTGCTGGCAAAAACAAGACGCCCGGAAATGGGCAAAGCCAAAAAGCACCCGAGGGCGCGTCGCGCTGTCGGGTGTTGACCTCCGGGATCTCTTTATACCTTGACGGGTCCCGGTCGGTGGCTTGGAGTCTTGAAACTGCCAGCTGATCGGGCGGGATAAACAGGAAATGCGCGCCAAAGTCAAGGCAAGTCCGGTGTTTTGGCGAAAACGCCTTCAAACGGACGACATTGTAGACGCTTCTTCGACGAGTATGGCGCTTGTCGTTTATCTATCCTCTTCCTATAGCTTACATCATGAACCGTCGAAACTTCTTTCGCCTCTCCGCCATTGCTGGCCTGCTGCTCGGCAGCGGCGGCATTTTTGCCAGCCGCTCCTACGCCAGCGCTTATTACAACGGCCCCGCCTCCGATCATTTCGACGGCGTGAGATTCTTCAATCCCAACGGCGAACAGCCGAATGGTTTTGGCGACCTGATGAAATGGCGCTTCAACGGCCACAGAGCTGAGTGGCCGGAGAACTATCCAAGCCCCTATCCGACAGCCAAGCCAGAGGCCCGCGTCGAGGGCAATGATCTACGCGTCACCTTTGTTGGCCACGCCTCCTTCCTCATCCAGACGGCAGGGTTGAATATTCTGATCGATCCGGTCTGGTCGGAGCGCACAAGTCCGTTCAGCTTTATCGGGCCAAAGCGCGTCAACCCGCCCGGCATCCGCTTCGAGGACCTGCCGCCGATCGATCTCGTTCTGGTCACGCATAATCACTACGACCATCTTGATCTCGAAACGCTGCACAGGCTGCATGTCGAGCACAAGCCGCATTTCGTCACGCCGCTCGGCAATGACGCGATCATCCGCACCAAGGTGCAGGCGGCGAAGATTTCGGTCGGAGACTGGGGCGATGCGATTGCCGTCAGCCCCGACATCAAAGTCCATTTCGAACCCTGCCACCACTGGTCGGCACGCGGGTTGAACGACAGGCGCATGGCGCTCTGGGCCGCCTTCGTCATCGAGACGCCCGGCGGCAAGATCTACCATATCGGCGATACCGGCTTTCACAGCGGGCTGAACTACCACGCCGCCGCCAAGAAGCATGGCAGTTTCCGCCTCGCCAACCTGCCCTTCGGCGCCTACGAGCCGCGCTGGTTCATGAAGGGCCAGCATCAAAATCCGGCAGAAGCGGTGGAAGGCATGAAGATCTGCAACGCGGCTTACGCCTGCGGCCACCATTGGGGCACGGTGCAATTGACCGATGAGGCGATCGACGCGCCCATAATCGCGCTCGAAGCGGCGTTGAAAAACCAGAGTGTGACCAAAGACAGGTTCCGCCCGATGCGCCCGGGCGAAGTGTTCGACGTTCCCTCCGTCTGACGCAGGCGGGTAACTGAGAACGCTTCCCGACGAGACTTCACTTACTCTGAAATGATCTTGACCCGCTGACCCGGCTCGACCGAGGCCGTGGTGCTCAGCGCATTCAGCACGCGAAACAGTTCCAGCTTGCGATCCGTACCCATCATCCGCGCGGCAAGCGAGGCAACGGTTTCGCCGGGCTTGACGGTAACGACACGAACGCGAAGCGGCTTCAGCGCGGAAATTTCGGCAGGCGTCATCTTGCGGAAGCTGGAGCGCAGCAAGTTCGCAACCGTTTCCAACTGCGCGCTGCCTTTCGGCACAGCGGTGAGGAAACGGAATATCTGGTCGCCGACGCGAATGACGGTGACGTCGAAATCCCACTTGTCGGCGCTGGCGCGCGCCGTTGCCGCAGGCAGGCCGTTCACCTGAATTTCCCGCACCGTATCCGGTATCAAGCCGGCCACCCAGCCACTCGTCAGATAGTTGGGCAGGCTGGTCTGCTTGGGATCGGCCACGCCATCGAAGCGGATCGCCATATCGCCAGGGCCGGTTGCGAGAACCGCTTCCACCTTGTTGTCGATCTGGAAGCCTTCCGGCACATCGAAGCGAATGCCGAGATTGCCGTGCAGGAACGTATTGCCGCGGACATAGCCCTCCTGCGGGCTATCGCCATAAAGCAGGCCGTCGATGCCGGTGAGGAACCAGTCGCGGCCCTTGTCGCCCACCTGGCCTTCCTGGCCGAAGGCGCGGGCATGGCGCTTGGCAAGCTCGATGCGCTGCGGCGTATTGGGGTGGCTCGACAGGAAGTCGAGGCTCTGGTCGCTATCGGGATCGGCCGAGGTGAAGCGCGCATAGGCCGCCATGGAATCGAGGAAGCGCGGCGAAGCGTAAGGATCATAACCCGCCTCCCCCAGCATCCGCACGCCGATCACGTCCGCCTGCAATTCCTGCTGGCGCGAGAAGGCCGCAAGCCGAAGCTTGCCGCGTGCGAGCGCCTGCTTGCCGGCAAGATCGCTGGACAGCACCTCCGCCACGACGCGGCTGGCAATGACTTCCGCCTCTTCGCGGCGCTGGCGCTCGATGCCGTGATTGGCAGTCACGTGGCCCATCTCGTGCGACAGCACGGCGGCCACTTCAGAAGCGTCATTGGCAAGCGCAAGCAGGCCACGTGTGACATAGAGATAGCCGCCCGGCAGCGCGAAAGCGTTGATGGCTGGGGAGTTCAGAATGGTGATGCGATAGGATTGCTGCGGATTTTCCGACACCGCCGTCAGCGCCCCGGTGATGCGGGCCACCAGACGCTCGGTCTTCTCGTCGTGATATTCGCCGCCATAGCTTGCAACGATGCGCGGATGCTCACGCGCCCCCATCTGCGCGCGCGGATCGTTCTTCTGCACCTCTTCCACGGTCTGCGGGTTGTCGGAAGGCTTCAGCGTCGACTGATAGGCGGGACTGAACAGCGACTGGCATGAGGACAGCAACAATGCTGCGGCACCGAGAGCTACGATGCCCCGCCGCGATCCCGACCGTCTTTCCTCATTGTGACCGGAGCGGCCATTTACGGCCTTCACACGCGTCATCATACCGCCAGTCCGCTCCAAACGTTCCTGATCATCCGTTATATGCAGACCAGAATATCAGCTTAAACCCCACAGGCACCAGAATGCCTGAACATCCAAAACGATCCCAAAAACGATCTATGCTGCGGAAAGACCCTGACAAAAGACGTTCTCTATATATGTCTCAAATAGTTGAGCCTAATTGGCAAGTGCAAAAAATACGCACCTTCACTGTCTATTTGCAGGATTGACATTGCGCCGCGTCCAAATTGTGGCACGGCAACGCACTACTTCTGGAGGAAGGCGCCGACCTCGGGAATGTCTGTGGCGGAAAAGAAGGCCTCCGTCGTTCCCTGAAACAGGATCTTGCCATCCGACAGAAACACCACGGCATCGGCAAGACGGCGAATATCGTCCGGGTGATGGGTCACGAGAAGGACCGTGTTGCCGTTTTCCGATTGCAGGTCTTTCAACAGCCCCGCCATGCCGGCACGCAAGCCCGGATCGAGTGCTGCAAAGGGTTCGTCCAACAACATGACGGCCCGTTGGCGAACAAGTGCCCGCGCCAGCGCCGCACGCTGACGTTCGCCGCCGGACATGCTGGATGGCAGCCGCTTTTCAAAACCCGCAAGCCCCACGCGTTCCAGCGCTGACGCAATCTTGGCCTTGTCTTCGCTGGTCAAACGGAGCGATGGACTGATGCCGAGACCGATATTGGTGGCGATATCGAGATGGGCGAAGAGGTTGTTATCCTGAAAGATCAGCGAGATCGGGCGTTCGGCCGGATCGCGTCCACTGACATCCTCAAGCCCAATCAGCACGCGACCGCTCGCCGGCTTTTCAAAGCCCGCTACAAGGTTGAGAAGCGTCGACTTGCCCGACCCGGAAGGACCGACGACCGCCGTCACCTTCGCTTCCTCGAAGGACGTATCAAGGAAGAACGCCTGCTGTCCAAGCTGCAGCGATACCTGTTCCAGCGTGACGTTTACTCGATCGCTTTTCATGCTGCTATTTTCGCTCTCTCGGATTGGCGCGACACGCCGCCTGCCGCGAGGATGAGGCAAATAACGCCAAGGATGAAGGCATAACCCGCTGCATCATTGGTGCGGTAGCTGCCCATATTGCTATAGACCAGCCACGGCAAGGTGACGAAGCTTTCGGACCCGAAGAGAGCGACGGCCCCGAGATCACCGAGCGACAGCGCCATGGCGAAGGAAAAGGCCATGGCGAAGGTCCGCCACAGGACCGGGAGATCGATCAGGCGAAAGCGGGAAAAACCGCTAAGCCCTAGGCTGGCAACTAGTCTGCCGGTTCTCGCCTGATGTGTGGTGAATGCAGGTTCCAGAACACGCATGGCAAAGGGCAAGGCCACCAGCATGTTGATGAGCGCCACGAGAAATGGCGCGAAGACGGACACATCGCCGAAAGAACGCAACAGCAGGAACCAGCCACTGCCAAGCACCACGGGTGGCACCAGAAGCACCATCGAAGCGCCGCCACCCAGCATCGCCGAAAGAACCCTCGCGCCCCGCCCCGGCTCGCGGCGATCTGCAATCGCCTGGCGCGCCCGAATAAGCGCCACGGAAATAAGGACCGAGAGCGATGCCGAGAGAAGGGCAATCGACAGGCTGGTGATCGCCGCGCGTCGAAACACCTCGGCGCTCAAAAGACGCCCCAGATCGGCAGTCAGCCCGGAGACTGCGACCGCTATCAGCGGCGACCCGACCAGCAGCATCGCAAGAACAATGACAAGCCCATCCCAAAGACGCGCCAACGGGCGAGCGGCATCGAAACGACGAACCGTCTGGCTCTGCGTCTGACCCTCCGCTTCCGCACCCGGCAGAAACGAGAGCAGCACGAGAAGCAGGCCGGTCATCGCAATCTGCATTAGCGAGAGTGCTATGGCACGTGGCGGATCGAAATCGAAGCGCAGCGCCTGATAGATCGCCACTTCGATCGTGGTCGCAGCCGGACCGCCGCCGAGCAGCAGGACGAGCGTGAAGCTCGTGGCGCAGAGCATGAAGATCAGGCCCGCCACACCCGGCACCAGCCGCCGTACCACCGGCCATTCGATGAAGCGGAACGTGGAGAGGGAATTCATGCCGAGCACGGCACTCATGCGCCAATATTCGTCGGGCATTCTTTCCAGCCCCGCCAGGAAGAAACGCACGGCAAGCGGCAGGTTGAAGAAGACATGGGCAATGAGAATGCCGGAAAGGCCGTAAATGCTGAAAGGCTGTTCCACCCCGGCAGAGAGGAGTGCCGTATTGAGAAGCCCCTGCCTGCCCCAGATGGCGATCAGCCCGAGAGCACCAACGATCACCGGCAGACCCATGGGCACCGCCATCAGCCGGATGATCCAGATACGGCCGGGAAAATCTCTCTGTCTAGCGAGCGCCAAGGCGACCGGTAGACCGAGCGCGACCGAAAGAACGGTGGAGAGCGTCGCCTGCCATAGCGTGAAGCGAAGAATGCGCAGCGTGTAGGTATCGAAGAGGGCGCCCGACGCCGCCTGTGTATCGAAGGACAGAAGCGCTGCGACCGCAAGCCCGATGAAGAGCAACACGGCGGTGAAAGCCGCCGTGCCACTGATCAGGAACCATCTTCTGTCGCTGCGCGCAATCACGGGCGGGGTCCGCGTGATATTACTTCACACTCATCGCGGTCAGCCACTCATCGATCCAGGCCTTACGGTTCTTCGCCACCTCTTCCGGCGACATCAGGAAGGTCTTGGTCGGCTGGACCAGCTTGTTGAAGGCATCCGGCAGCGGCTGCGACGTAGCGGTGACCGGCATCATCCAGTTGTTTTCCGGAATGGCATCCTGGAAACCAGGGGTCAGGATGAAGGCAAGGAACTTTTTGCCCAGCTCCTTCTCCGGCGCGTTCTTCAACAGACCGGCGACTTCGATCTGAATGTAATGGCCTTCCTCGAAGCTTGCAGCCTGATAGCGCTCGCTGTGCTCGGACACCATGTGATAGGCGGGCGACGTGGTATAGGAGAGCACCATCGGCACTTCGCCCTTGGTGAAGAGGCCATAGGATTCCGACCAGCCGGGGGTCACCGTCAAAACGCGATCCTTGAGCTTTGCCCAGGCTTTCGGCGCCTTGTCGCCATAGACCGACTTGACCCAGAGCAGCAGGCCGAGGCCCGGCGTCGAGGTCCTTGGATCTTGAATGGCGATCTTCTGCGACGGGTCGCCCTCAACCAGTTCCTTCAGGCTCTTTGGCGGGTTCTTCAGCGTCTGGGTGTCATAGACGACGGCGAAGTGCCCGTAATCATAGGGAACGAAGACATCGTCCTTGAAGCCACCGGGAACCTTGGCCGCGGAGGCATCGATGCCCGATGCTTCGAAAAGCCCGGTGTCTTTAGCTTCGGCAATAAGATTGGTGTCGAGACCGACCACGACATCCGCCTTGGAGCCGGCACCTTCCAGCTTCAGGCGGTTGAGCAGCGCCACACCATCGGCGACGCCGACGAAATTGACGGTGCAATCGCAGGTCTTCTCGAACGCCGCCTTGACCTTGGGGCCTGGACCCCATTCGGAGACGAAGCTTTCATAGGTGTAGACGGTGAGAACCTTCTTGTCCTGCGCAGCACCAAGGCTCGGCAGGAGGAAGGATGCGGCGACGAGGCCGGACAGCAGAAAACGACGATACATCAGACACCTTCTCGAATGGGTTACGGGAATAGGCGTCTGGATGGAAGCCGTCTAATCCCTCCGCCGGTGTTAACCGGATCAGGTTCTTCGGGTTGGCTAAAGCCTCTCAGCCTCGTCTTTCCGACAAAGCACCCCGTTAGAGCGAGAAAAGATGTAATGACACAATCGGTTATTGGCAAGACGGCAAGCGCCTATGCTTGCTCCGTCATGTAAACCAGTTCCCATACATGGCCATCGGGATCCTGAAAGCTTGCGGCATACATGAAGCCATGATCCTGCACCGGTTTCCACTCGCGCCCACCGGAGGACAGCGCCGTCTTTAGCATGCTGTCGATCTCCTGACGGCTGGACGCCGAGAGACAGGTCAGCACTTCCGTGCTGCTCTTCGCATCGGCGATCTCGCCATTGATGAAATCGCGGAAGCGCTCTTCCTGAAGCAGCATGACGAAGATGTTCTTCTCGACGATCATGCACAGCGTTCGCTCATCCGAATATTCCGGATTGAAGCTGAAGCCGAGCGCGGTGAAGAAGGCTTTCGATATCTCGATATTCTTCACCGGCAAATTGACGAAGATCATACGCATGGGCTGGCTCCTCCCTGTTGGAGCAAAGCAAAGCCCATATTCACGCACCTGTCAAAGACGGCGCTAAAATGAAGCGTATTCCTTGACGGAAAGCGCCCTAGCCTTCCATCTCTTCGCGCAGCATCTCAAGCTCTAGCCACTCTTCTTCCATGGCCTCAAGCTTCTCACGCAGCTTCGCCATCTCGTCTGCCAGCTTGTTGAAGCCGCCGGGGTCCTTGGCGAAAAGTTGCGGATCGGCCATGCGCTCTTCGCGCTTGGCAATTTCGCCTTGAAGCTTTTCCATTTCCTTCGGCAGGTTTTCGAGCGCGAATTTCTGCTTGAAGGAAAGCTTGCCCCTGGCCTTGGCAGGCTCGGCACTGGTCGCGGCGCTTGCCGAGGCCTTGGCCTTTTCCTGCTTTTCCGAACGCTTCTTGTCTTCTGCCGCACCCTTGCGCTGCGCCATCATGTCGGAATAGCCGCCTGCATATTCAATCCAGCGTCCGTCCGGCGCATCCGGATTGGCAGGCGCGATCGTCGAGGTCACCGTACGATCGAGAAAGTCGCGATCGTGGCTGACGAGGATGACGGTGCCTGAGAAGCTTGCGACGATCTCCTGAAGCAGATCCAGGGTCTCGATGTCGAGATCGTTCGTCGGCTCATCGAGGATCAGTAGGTTGGTCGGTCTTGCCAGGATCCGCGCCAGAATGAGACGCGCGCGCTCACCACCGGACAGATTGCGAATCGGCGTACGGGCCTGTTCCGGCTGGAACAGGAAGTCCTTCATATAGCCGGTCACATGCTTCTGCTCGCCATTGACCAGCAGGCTTTCGCCACGACCATCGGTCAGGTAATGCGCCAGCGTATCGTTCGGATTGAGGTCCTCGCGCTTCTGGTCGAGTGTCGCGATTTCCAGATTGGTGCCGAGCTTCACCGTGCCGCTGTCGGGTGCCAACTCTCCGGTCAGCATCTTGAGAAGCGTGGTCTTGCCAGCACCATTTGGGCCAACAAGGCCGATGCAGTCGCCGCGATGCACGCGCAGCGAAAAAGGGGCGACGATGGTGCGATCGCCATAAGCCTTGGTGATGGCTTCCGCCTCGATGACCAGCTTGCCGGATTCGCGCGCTTCGACTGCGGTTGCCTGCACGGTGCCCTGCGGACCCTTATGTCCGCGATAGGCGGCGCGCATGTCGCGCAGCTCTCCCACGCGGCGCATGTTGCGCTTGCGGCGTGCCGTCACGCCATAACGCATCCAGTGCTCTTCGCGCTCGATGGCCTTGCCAAGCTTGTGCTGTTCCAGCTCTTCCTCTTCCAGCACCTTGTCGCGCCATTCCTCGAAATGGCCGAAGCCGCGATTGAGACGGCGCGACTGGCCGCGGTCGAGCCAGACGGTGGCGGTCGAGACCTTTTCGAGGAAACGACGGTCATGCGAAATGAGGACAAGCGCGCTTCGCGTCTGCTGCAATTCGCTTTCCAGCCATTCGATGGTCGGCAGGTCGAGATGGTTGGTCGGCTCGTCCAGCATGAGAATGTCCGGCTCCGGCGCCATGACCCGCGCCAAGGCCGCGCGACGCGCTTCACCGCCCGACAGGCTTGCTGGATTTTCCTGGCCGGTCAGACCGAGATGTTCGAGAATATAGCTGACGCGATAGGGATCGTCGCCTGGTCCAAGACCGGATTCGGCATAGGCCTGCACGGTGTCGTAAGCGCCGAAATCCGGCGCCTGCTCCAGATAACGGATCGTCGCGGAGGGATGACGAAAAACCTCGCCCGATTGCGCTTCGACCAGGCCGGCGGCGATCTTCATCAGCGTCGATTTGCCCGACCCGTTGCGGCCGACGAGGCAGATACGGTCGCCCGGCTCCACCTGTAAGTTGGCGCCATCCAGAAGGGGCGTCACGCCAAAGGTCAGCTTGATATCGTCGAGTTTCAGAATGGGGGGTGCCAAGGCATCAGGCTCCGGTTAGATCGTAAGGACGGGCAAGCACGATGGCCTTGCCGCTTTTGAGGCGAAGGCGAATGTCACCCTCAGCCACGTTGGACATAGTGCGCGACGAGCCGAAGGCAAGCGCAAAATCGTTGAGAGGGTAGCGGGCATTCTCGATGTCGAGGCCGGAAAGGACTGTAAAACCGGCGACGGAAAATAGCGAGCCGCGCGGCAAATCGAGCACGAGTTCACCTTCAAGCAACGGGAACGCTTCCTCGTTGCCGGAAGTCAGCGTTACCTTGAAGCCGCGCTCGGCCAGCGCTACAGCATAGAGCAGATGAAACTGCGCATGGTCGGATCGCTCGCCTGCAAGCGCGCCGACCAGCGTCAATCGTTTCGCACCCCGCGCCAAAGCCTCGGAAACGGCAATCTCGCCATCGGTCTCACCCTTGGCGGCGGGAAAAGGTTGCTGCGGCACATCTGGCCATTCGTCGACAAGCGCTGCATCGGCAGAGTCGAAATCACCCACCCAAAGCTCAGGCTTCAGACCAAGTGGCTTGGCATGTTTCATGCCGCTGTCTGCGGCAATCACACGCGATCCTGCAACCGCCTTGTGCAGGCGATCCGTCACGACAATATCGCCGCCCAGCAGAATGGTGAAATGATCCGATGTCATGCCCTGCCTTATCGCGAAACATCCCCTCAAGGAAAGGCGGAAACGCCCAGAAGGGCGGCGATATTGATTTTTCGGCCAGAGAGGATTATGACAGCCGCCAGTGGTGATTTGCCGACCGGCTTGCAGCCACTTTAAAGAAGTCGCTAAAGGGTCGAGGAAACAGGCAATTTCCGAGGACCGGTCGCGATTTCGCTGCCGGTTTTTTTGTTTTTGGACGTGAGAGTTCGCAATGCCCATCAAGATCCCCGATACGCTGCCCGCCTTCGAAACCCTGGTGAATGAGGGTGTGCGGGTGATGACCGAGACCGTGGCGATCCGTCAGGATATCCGCCCGCTGCAGATCGGGCTCCTGAACCTCATGCCGAACAAGATCAAGACCGAAATCCAGATGGCCCGACTCGTCGGCGCCTCGCCGCTTCAGGTGGAGCTGTCACTGGTGCGCATTGGCGGACACCGCGCCAAGAACACGCCGGAAGAACATCTGCTTTCCTTCTACGAGACGTGGGAAGAGGTGCGCCACCGCAAGTTCGACGGCTTCATCATCACCGGCGCACCGGTGGAAACGCTGGCCTATGAGGACGTGACCTACTGGGACGAGATGAAGAAGATCTTCGACTGGACGGAGACCAACGTCCACTCGACGCTGAATGTCTGCTGGGGTGCGATGGCGGCAATCTACCACTTCCATGGCGTGCCGAAGCACGAATTGAAAGAGAAGGCCTTCGGCGTCTATCGCCACCGCAATCTCTGCCCCGCCTCCATCTATCTGAACGGCTTCTCCGACGACTTCCAGGTGCCGGTGTCCCGCTGGACGGAAGTGCGCCGCGCCGATATCGAGAAGCATCCCGACCTGGAAATCCTGATGGAATCCGAGGAAATGGGCGTGTGCCTGGTGCATGAGAAGCGCGGCAAGCGCCTCTACATGTTCAACCATGTGGAATATGATTCCACGTCGCTCGGAGACGAATATTTCCGCGACGTGAATTCCGGCGTGCCAATCAAGCTGCCGCATGACTACTTCCCGCATAACGACCCGGCGCTGACGCCGCTCAACCGCTGGCGCAGCCATGCCCATCTGTTCTTCGGCAACTGGATCAACGAGATCTACCAGACGACACCTTACGAACTCGCCGAGATCGGCAAAGACGACCGGCTGATCAAGAGCCGTGACGAATTTGACATTGCGGCGTTGCGCCAGACGCTAAAATGACGCAACGTCCCGCACAAATCGCAAGCGATAGGGAGCATTCGGGATGAGCGAAGCAGGCGCACGGGAGAATTTCGGCTTTACGGCAACCGGCGAAAAGGTCGAGCGGGTAACGATTTCCGCTGGCGGCCTGACCGCCAAGGTGATGACCTGGGGTGCGGTCATCCAGGATCTGCGCCTTGAGGGTCATCAGCCGCCGTTGGTGCTCGGCTTCGATGGTTTTGACGACTACCCGAAATACTCCTCCTACTTCGGCGCTACGCCGGGCCGAAACGCCAATCGCATCGGTGGCGGTACGTTCTCCATCGACGGCAAGGACTACCAACTCGAGCTCAACGAAAAGGGCATCAGCCATCTCCATGGCGGCAGCGATGGCACGGGCAAGCGCAACTGGCTGATCATGGAACATGGGCCAAGCCACGTCGTGCTGCAGATCATCGATCCGAACGGCCGCGCTGGCTATCCCGGCAATTGCACGATAACGGCAACTTACACGATCCGCGAAGGCGGCGTGCTTTCTGTCTTGTATGAGACGACGACCGACCTGCCGACCATCGCCAATGTCTGCCAGCACTCCTATTTCAATCTCGATGGTGCTGAAACCGCACTCGATCACCAGATTGAAATCGCCGCCGATCATTATCTACCGACCGATGAGCGCCAGATTCCAACCGGTGAAATCCGTGCCGTTTCCGGTACCGTCTTCGACCTGCGTGAGCCGACGCCGATGAGCCGAAAGGACGACCAAGGCGAACAGGTGCTTTACGACCACAATTTCTGCCTCTCCGCAGAGCGTGTGGCCAAGCGCAAAGTCGCCCGCGTCCATGCGCCGGCCTCCGGCATTTCGCTCGAAGTTCACACCACCGAACCCGGCGTGCAGTTCTATTCCGGCTTCAAGCTGAACACCGCCGTCCCCGGTCATGACGGCCGCCACTACGGCCCCTTTGCCGGCTTCTGCCTGGAAACCCAGATCTGGCCGGACGCCGTCAACCACGAAGGCTTCCCCAAGGCCATCCTTCGCCCTGGCGAAACGCTGCGGCAAGAAACGGATTACATCTTTACCAAGGGGTGAGGTGGTTCAGTCCAGTACGCATCCGACATAAGCGCCGGAGCCTCTGGCCCGGCGCTCGATCAGCCCCGCAAGGCGCTGCATACCGCGGCCGGGCTTGCTGGCATTGCGATCGATCGGGTTTGGCAAGGATACGGCGAGAAGCGCGGCCTGACGGGCTGTCAGCTTGGAAGCGGGCACCTTGAAATGGTATTGCGCTGCGGCCTCGATACCGTAGATGCCCGGGCCCCATTCGGCGATATTGAGATAAATCTCCATCATCCGCTTCTTCGACCAGACGAAGTCGGAGAAAAGTGCAAGCGGAAGCTCCAGCCCTTTGCGGATAAGGGATCGGCCGTTCCAGAGAAAGAGATTCTTGGCGGTCTGCATCGGAATGGTGCTGGCCCCACGTGTGGCCTCACCTTCCAATGCGTCGTTGACGACATCCTGCATCTGGTTCCAGTCGACGCCATGATGGAAGCAGAATTGGCCGTCTTCCGACATCATGACCGACTGGATCAGACGGGGCGAAATGTCTTCAAGCGGCACCCACTGCCGGTCATAGCCCTGAAACGTCACCAGATCGGCAAGCATCAGCGTCGAGACGGGGCGAATGAAGGGAAGCGCATAAACAGGGATCAGCAGATAGGGCAGGATCAGCAAAGCGAGCACGAACATGCCGACGCGTTTGGCAAGGTTCTTGATATCCACCTTCGGCCTGCTCTCCTCGTCGGGAAGCGCTTCGTACTCCCTATCGCTTTCCGGCGTACTGCTCACATCCCGTCCCCGCTCGTTCAGATCAAGCCTTTCATATTCCGCTTGCACCATCAAGGCTACTCACGATGATGAAGTTCCATACCAAAGATCACTGATGATGATCCATGCGATGGCTTGGAAACGGTCATCCGGGTAGGAGAAACCGCAGAGCGATGTCTGTGCATCGGTCGAGGATTTCGACGCCCTCCGGTGGCCGATTTCCAGGCCAAGGCGTCGGCGCCGGTCGAATGGGTCATCATCAGTGATCTTTGGTATTATGGTTTAACAAAACATTTGCCAGCCCTTTTTACCCATGCCAAACAGCCGCGAGACGGAAGGAAGCGGTGCCATGACATTCGAAACCAGGCTGCGCGATAACGCGGCAAGCACGGAAAAACTGCTGGCAGAGCTTCTGACGGGCACGGTCGGTGACGACGAGATCGCCCGGCCCGCAAACCTGCTGGACGCCATGCGCCATGGCGTGCTGAATGGCGGCAAGCGCCTGCGGCCTTTCCTTGTCATCGAAACCGCGCGGCTTCTCGGTGGAAACGAAGCTGCCGCCCTGCGTGTGGGTGCCGCACTGGAATGCCTTCACTGCTATTCGCTGGTGCATGACGATCTTCCCGCCATGGACGACGACGACCTGCGCCGCGGCCAGCCGACGGTGCACAAGAAGTTCGACGAGGCGACCGCGATTCTTGCGGGAGATAGCCTGCTGACACTCGCCTTCGATATCATCGCGGCTCCCGAAACACCGCTAACCGGCGACCAGAAGACGGCACTCGTGCTGGCACTTTCCCGCGCCGCCGGCATTGGCGGCATGGCAGGCGGTCAGGCGCTCGATCTGGCGGCGGAAAAACGGGCACCGGACGAGCAAGGTATCGTGACATTGCAGGCTATGAAAACCGGCGCGCTTCTGCGCTTCGCCTGCGAGGCCGGTGCGATCATTGCCGGAAACGATGCGTCCCACCGGCAGACGCTGCGAAGCTTCGGAGAAAAGATCGGCCTCGCCTTCCAGCTTGCCGACGATCTCCTCGATCTCACCTCCGATGCCGCCACCATGGGCAAGGCAACCGGCAAGGATGCCGCCCGCGGCAAGGGCACGCTGGTGGCTCTGCGCGGTGAAGACTGGGCGCGGATGAAACTTCAGGAGCAGGTGCGCGATGCCGCAAACCTGCTTTCTCCCTATGGAGAGAAGGCAGATATTCTGGTACAGGCGGCCCGCTTCATTGCTGAGCGGAAGAGTTGAAAGCGCAAGCGCCTCTCACGCTTGCCCAACAACAAAAAGGGCCGCCGAAGCAGCCCTTTTCTAAAATCCGATAGGCGCGATTGCCTTTTAGTGCGTTTTAGCCGTTCTGCGTCAGCGGCGAGATCAGCACTTCCACGCGGCGGTTCTGGGCGCGGCCATCCGGCGTTGCGTTGGATGCCACCGGCTGCGATGGGCCGAAGCCCATGGTGGACATGCGGCGCTGATCGACACCCTGGCTTGCGAGATAATTGGCAACCGAGGCAGCGCGGCGCTGCGACAGGAGCTGGTTATGGTTCAGGCTGCCGGTGGAGTCGGTGTAGCCGTTGACGTCGATATAGGTCTTGTTGAACTTGTTCAGAACGATCGCGACCGAATTCAGCGTCGGGTAGAATGGCGGGATCACCTGATCCTGATCCGTCGCGAAGGTGATGTTGGACGGCATGTTAAGAACGATGCTGTCGCCACGACGGGTGACGGAGACGCCGGTGCCCTGCAACTGCTGGCGAAGCTCGGCTTCCTGATTGTCCATATAGCCGCCGATCGCACCGCCGGCGAGCGCGCCGATACCGGCACCGATCAGCGCGTTGCGGCCCTTATTGCCACCGCCGATCGCCAGACCGCCGACTGCACCGGCCAGCGCGCCAAGACCCGCACCGCCCGCCATATTGGAGACCTTCTGCTCACCCGTGTAGGGATCGGTCGTGGTGCAGGCGGAAAGGTAAGTTGCGGCAAGCGCAAGAACAGCAAACTTCTTGATCATTGGAAATCATTGCTCCGTGAGTTTCTGGAGGTAAAACACAGCGATTCGGGCATTTTCACGGTCGAGACTCACTCCGCCGCGTCCTTTTGGCCAAAACGTTTTTCGATATAGTCGGTCACCAGTGCCTCGAAGTCCGAGGCGATGTTCGGACCGCGCAAGGTCAGCGCCTTTTCGCCATCAATGAAGACGGGTGCCGCAGGGCTCTCGCCCGTTCCAGGCAGCGAAATACCGATATCCGCATGCTTGCTCTCGCCCGGACCATTGACGATGCAGCCCATGACGGCAACGTTCAGCGCTTCGACGCCCGGATATTTCTCACGCCAGACCGGCATGTTCTTGCGAATATCGTTTTGAATGTTCTGCGCCAGCTCCTGGAAAACCGTCGACGTCGTGCGTCCACATCCCGGACATGCCGCGACCACCGGAATGAACTGGCGAAAGCCCATAACCTGTAGAAGCTCCTGCGCCACCTGCACTTCGCGGGTGCGGTCGCCATTCGGCTCCGGTGTCAGCGATACGCGGATCGTATCACCGATGCCATGCTGGAGTACGTAGCCCATGGCAGCCGAAGAGGCGACGATGCCCTTCGAGCCCATGCCTGCCTCGGTGAGGCCGAGATGCAGCGCGTGGTCGGAGCGCTCCGACAGCATCGAGTAGACCGCGATCAGGTCCTGCACCTGGCTTACCTTGGCGGACAGAATGATGCGGTTGCGCGGCAGGCCGATCTCTTCGGCAAGCTCGGCGGAAATCAGCGCCGATTGAACGATGGCTTCGCGCGTCACCTGACGGGCGGACAGCGGAAAGCCCTCTTCCTTGTTCTTGTCCATCAGGCTGGTGAGCAGTTCCTGATCGAGCGATCCCCAGTTGACGCCGATGCGCACCGGCTTGTCGTAGCGGATCGCCATCTCGATGATATCGCCGAACTGCTTGTCCTTCTTGTCCTTGAAACCGACATTGCCGGGATTGATGCGGTACTTCGCCAAAGCCTCGGCGCAAGCCGGATGATCGGCGAGCAGCTTATGCCCGATATAGTGAAAGTCACCGACAAGCGGCACGTCCATGCCAAGCCGCAGCAGACGGTCGCGGATTTTCGGAACGGCAGCAGCGCTCTCATCGCGGTCCACGGTAATGCGGACGATTTCAGAACCGGCCCGATGGAGGGCTGCAACCTGCTGGACCGTCGCATCGATATCGGCGGTATCCGTATTGGTCATGGATTGCACGACGACCGGAGCACCGCCACCGACGATAACGCCACCCACATCGACGGCAACAGAGGCGCGGCGTGGCTTGGGATCGTAGTCGGCGTGTGCGTTCATCATGGTCTCTGCAACTGCGGTAAGGGTCATCATTCAGGTGGATCAAGGCGGGCGCCTTGTCAACATCGAAGCAGTCAACTGGTAGTTTACTGCAATCGTGGCGAAATTCGAGCCTGTCTGCCAGCTTACCAAAACGAAAGCGCTTCCATTGGCAATGGAAGCACTTTGATCAAACGGAGCACGCAAAGGTTGGGCTTTAATGCCCGCTCGCACCATCGGCATGACGAGCAAGCCTGGAGAGCAGCAGCACGACCACGTGCAGAAGCGGAATGAACAGGAACACTGTCGCAAGGCCGGTATGTTCCGCAATGAAGCCGATCGCCGATGGCGCGACCAGAATGCCGGAATAGCCCATGGTGGTAACGACAGACAGACCGATCCCCGGTGCCAGCCCAGGCATGTTGCCGGCAGCGGAAAAGGCAATCGGCACCATGTTGGAAATGCCGATACCGGCAATGGCAAAGCCGATAATGGCGATGAAGGCGTCTCCGGCAGCGCCAGCGATCAGAAGACCGACGATCGACATAGCCGAGCAGACTTGCAATGTGCGCACCGCCCCCAACCGTTCGCGCACCAGGTCGCCGGCAAAGCGCATGACCGCCATGGTCAGCGAGAAGGCGGCGAAGGCAAAGCCCGAAACGGCAACGGATGCACCAAGCTCGTTGCGCAGATAAAGCGCACCCCAATCGAGAACCGCACCCTCCGGCACCATGGAGAACAGCGCCATCAGGCCGATGATCCAGGGCAGCGGCGTGAGCGGCAAACGACCCTTCGGCCGTTCTTCTTCAGGATGCGGACGATCCACCATGACCCGTGGCCAGGCAATCGCAAGAAGTGCCGCAGCAATGATGGTAAGGGCAACCGCATGGCCATAAATGCCGATCTTGGTGATCAGCAGGCCGCCGAGGCCCGCGCCGATCAGACCGCCGAGGCTCCAGAAGGCATGGCATGACGACATGATGGCGCGACGCATGCCGCGCTCCACCACAACCGCATTGGCATTCATCGCCACATCCATCGCCCCCGTCAGACCGCCAAAGAGGAAGACGTTGATGACACCCGCCCAGACGGTGTTGGACAGGGTGATGAGAAGCAGTGTGGGCACGAAGATGGCAGCGCAGAACAGCACCACCGTGCGTGATCCGACACGCGCGATCTGCGAACCGGCCACCGGCATGCAGGCAAGAGAGCCGAGACCGAAGACGAGAATAACGAGGCCGAGTTCGCCTTCGCTCAAGGCAAGGCGCTTGGCAAATTCCGGGATCATCGGCGCCCAGGAACCCATCATGAAACCGTTCATCAGGAACAGCAGGGACACGCCAAACCGGGTTCTCGTCATATAGGGGGTGCGGACCGTGGAAGCGGTCGTTGGGGAGCCGGTCATGCGGGCTGGTCCTTCGGTGAGTATGGCTGGGAAGGCGTACGGGGATCGAGTCCGGCAACATGAATATCGAGCTTTTGTCTCCGGAGATCGCGAACGAAAGCCTCTTCCGCATCGCCTTCCAGAACAAGGGTCAGATCGGGGCTGAGCGGCGCCACATGGAAGGCAGCCCCGGCACCCAGTTTCTCGCTGGTGATGGCGGCCAGCGTTCTCGCACTCGCCTTGCAGGCCAGCCGCTTGAAGATCGCATCCTGATAGATATCGGCAGACAGCCCGCCATCAGTCGTCATGCCGCAGACACCGAGGATGCAGAGGTCGGGCCGCATCTCTTGCAGCTGCGAAATCGCCGTCGTGTCGATGGCGGCACCGACGGCGGGATCGATCCGTCCGCCGATCACGATCAATTCGAGATCGCTACGACCTGAGAGTTCGGAGGCGATAATGGGTGTATTGGTGATAACGGTGAGCTTCGCGCTCTCCGGCAGATGGCGGGCGATGGCAAGATTGGTGGAGCCGGCGTCGAGAAAGATCGTTATCCCCGATGCGATGCGGGACGCTGCCGCTCGGCCGAGGGCATCTTTGCGGTCCCGCCTATCCGCCACGCGATGGCTGAGAGGAACGGTGTTGCCGCCGGAGATCAGCGCTCCTCCATAGACGCGCTCGCAGAGGCCACGCGCCGCCATATCCCGAAGGTCGCGCCGGATCGTGTCTTCCGAGACATCGAAAGCCTGGGCGAGATCCTGCGCAAGAACGCGGCCCTTGTTCTGAAGCTCGGTGAAGATGAGCGTCTGACGCTCGCTGACAAAGTGATCGATCTTGGACATTCGGCATCAACATGTGGAATCGTGCACAAACATGCATACATGCAGAAAGCCTTATCTACAAGCAGAAATGCCCGCACAGGGCGGGCATCCTCTTAACGCTTCATGTCGGTTCGTTACTCTGCGTAAACGACCAGCAAATCCTTGGCGTCGATCTGGTCACTTGGCCGTACGAGGACTTCAGCAATTTTGCCATCCCGCTCGGCGTGGAGAGCGGTTTCCATCTTCATCGCTTCGATCGAGACCAGAACGTCGCCCGCCTTCACATCCTGCCCGGCATTGGCGAAGACGCGGGAGATGACGCCCGGCATCGGCGCGCCGACATGAGCGGCATTGCCCGGCTCTGCCTTTCGGCGGGCAGCCGAGCCGCTGGCACCGTGCGCGCGGTTCGGCACCTTGATGCGCCGCGGCTGGCCATTGATCTCGAAGAACACGGTGACCATGCCCTTATCGTCGACGCCGGAAGATGCCTGATTGACGATGACGAGCGTCTTGCCGCGTTCGATATCGGCAAACAGCTCTTCGCCATCTTCCATGCCGTAGAAGTAAGCATGCGTCGGCAGCACCGAGACAGGACCGTAGGTTTCCGAGGCAAGTGCAAAATCGGTGAAGACCTTCGGATACATCAGATAGGAGGCAAACTCGAAATCATCGACCGTACGCTCGAGCTTGGTCTCGATTGCCTTGCGCTCAGCATCGAGATCGGCATCGTCCAGAAGCGAGCCGGGGCGAACCGTGTAAGGCTTCTCACCCTTCAATGCTTTCTTCTGCAACGCTTCGGGCCAGCCGCCCGGCGATTGACCGAGATCGCCCTTCAGCATCGAGACGACCGAATCCGGGAAGGAAACTTCCTTGTCTGGGTTTTCGACATCGGCCACCGTCAGATCCTGGCTGACCATCATCAGCGCCATGTCGCCGACGACCTTTGACGATGGCGTGACCTTGACGATATCGCCAAACATCTTGTTGGCATCGGCATAGGCCTGCGCCACTTCGTGCCAGCGGCTTTCGAGACCGAGCGAACGGGCCTGTTCCTTGAGGTTGGTGAACTGGCCACCCGGCATTTCATGCAGATAGACTTCCGATGCCGGTCCCTTGAGGTCACTTTCAAAGGCGACATACTGGTTGCGCACCGCCTCCCAATAGAAGGAGATGCGGCGGATCCACTCCGCATCGAGACCGGTGTCGCGCTCCGAACCGGCCAGAGCCTCGACGATGGAGCCAAGGCACGGCTGCGAGGTGGTGCCGGAGAAGGCATCCATTGCCGCATCGACCGCATCCACGCCCGCATCCACTGCGGCCAGGACGGTGGCCGCGGCAATGCCGGATGTATCATGCGTGTGGAAATGGATCGGCAGACTGGTTGCTTCGCGCAGCGCCTTGAACAGAACCTTGGCCGCAGCGGGCTTCAGAAGCCCCGCCATGTCCTTGACGGCGATGATGTGGGCGCCCGCCTTTTCCAGCTCGGCTGCAAGGCTTGTGTAATATTTGAGGTCGTATTTCGGACGCGCCGAATTCAGCAGGTCGCCGGTATAGCAGATCGTCGCTTCGCAGAGTTTGTTCTCTTCAGCGATCGCATCCATCGACACGCGCATATTCTCGACCCAGTTGAGGCAGTCGAAGACGCGGAAGAGATCGACGCCGCCCTTTGCCGCCTGGCGGACGAAATATTTGACGACATTGTCGGGATAGTTCTTGTAGCCGACGCCATTCGCGCCACGCAGAAGCATCTGCAAAAGCAGGTTCGGCGCGCCTTCGCGAATCAGCGCCAGACGCTCCCATGGGTCTTCGGTGAGAAAGCGCATGGAGACGTCGAAGGTCGCACCACCCCAGCATTCGAGCGACAGAAGCTGCGGCAGCGCCTTGGCATAGACGCTTGCCACGCGGGCGATGTCATGGGTGCGCACGCGCGTTGCCAGAAGCGACTGGTGACCGTCGCGCATGGTGGTGTCGGTGACGAGAACACGTTTCTCGTTGCGCATCCAGTCGGCAAAACCCTTCGGCCCCAGCCTGTCCAAAAGCTGCTTGGTTCCATCCGGCGTCGGCGCATCGATGTAGGGCACGACGGGCTTGACGGCCTTGTCGGAGGGCTTGGCGCGACCCTTGGTTTCCGGATGGCCGTTGATGGTCACATCGGCAAGATAGGTCAGAAGCTTGGTCGCACGGTCCTGACGCTTCACCTGGGCGAAAAGCTCAGGCGTCGAGTCGATGAAGCGCGTCGTGTAGGTGTTATTGCGGAAGCTCTCGTGACCGATAATGGCCTCGAGGAAGGTGAGGTTCGTCGCCACACCGCGGATGCGGAATTCGCGCAGTGCGCGGTCCATACGGCTGATCGCCTCATCCGGCTTCGGCGCCCATGCCGTGACCTTGACGAGCAGCGGATCGTAATAGCGGGTGATGACGGCGCCGCTATAGGAGGTGCCGCCATCCAGACGAATGCCGAAGCCGGACGCGGAGCGATAGGCGGTGATACGACCGTAATCGGGAATGAAGTTGTGCTCGGGATCTTCCGTAGTGATGCGGCACTGAAGCGCATGGCCGTTGAGACGGATATCCTTCTGTTCGGGAACGCCGGATTCCGGCGTGCCGATGGCAGCACCCTCAAGGATGTGGATCTGCGCCTTGACGATATCGATGCCGGTGACGACTTCGGTCACCGTGTGCTCCACCTGGATGCGCGGATTGACCTCGATGAAGTAGAATTTGCCGGTATCGGCATCCATCAGATATTCGACCGTGCCGGCACCGACGTAATTGGTCGCGGCTGCGATCTTCAGCGAATAACTGGCAAGCTCCTGGCGCTGCGCTTCGGAAAGATAGGGCGCTGGCGCGCGCTCGACCACCTTCTGGTTACGCCGCTGGATGGAGCAGTCGCGCTCGAAGAGGTGGACGACATTGCCGTGCGTATCGCCAAGAATCTGGCTTTCCACGTGGCGCGCGCGTTCCACCAGCTTTTCGAGATAGACTTCGTCCTTGCCGAAGGCGGCCTTTGCTTCGCGCTTGGCCTCGGTGACTTCCCGCGCCAGATCTTCCTTTTTGCGGATGGCGCGCATGCCGCGACCGCCGCCGCCCCAGGAGGCTTTCAGCATGACCGGATAGCCGATCTCTTCAGCCATGCGCTCCACTGCGGCAAGATCATCCGGCAGTGGTTCTGTTGCCGGAACAACCGGAACCCCAACCGAAATTGCCAGATTGCGCGCGGCCACCTTGTTGCCGAGCTGACGCATGGTTGCCGGGCGCGGGCCGATGAAGGTGATGCCCGCCGCATCGCAGGCATCGACGAATTCGGGGCTTTCCGACAGAAGGCCGTAGCCTGGATGGATGGCGTCGGCGCCGGAGAGCTTGGCAACGCGGATCACTTCCTCGATCGACAGATAGCTCTCGATCGGACCCATATCCTTGGCAAGATGCGGGCCGCGTCCCACCTGATAGCTTTCATCCGCCTTGAAGCGGTGAAGCGAGAGCTTGTCCTCTTCGGCCCAGATGGCGACCGTTTTTATACCGAGCTCGTTGGCGGCACGAAATACGCGGATTGCGATCTCCGAACGATTGGCAACGAGAATTTTCGATATCTTCAAAACGGCCTCCCAAGAACCTAGACGAGCAATCCATCATGCTGCACCGCGAAATTAAGCAGCAAAATTAGATGTTGGAAAGGGCGATTTTCGTGATCTCCGTTCGCGAGGCTCGTCTGGATGCGTCAGCCGATCAAGCCATAGCGAAACGCAAGCGCCACGACGTGCTGACGATTGCGCGCGCCGAGCTTGCGTTGAATGCCGCTGAGGTACCAATCGGCGGTGTGGCAGGAGATGGAAAGTGCCTTGCCGATCTCGGGCGACGTGTTGCCGAGTGCCAGGAGGACCAGCACATCCCGCTCCCGGCGCGTCAATTGCGCCACCGACAAGTCGGGAAGGGCCAGCAGATCTTCCGAATGGCCGGTAAAGTCTGCCACACGCCAGAAGGTCGCGCGCATGACGGCATCGAAGATCGCCAGTTCGGTTTCGGTCAGATGGCAGCCGAGGCCGCCGATGAAGATGCCACCGAGCATCCCGTTGCGCCCATGGATCGGAAAAGCATAGCCTTCTCGTATTCCATGACGAGCCGCATCCTGAAAAAGTTTCGCTGCACGTTTACGATGCGTCGCCTGAGAAAGAAGGCAGGCCGAATCCCGCCACCTGATGGGCTTTTGCAGGAGGCAAAGCGACCGCTCGATGGGATCGACCTCACTGTATTTCTTCGCATCGTAAACGGCGGACCAGCCTTCCGGCTGCTGCTCGGCCAGCACGACATCCTTGACCGCCAGACGCCGAACGGCGCGGCGAAAAATGCGATAATAGTCAAAGCCATAATGGCTGATAACGCGCTGAAAAAAAGATAGAAATTCATCCAGGCCCGAGGGCTCTGCATGGGTATCCATGAACGTAAATAGCGTCTGCATCTCAAAATGGATCCTGGCAGTGAAAAAGACCGTGAACCTTGCAGGAGGCACCCTCTCCGCGCCCTCGATCAGCCAGGTTCAAACGCGGCGACTTTGTAATCAAGAAACTTATCATGCATTGAAACTTTTCCGCGAAACGGAGTGATTTGACAATCCATAATGTTCAGATTCGATAAACTGCGATTTTTTTTGACTGACCCTTGAAAAGCCCCCGCGTTAAGCGCCCATTCATGTAGAAAGAGCGATAAAACAACTGCTTGCATAGCCCGCAATCGCCCTTGTCGCTGAAGTCGAGGGTTTCGCCCTCCAGGGGCAGGACTGACATGAAGACGGGATTTGGAAATTGACACTGTTTCAAGTTTACACGCGCGCCCTGCGCTACCTTGCAACCAACAAGTGGCGGGTCACGATCGTCGTTGTTGCAAACGTTATTCTTGCGGCAATCACCATCGCTGAGCCGGTTTTGTTCGGCAAGATCATCGATGCGCTGTCGACAGGGTCCGTTCCGACCAACATCCTCATTCTCTGGGGCGCCTTCGGCCTGTTCAACACGGTCGCTTACGTCGCCGTGGCGCGTGAGGCGGACAGGCTTGCACATGGGCGCCGCGCCTCGCTTCTGACGGAAGCCTTCGGCCGCATCATTTCCATGCCGCTCTCCTGGCATCATCAGCGCGGCACCTCCAACGCGCTGCATACACTGCTGCGCGCCAGCGAGACGCTGTTCGGCCTTTGGCTTGAGTTCATGCGCACGCATCTGGCAACCTTCGTTGCCGTGGCGCTGCTGATCCCGACTGCCTTTTCGATGGATATTCGCCTCAGCTTCGTGCTGGTTGGCCTTGGTATATTCTATTGGTTCATCGGCAAGTGGGTGATGAACCGCACGAAGGAAGGCCAGGCCTCCGTCGAAGAGCATTACCACACCGTCTTCGCCCATGTGAGCGACTCCATCAGCAACGTCTCGGTGCTGCACAGCTACAACCGCATCGAAGCGGAAACCAAGGCCCTGAAGTCTTTCACCGAGCGTCTGCTCAGTGCCCAGTATCCGGTACTCGACTGGTGGGCTTTCGCCAGCGCGCTGAACCGCACGGCCTCGACGCTGTCGATGATGATCATCCTCATCATCGGTACGATCCTGGTGAAGAACGGCGAGCTTCGCGTCGGTGACGTCATTGCCTTTATCGGCTTTGCCAACCTGCTGATCGGCCGCCTCGACCAGATGCGCGCCTTTGTCAGCCAGATTTTCGAAGCCCGCGCCAAGCTCGAGGACTTCTTCAAGCTGGAAGATTCCGTGCAGGAACGTGAAGAACCGAATTCGGCTGGCGAACTCGGCCATGTCGAAGGCACGGTCGAATTCCGCAACGTCAATTTCGGCTTCGCCAACACCAAGCAGGGCGTGCATGACGTCTCCTTCGTCGCCAATGCTGGCGAGACGGTCGCCATCGTCGGCCCGACAGGTGCGGGCAAGACGACGCTCATCAACCTGTTGCAGCGCGTCTATGACCCAAGCTCCGGCCAGATCCTTGTCGATGGCATCGATATCTCGACGGTCACGCGCCAGTCGCTCAGAAGCTCGATTGCAACCGTGTTCCAGGATGCGGGCCTTTTGAACCGGTCGATCCGCGACAACATCCGTCTTGGCCGCGATTCGGCAACTGACGACGAAATCGTTCAGGCCGCAACTGCGGCAGCGGCGACCGACTTCATCGACAGCAGGCTGAACGGCTACATGACGCAGGTGGGTGAGCGCGGCAACCGCCTCTCCGGTGGTGAGCGCCAGCGTATCGCCATTGCCCGTGCGGTCCTGAAGAATGCGCCGATCCTCGTTCTCGATGAAGCGACGAGTGCGCTCGACGTGGAAACCGAAGCGCGCGTCAAGGATGCGGTGGATGCGTTGCGCAAGGACCGCACCACCTTCATTATCGCCCACCGTCTGTCGACGGTCCGCGACGCCGATCTGGTGCTGTTCATGGACAATGGCCGGATCGTCGAGAAGGGGACCTTCGATGAACTCAGCATGCGCGGCGGCCGCTTCACCTCGCTTCTCAGAGCCAGCGGCCTTGTCAATGATGACGAAAAAACGGGTGTCACGTCGCTCAACATGCCGCAGCGACAGATGAACCACGCATAAGACAAAAAGACGTCCTGATATAAGACTGACCTCCGCCGCCCAGCGCTGCGGGGGTTTTTCTTTGTGTCCTTTGCTCGAACGGCAGGAAACAAAAAGCCCCGGCGCGAACCGGGGCTTCGGTAAAACTACCATGGAGTGAAGAGCGATCTTGGCCCTACAACATGGGTCCGAAAATCGGTATCGATTTTCGGAAAGCACGATGAGTAGATCGAATAAGATAAAGCGTCCTTTGTGCGTCCAGTAGGACGCACGGCGCTCTAGCAGACCGGCTTAGTAATTGTCGTCCTCGTCGTCATCCTTACGCGTCGACTTGAGCGAGGAGAGCTTGGCGAAAACGGCGTTGGCGTCGATTTCCTTCTCTTCTTCACGCTCGTAGCTGAAGTCGAGCTTTTCGGTGGTGCTGGCTGGCTGCAGCGTCGCGTCCAGCTCTTCCTGGGTCGGAAGCGGACGACCGCGCGATGCGCGTTCGACTTCGAGGTCTAGATCGATCTGGCTGCAGAGGCCCAGCGTGACCGGGTCCATCGGCGTCAGGTTGGCGGCATTCCAGTGGGTGCGATCGCGAATCTGCTCGATGGTGGACTTGGTGGTGCCGACGAGACGCGAAATCTGCGCATCCTTCAGTTCCGGATGGTTGCGCACCAGCCAGAGAATGGCGTTCGGACGGTCCTGACGCTTGGAGACCGGCGTGTAACGCGGGCCGCGACGCTTGGATTCGGGAACGCGAACCTTCGGTTCGGAAAGCTTCAGCTTGTGGTTCGGATTGGCTTCCGCACGCTGGATTTCATCGCGGGAGAGCTGGCCGGTTGCGATCGGATCGAGACCTTTGATGCCCTGCGCTGCTTCACCATCGGCAATCGCCTTGACTTCAAGCGGATGAAGCTTGCAGAACGTGGCGATCTGATCGAACGACAGCGCCGTGTTGTCAACCAGCCAGACGGCAGTCGCTTTCGGCATGAGCAGTGTTTGAGCCATAGATACAATCCTTCTGAGCGTCCGCGCCGGTGTCGCGGGCGTGGGATAAAACCACTGATTTCCGGAAATATGACGGCTCTATAACCGGATTGCATCAGAATTGCAATTGTTCGAGAAACAAATGACCTTTGTCTAATTGCCGGATGTCACCAACCTGTTATGAATTGGACACATGACTGGAGGACTGGAGTCTCCAGACTTAAAAGACAATCTGCATGAGGAGGAGTTCATGTCTGCGAAGATCTACCCGGTTCTCAAATCGGCCAAAACCGGCACGCTGATCGACAATGACCGCTATCTGAAATGGTATCAGGACAGCGTGGAAGACCCGGAAAAATTCTGGGGCAAGCACGGCAAGCGGATCGACTGGTTCAAGCCATACACCAAGGTCAAGAACACCTCCTTCAAGGGCAAGGTGCCGATCAAATGGTTCGAGGACGGCCTGACCAACGTCTCCTACAACTGTATTGACCGACATCTGAAGACGCATGGCGAACGCACCGCAATCATCTGGGAAGGTGACAATCCCTATATCGACAAAAAGATCACCTACAACCAGCTCTATGACGCCGTCTGCCGGCTCGCCAACGTGCTGAAGAAGCACGGCGTCAAGAAAGGCGACCGCGTCACGATCTACATGCCGATGATCCCGGAAGCGGCCTATGCGATGCTCGCTTGCGCCCGTATCGGTGCCATCCATTCCGTCGTCTTCGGCGGCTTCTCGCCCGAAGCGCTGGCGGGGCGCATCGTCGACTGCCAGTCCACTTTCGTCATCACCTGCGATGAAGGCGTGCGCGGCGGCAAACCCATTCCGCTGAAGGAAAACACCGACAAGGCGATCCATATCGCTGCGCGCCAGCATGTCATCGTCAACAAGGTTCTGGTCGTGCGCCGCACCGGCGGCAAGACCAACTGGGCGCCCGGTCGCGACCTCTGGTACCACCAGGAGACCGCAAACGTAAAACCCCATTGCGAGCCGGTGAAGATGAAGGCGGAAGACCCGCTCTTCATTCTCTATACATCGGGCTCCACCGGCAAGCCGAAGGGTGTGCTGCATACGACCGGCGGCTATCTCGTCTATGTGTCGATGACGCATGAATATGTCTTCGACTACAAGGACGGCGATATCTACTGGTGCACGGCCGATGTCGGCTGGGTGACCGGCCACTCCTACATCGTCTACGGCCCGCTCGCCAATTGCGCCACGACGCTGATGTTCGAAGGCGTGCCGAATTTCCCCGACCAGGGGCGTTTCTGGGAAGTCATCGACAAGCACAAGGTCAATATCTTCTACACCGCGCCAACGGCACTCCGCTCGCTGATGGGTGCTGGCGACGAGTTCGTCAAACGGTCCGAGCGCTCCAGCATCCGCCTGCTCGGCACGGTCGGCGAGCCGATCAATCCGGAAGCCTGGGAATGGTATTATCACGTGGTCGGCGAGGACAAGAGCCCGATCGTCGATACCTGGTGGCAGACGGAAACGGGCGGCATTCTGATTTCGCCGCTTCCCGGCGCGACCGATCTGAAGCCGGGTTCGGCCACCCGTCCCTTCTTCGGCGTCCAGCCGCAATTAGTCGATGCCGAGGGCAAGGTGCTGGAAGGGGCAGCCGACGGCAATCTTTGCATCATCGATAGCTGGCCAGGCCAGGCGCGCACCGTCTATGGCGATCATCAGCGCTTCATCGAGACCTACTTCTCTACCTATAAAGGGAAGTACTTCACCGGCGACGGCTGCCGGCGCGACGAGGACGGCTATTACTGGATCACCGGTCGCGTCGATGACGTGTTGAACGTCTCCGGCCACCGTCTCGGCACGGCCGAAGTGGAATCGGCTCTTGTCTCCCACAGCGCCGTGTCAGAAGCAGCCGTGGTTGGCTATCCGCACCATATCAAGGGACAGGGCATCTACTGCTACGTGACGCTGATGAAGGGCAAGACCGGCGACGAAGCGCTACGCGCCGAACTCATCAAGCATGTGCGCGATGAGATTGGCCCAGTGGCGACGCCGGATAAGATCCAGTTCGCACCCGGCCTGCCAAAAACCCGATCGGGCAAGATCATGCGCCGTATCCTGCGCAAGATCGCCGAAGACGATTTTGGCGCGCTGGGCGACACCTCGACACTTGCCGATCCCGCGGTCGTCGACGACCTGATCGAGAACCGCCAGAACAAGCCTGTGGCGGCATAAGGTCTTCATCAACCCGTAGGTCCTACGAAACGACAAACGCCCGGCGACGATCTGTCACCGGGCGTTTTTCATCTGAGGCTCTACGTCGCGCAGTCTGTTCAAGAATTGCCGCTGGCCTGCCGAAAATGGTAATTTCGAGAACCGGAGCGCAGCGTACTTGAGTACGTGAGCACCGGAAGCGCAGAAATTGCCATTTGCAGGCGGCCAGCGGCGATTATGGGATAGACTGTTACTGGGCGCGAACTTCCTTGAGCTTGGCCTGAATGCCGTCAACCACGTCGGCACCGATCTGAGCCTTGTGCTTTTCATAGACGACCGCGGACTTCTCGCGAATACGAGCCTGCTCTTCAGGAGACAGGACGTTCACCTTAAGGCCCGCTTCCTTGATCTTGTCGAGCGACTTCTGGTTCAGCGCGCGGATAACCTTGCGCTCTTCGTCCCGACCAACGATCGCGCATTCGCGAAGGGCGGTCTGCTCTTCGGGCGTGTAGCTGTCGAAGATCGGCTTGGAGAAGAGGAAGAGGAACGGCGTGTAAGCGTGGTTCGTCTCGGTGACGAATTTCTGCACCTCATAGAACTTCGAGGTGTCGATGGTCACATAGGGGTTTTCCTGGGCGTCGATCGCATTGGTTTCAAGCGCCGAGAACACTTCACCAAAGGCCATCGGCGTTGCATTGGCGCCGAGGTTCTGGAAGGTGTCGAGGAAGATGTTGTTCTGCATCACGCGGACCTTGAGGCCGGAGAAGTCTTCCCACTTGTCGACCGCGCGCTTGGAGTTGGAGAGATTGCGGAAGCCGTTTTCCCAATAGGCCAGGTTGACGAGGCCCTGCTCTTCCAGCTTCTTGTTCATCATGTCGCCGAACTCGCCGTCGAGAACGGCATCCACTTCCTTGGTGTTGGAAAACAGAAAGGGCAGATCGAACACGCCGAGCGCCGGGATAAGGCCGACGAGTGGCGAGGACGAGGTGACGACCGCTTCCTGAACGCCCGAACGCAGTGCCTGCGTTGCCTGCAAGTCGCCGCCAAGCGCGCCGCCCCAGAATGCGGTCATTTTCAGCTTGCCACCGGTCTTCTCGTCCAGGCAGGCCTGCATGGCCTTGATGCCGTTGCCGACGGGGTGATCCTGGTTGATACCGTTCGACACGCGGATCATGCGGCTGTTGTATTCGGCAAAAGCAGGTGCGGAAGCACCGGCGGTGAAGGCAATGGCCGTTGTGAGTAGAAGTAGCTTTCTCATGTTTTCCTCCCTTGGAAACAAACCGATTCGTTCGGTCAACGCAGATATTGCAGCGGCACCATGACGATCTGCGGGAAGAGCACCAGCAGAGCCAGGACGATGGTTTCGGCGACAAGGAAAGGCCAGACGCCGACCGTAACCTTGCCGAGCGGAATGCGCCCGACACCTGAAACCACATTGAGGACAACACCGACCGGCGGCGTGATGAGGCCGATGGCGTTGTTGATGATGAAGAGCACGCCGAAATAGACCGGATCGATGCCTGCCTGCTTGATGATCGGCATCAGCACAGGGGTCAGGATCAGGATGGTGGGCGTGAGATCGAGTGCTGTGCCGACGATGAAGACCAGCACCATGATCACGGCCATGAGCAGCATCGGACGGTCGATCAGCGGTTCGATATAGCCGGCAACCTCCGCCGGAATATTGGCAGCCGTGATCAGCCAGGCCGAAACGAGTGCCGCGGCAACCAGGAACATGATGATCGAGGTGCTCTTGGCAGCGCGCAGCAGCACATGAACGAGATCGGCGGGCTTCAATTCCCGGTAGATGACCATGCCGACAAAGAGCGCGTAGACGGCTGCAACGACCGCCGCTTCCGTCGGCGTCATGATACCGGCCTTGATGCCGCCGAGAATGATAACCGGCATGCCCAGCGCCCATCCGGCACGTCCCGTCGCCACGAGACGCTCCTTCGCTGTCGTCTTCGGCAGCGGCTGGACATTGTCCTTGCGCACGACGATCAGCCACGCGACGATCAGCGAAATGCCCATCAGGACGCCGGGCACGATACCGGCGAGAAAGAGCTGGGTGATCGACACGTTCGCCGCAACACCGAAGACGATGAAGGCCATGGACGGCGGGATGACGGGAGCGATGATACCACCGGCCGCGATCAGACCACCGGAACGCGGAATATTGTAACCGGCCTTCGCCATCATCGGGATCAGGATCGCGGCGAGTGCCGCGGTATCCGCCGCAGCAGAACCGGAGATCGATGCCATGATGATGGCGGCGACGATCGCAACGATGCCAAGACCACCGCGAATATGGCCGACCAGCGCGATGGCGAAGTCGATGATGCGGCGCGACAGGCCGCCGGAATTCATCAATTCACCGGCCAGGATGAAGAAAGGGATGGCGAGCAGCGTGAAGGTATCGGCACCGGAAATCATGTTCTGGGCGATAATCGCCGTATTGAACATGCTCATGTACCACATCAGCACGACGCCGCAGAACATCAGCGAGAAGGCAACGGGAACGCCGATTGCCATGGCGCCGAGAAGCGAGCCGACAAAAACGAGAAGTGTCATGTGTCAGCGCTCCGAAAGCTGTTCGATGGTGAGATTTTCACCGGCAAAGGCGGCAATCTCGTCTTCACGGACCTTGCCGGTCAAAAGCCGGTAAAGCCGTTCCAGAGCAATCAGGAACATGATTCCGCCGGTGAACATGCCCACGCCATAGACCCAGATCATCGACAGACCGGTGACGGGCGCATGCATGCTGGCATTGATGGCGGACTGCTTCCACGTTCCCCAGAAGAAGATCGCCGAGCAGAGAAGGATGATGATGTTGGACAGGATCATGCAGACAATGCGCATGCGCCGCGACAGGAACATCACCAGCGTTTCGATGCCCATATGGCTGTTTTCTCGGAAGGTCACGACCGCACCGATGAAGGTGATCCAGACGAAGAAATAGCGCGCCAGTTCTTCCGAGACATTGATGCCCGAATTCATGGTGTAGCGCATGACCACATTGATGAAGACCATGATTGCCATGCCTGCAAGAAGCGCGACGAGAATGGTCTCGAGGATGCGGTAAAAAAGATTGATGACTTTCTGCATCTTCCCCTCCCGAGAATGATCCGAAGCGGCGCGAACACAAAGAGGCGCGCGCGCAACGTTTTAAGCCTGTGGATATGCGTGTCGCGTCAGCGAGATCGCTCGCCTCGCAACGGACGTTATAGAAGCCCGCGCTTTGCGAGATTGCGCATCAATGCCGTCGTGCCGAAGGTCCATTCCGGACAATCGGATGTGCTGGCCACCCAGTTGATCAGCTTGCCCAACCGCGGGCTTGAGATTTCCACGCGGTCGCCCTTGGCATGGGTGAAGCCAAGACCTGGGCCATGACGATCCTTGACCGGAGCGAACATGGTGCCGAGGAAGAAGACGGCGCCATCCGGATACTGATGATCGCGGTTGAGAAGCTGCGACACCAGGTTTTCCGGCGTGCGGCTGATCGCCTGCATCGGGCTGACACCCGTCATGGTGAACCCGTCTTCGCCTTCGACCAGCAGCGAAATCTGTGCCTGCTTCACATCGTCCAGTGTAAACTTGCCGTCGAACAGACGGATGAACGGGCCGATGGAGCAGGACGCATTATTATCCTTCGCCTTGCTCAGCAGCAGGGCGGAGCGCCCTTCGAAATCGCGCAGGTTGACGTCATTGCCAAGGGCCGCGCCGACAATGCGGCCATCGGAGGTAACGGCCAGCACCACTTCCGGCTCAGGATTGTTCCACTGCGACTTCGGGTGAACGCCGATCAACGAGCCGCAACCAACGGAAGACATGGGCTGCGCCTTGGAGAATATCTCCGCATCCGGACCGATACCGACTTCCAGATATTGCGACCAGAGGCCCATTTCCTGCAGCAGGCGCTTGACCTCGGCAGCCTTTTCGGAGCCGGCCTCAACGCCCTTGAGACTATCGCCAAGTACGGGAGCCAGACGGCCGCGGATTTCCTGCGCGCGCTGCGGATCGCCCTTGGCCTGTTCTTCGATGACGCGTTCCAGCATGCTGTCGGCAAAGGTCACGCCGGCAGCCTTCACCGCCTGAACATCGTTTGGCGAGAGCAACTGCCCCGCCGAACCGTCAAGAAAGGCATCGAAGGCGCCGAGCGCGGCAAACTGCAAGGTGTCGGAAAGCCGGTCGACGAGATCATGCTTTTCCAAGAGTTCCGACACTGTCGGTGCAAGCTTGGAGAGATCGTAGAGAACGCCATCCTTCAACAGGACGGGACAGGGGCCGTCTTCGCTCTTGGACCAGACTCGACCGATCAGGATCGCGTCCTGATGGTCTTCCGGCAAAATTGCAGCAGCATCGACAGTCCTAGATCCGACCAAGCTTTATCCCTCCCACTTTCAGCCCATCCGACCACTGCCTCCACAGCGACTGTATTGTCTGGATGTCTGACAACCTGAATACGTCAATCTTCTTAGTATGAGAAAAGGCCTTAGTCCAGCCTGCCAGACGCCGAATTTTCGATGAAATTCGCAACCCTTGGTGAGCGGAGCGCGATGAGCCCAACGCGACCGCTTATTCGTAGACTTCAAGCTCAAGGTTGACGCGGCGCGCGGCGCCGAGCAGATGGGCACGCATGGCGGCTCGTGCTGCCGCCGCATTCGACGCTGCGATGGCATCATAGATCGCCACGTGCTCGGCGATCGTGGTCTCGAGAATTTCGCCGAAGACCGCACGCGAAAAGGCGATGTTGATGGCGTAGCTGATGCGCTCGGCTATGAAACCGAGGAACATCGAGAAATAATCGTTCTGCGTCGACTCGGCCAGGGTCCGATGGAAATCGAGATCGGCAGCAATGCCTTCCTTTTCCCACTCTGGTGCATTGCGCATAGTGTTGAGAACCGCTTCCAGCCTGCTCAACTGCTCCGGCGTGCGATTGACGGCGGCCAGTCCCGCAGCCTCGATTTCCAGCGGCAGACGCAACTGGAAGAGATCGCGGAAACTATCGGGATCGTTGAGCTTGGACCGCTCGATGCGAATGGAGACGCGATGGCGAGGATCGCTGACGAAAGCCCCGACACCCTGGCGCGTTTCGACCGCACCCTCATTGCGAAGCTGGGCAATGGCCTCGCGGATCACCGAACGGCTGACGCCGAATGTCTTGGACAGAACATGCTCCGTGGGGAGCTTGTCGCCCGCTTTGAGCTTTCCATCATTGATCTCACGCGCAATCTCCGTGGCGATCCGGCCAGGAAGATGATCGGTGCGGTGAATCTGGTTGAACTCCAGCGTCATGGTGGCTCCCGGTGGACATAAACGCCGAAGGACGGCGCACTTTCATTCTTCTAGCTAGCCGCTTGTACGGCAAGCTGGCAACCGGGATTCATGAGAAGCTCCGGATCGAAGGCCGCTTTCAGCCGCTCGATCATGCCGCGCTGGACGGAGCCGAGACGGCTTTCGAAATCCTCGCGCTTCAAACGACCAATGCCGTGTTCGGCACTGATGCTGCCGGCATAACGATCAAGCACCGTATTGACGATGACCTTGGCCTTGTAGATGTACGCGTCCCGCTCCTCACGCGTGCTGCCATTCGGCGGCAATACGTTGAGATGCACATTGCCATCTCCCACATGGCCGTAAGAAACCGCGAGGCATTCCGGCAGATCCTTGGCCAGTTCCGCCTCCGCTTCTGCAACGAATTCGGCAAGACGCGACAGTGGCACGGAGATATCGGTGCGCATATGCGCGCCGCGCAGCGCCTGGCCCTCATTCATGCCTTCGCGGAATAGCCAGAGCGACTGGGCCTGCGCACGCGAGGATGCAATGACGCCATCCAGCACGAGCCCGTCTTCCATCACGCCTTCGAGGAAGCGGCTCATCAGATCGCTGGTGTCCACCAGACCCGAGCCTGAAATTTCCATCAGCACATAGGCGGCATAATCGCCGGCGATCGGCATCTTCAGATCCGGAATGGCTTCCATCGCAAGCGTGAAGGCAACCGGCGGCATGAATTCGAAGGCCGACATCAGGTCGCAGCACTCACGACGCGCGCGGCGATAAAGCTTGATCGCATCGTCCAGCGAGTTCACGCCAAGAAGCGCTGTCTCGACATGATCGGGATTGGGGTAGAGCTTCACCGAGACGGCGGTGATGATGCCAAGCGTTCCTTCCGCGCCGATAAAAAGCTGCTTGAGATCGATACCGCGGTTGTCCTTGCGAAGCGTTGACAGCCCGTTCCAGATCGTCCCATCCGGAAGAACGACTTCAAGACCGAGCACCAGTTCGCGCGTCATGCCATAGCGCAGCACATTGATGCCACCCGCATTGGTCGAAACGTTGCCGCCGATGCGACAGGATCCTTGCGCGCCGAGCGACAGCGGGAAGAACATGCCCTTCTCCTGCACCGCATCCTTGAATTCAGAGAGAATGCAGCCCGCCTCCACCACCGCGGAAAAATCATCCGTATCGATGGCGCGGATGGCATTCATGCGCTCAAGGCTGAGAACGATCTGGCGATCCGGCGCATCCGGCACGCCACCCAGCACGAGACCGGTATTGCCACCCTGCGGCACAATGGCGAGCCCCAACTCTGCGCAGAGCCGCACGGTCGCGGCAACGTCTTCCACATGGCGCGGGCGAATGACGGCAACGGCACTGCTTGAGACATCGCCATGCCAGTCACGGCAGTAGCGGACCACTTCTACGGCATCCGTCAGAACCAACCCCTCGCCGAGACCGGCCTTCAACGAAGCCTGCAACTCCTCGCGTGATTGCGCATGAACCTCGAGCATCTGCCCTTTCGCCTCCACCCAGGCGGCAACGCTTCTTCGGCGTCTCCGCTCTTAAATCTTTCAGTTTCTCAAAATAGTGTTTTCAAGCCAGTCATATAAGGTTATCAGACAACCTTACAAGTCAATTTTTGTGATGCCGTGGAGGAGAAACCAGATGCATGTAGCGATTGTCGGCGCAGCCGGAATGGTAGGACGCAAACTGACCGAAAGGCTCGTTCGCGAAGGAAACCTGAATGGCAAGGAGATCGAGAAATTTACCCTGATCGATGTATTCCAGCCCGAATCGCCAGCTGGCTTCAAGGGCACGGTTGATGCCAGAGCGGTCGATCTGTCCGCTCCCGGCGAGGCCGAAAAACTGGTGTCGACGCGACCGGATGTGATCTTCCATCTCGCGGCTATCGTCTCGGGCGAAGCCGAACTCGATTTCGACAAGGGCTATCGTATCAATCTGGACGGCACGCGTTATCTCTTCGACGCCATCCGCCTTGCCCATGGTCAGGATGGCTACAAGCCGCGAGTGGTCTTCACCTCGTCCATCGCGGTCTTCGGCGCGCCTCTGCCTTACCCTATCCCCGATGATTTCCACACCACACCGCTGACCAGCTACGGCACGCAGAAGGCGATTTCGGAGCTGCTGCTGTCCGACTATACCAGACGCGGTTTCTTCGAAGGCATTGGCATTCGCCTGCCGACGATCTGCATCCGCCCAGGAAAGCCGAATGCTGCTGCCTCCGGCTTCTTCTCCAACATTTTGCGCGAGCCGCTGGTCGGCCAGGAAGCCGTACTGCCAGTACCAGAATCGATCCGCCACTGGCACGCTTCGCCGCGTTCGGCGGTCGGCTTCCTGCTGCATGGTGCAACCATCGATACCAACAAGGTCGGCCCCCGCCGCAATCTCTCCATGCCGGGCCTCAGCGCCACGGTGGGCGAGCAGATCGAGGCGCTGCGCAAGATCGCGGGCGAAAAAGCCGTCAGCCTTATCCGCCGCGAGCCGAACGAGATGATCATGCGCATGTGTGAGGGCTGGGCACCCGGCTTCGAGGCGACCCGCGCCCGCGAACTGGGCTTCACAGCAGAGACGAGCTTCGAAGAGATCATCAAGGTCCATATCGAAGATGAGCTGGGAGGTTCGTTGAAATGAGTGAGTCTGACAAACAAGCGCGTACCATCGCTTTCCTCGGCACCGGCCTGATGGGCGGTCCCATGGCCCGCAATCTGTTGAAAGCCGGCTTCACGGTGCGTGTCTGGAACCGCAGCGTGGAGAAAGCGCAGGCGCTGGTGGAGCATGGGGCGGTCCTCGCCGCCTCCCCTGCGGACGCGGCGAAAGGTGCCGATGTCGTCATCACCATGCTGAGCGATGGCAATGCCGTCGGCAATGTGCTGTTCGACATGGGCGTTGCGGAGGCGTTGAAAAAAGGCGCTATCGTCGTCGATAGCAGTTCCATTGCCCCACCAATCGCCCGCGACCATTCGCAAAAGCTGAAAGCGCTTGGTATTGCCCATGTGGACGCACCGGTGTCCGGCGGCGTGCCCGGCGCAACCGCCGGAACGCTGGCGATCATGGCCGGTGGCGATGAGACAACCGTGACAAGTCTCGCCGATGTCTTCTCCGCCATGGGTCGCCTCACCTATGTGGGACCATCCGGTGCCGGCCAGCTGTGCAAGCTCGCCAATCAGCAGATCGTCGCGATCACCATCGGCGCGGTGGCGGAAGCCATGATGCTGGTTGAAGCCGGTGGTGCGTCGCGCGAAGGCTTCCGCAACGCTATCCGTGGCGGCTTTGCCGAAAGCCGCATTCTGGAGCTGCATGGCGAGCGCATGGTCAAGCGCGACTTCGTGCCCGGCGGTCCGTCGAAATTTCAGCTGAAGGATCTCAACGGCGTATTGGCCACGGCCAAGGATCTCGATCTCGCCCTGCCGCTGACGCAAGAAGTGACCCGCGCTTTCGACACCTTCGTCAGCAATGGCGGCGCCGATATCGATCACAGCGGCCTGTTACTGCATCTGGAAAGACTGAACAATCGCGACCATAAAGGCTGATTTAAAAAATCATACAATTAGACGCCTGAATGCCTTTCGCGGCGGGATGACATGACATAGGGTCACCGCCGACGTCGTCGCGCGCATTCGTGCGGCGTGACATCGCGAGGGAGGAAGGCAGCGCCGGACGCTGTCCAACACCACAGATTTAAAACTTTATAGGGAGTGCACCAATGACAATTCATCAAAACCTTATCGGCGGCGAATGGATCGGATCCGACACGTCGAAGAACATCAATCCTTCCGACACCAACGAAGTCGTCGGCCTTTACGCCCAGGCTTCAGCCGAAGACGCAAAGCAGGCCATCGCAGCAGCCAAGGCCGCTTTCCCGGCATGGTCGCGCTCCGGCATTCTCGAGCGTCACGCCATCCTGAAGAAGACCGCCGATGAAATTCTCGCCCGCAAGGACGAGCTTGGCGCGCTTCTCGCGCGTGAAGAAGGTAAGGTTCTCGCAGAAGGCATTGGCGAAACGATCCGCGCCGCCCAGATTTTCGATTTCTTCGCCGGCGAAGCATTGCGTCTGGCGGGTGAAGTCATTCCGTCGGCTCGCCCGAATATCGGCGTGGAAGTGACACGCGAGCCGCTCGGCGTTATCGGCATCATCACCCCTTGGAACTTCCCGATTGCCATTCCGGCCTGGAAGATTGCACCGGCGCTTTGCTACGGCAACACCATCGTCTTCAAGCCGGCCGACCTCGTTCCGGGCTGCGCCTGGGCGATCGTCGATATCCTGCATCGCGCAGGCCTGCCAAAGGGCGTTCTGAACCTCGTCATGGGTCGCGGTTCCGTCGTCGGTCAGGCGATGCTCGACAGCCCGGATCTCGCTGGCATCACCTTCACCGGCTCCACCGGCACCGGCCAGCGCGTTGCCGCTTCGTCCCTGCCGTTCAACCGCAAGTTCCAGCTGGAAATGGGCGGCAAGAACCCCTTCGTCGTTCTCGATGATGCAGACCTTGGCGTTGCCGTCGAAGCGGCTGCAAACTCCGGCTTCTACTCCACCGGACAACGCTGCACCGCCTCTTCGCGCATCATTGTGACCGAAGGCATCCACGACAAGTTCGTGGCAGCGCTTTCCGAGCGTCTGGCCAAGATCAATGTCGGCAACGCTCTGTCAAAGGACACCCATGTCGGTCCGGTCGTCGACGAAAAGCAGTTGAAGCAGGATTGCGACTACATCGAAATCGGAAAGAAGGAAGGCGCGAAGCTCGCCTTCGGCGGCGAAGTGCTGAAGCGCGAAACCCCCGGCTTCTTCCTGCAGCCGACGCTTTTCACCGAAGCCACCAACGACATGCGCATTTCGCGTGAAGAGATCTTCGGACCGGTCGCCTCCGTCATCCGCGTCAAGGATTATGATGAGGCTCTGGCCGTTGCCAACGACACGCCTTTCGGCCTGTCTTCCGGCATCGCTACCACCAACCTGAAGCACGCGACGCACTTCAAGCGCAACGCCGAAGCTGGCATGGTCATGGTCAACCTGCCGACCGCTGGTGTCGACTTCCACGTGCCATTCGGTGGCCGCAAGGCATCCTCCTTCGGCCCACGCGAGCAGGGCAAATATGCCAACGAGTTCTTCACCACGGTGAAGACGGCTTATACCCTGGCTTGAGCCGAGTTAGACTTTGAAAATCCCCGGCTTCGGCCGGGGATTTTTTTGGCTTCACGTCGCTGCATTTGGCCCTATGGTAGGCAACATCTGGAATGACGTGAGACGATGATGACCGATATTGCGATGATCGAAGCGGCCCGCCAGCGTATGAGCGGCGAGGCAATCCGCACCCCTTTGATGTCCTCCCCTTTTCTCGACGAGATTGCCGACCGCAAGGTGCTGATCAAGCCTGAGTGCCTTCAGCGCACCGGCTCCTTCAAATTTCGCGGCGGCTGGTCGGCTGTGTCGGCCCTGGAACCCGAGGTGCGAAAGCGCGGCGTCATCGCCTTTTCTTCCGGCAACCATGCGCAAGGCGTCGCACTGGCGGCAAGCCTGCACGGCGTGCCTGCCGTCATCATCATGCCGCGGGATGCACCGCGGATCAAAATCGAGAACACCAAAGCCTATGGCGCTGAGGTCGTGCTTTACGATCGCGCCAATGAAGACCGTGACGCGATCGGCGCCACGCTTTCCGAAGAACGCGGCCTGACCTTGATCCGCCCCTATGACGAACCTCTGGTGATTGCCGGCCAAGGCACGGTGGGCCTGGAGATCGCCGAACAGGCACAAGAGGCCGGTGTCGAGAAGGCTGAGGTGCTTGTCTGCTGCGGTGGGGGCGGTCTGACCTCGGGTGTCGCGCTTGCCTTGGAAGCCAAGGCACCGGGCTTTAAGGTGCGCACGGCAGAGCCTGAACATTTCGACGACGTGGCGCGCTCGCTCGCTTCAGGAAAGATCGAGCGAAACGCGGCACTCAGCGGCTCCATCTGCGACGCGATCATCACGCCGCAACCCGGCAATATCACTTTCCCGATCCTGAAACGCCTCTGCGGCGCAGGCATCGCCGTTACGGAAGAAGAAGCGCTGCGCGCCATGGTGCTCGCCTTCCAGCGCCTGAAGATCGTGGTGGAGCCGGGCGGTGCCGTGGCACTTGCCGCCGCCCTCTTCCATGGCGATGCGTTGGAGACCGAAACCGTGATCGCCGTGGCATCCGGTGGCAATGTCGATCCCGCCATCATGGCGGACGCTCTGTCGAAATACGCTTGATCTTCAAGAGTTCAACGAGACGAGGAAAATGATCATGGAGATCACCCGCGCTGGCACGAAACCATCCGGCAAAGGCCCGGCTGACTATTTTACCGGGACGGTGCGCATCGACCCGCTGTTCAATCCGCATGATGCAGAGCGCGTGCAAGGCGCGCAGGTGACGTTCGAACCCGGCGCCCGCACAGCCTGGCACACCCATCCCCTTGGTCAAACATTGATCGTGACCTCCGGATCGGGTCTGGTGCAGCGCGAAGGTGGCCCGATCGAGACAATTGCGCCCGGCGATGTGGTCTGGTTCGCGCCGGGTGAAAAGCATTGGCACGGCGCGGCGGCGGAAACCGCCATGACCCATATTGCCATTCAGGAAGTGAGAGATGGCAAGGTCGTGGACTGGATTGAGCATGTTACGGATGCGCAATACGCGGGCGGCTAAGGTTCGATAAGAGACGCTACTCCGTAAGCCTTGCGACAACCTCATCCGCAATTGCCAGCGAGGCCGTCAAACCGGGGCTCTCGATACCGAAAAGATTGACGAGGCCAGCAACGCCATGCCGCTCCGGTCCGTCGATCCTAAAATCCATAGCAGGCTCTGAAGGCTCTGAAATCTTGGGCCTGATGCCGGAATAGGCTGGCTGAAGCGCATTATCCGGCAAGCCAGGCCAATAGCGGCGGATAGCCTCGTCAAAGCCAGCGGAGCGCTCGGGATCGACGGCGTAATCAATATGGTCGATCCATTCAATGTCGGGGCCGAAACGCGCCTGACCGGCAATGTCGAGTGTCAGATGCACGCCGAGGCCATGGCTATGCGGGGCCGGATAGACGAGCCGCGAAAAAGGCGATCTGCCTTTCAGCGAGAAATACGAGCCCTTAGCGTAAAAGGCTTGCGGAATATGCTCCGCCGCCAGCCCCTCGATGGCGCAGGCAATCTGCGGTGCCACCAGCCCGCCCGAATTGATCAGCATTCGGCAGGTCAATTCTACCGGCTCACCACCGCCGACGAAGACCCGAAAGCCGTCATCTTCCACGACAGCGCGCAAGAATGGCGCTCTGTAAGCGAGACTGCCGCCCGCATCCTCCATGTCGCCAAGCAGCGCCAGCATATAGCCATGGCTGTCGATGATGCCTGTCATGGGTGACGAGAGCGCTGCCTTGCAGGAGAGCGCGGGCTCTAGCACCTTTGCCTCTGTTGCACTGATCAGATCCAGCGCCTCGCAACCATTGTCGAGACCTCGGCGCTGCAGGTCTTCGATCAGAGGAATTTCGCTCTCGTTCGTCGCCACGATCAGCTTGCCGCAGCGGCGATGCGCAACCCCATGGCTCTCGCAAAAGTGATAGAGCCGCTTTCGCCCCTCGACACAGAGCCGCGCCTTCAGGCTGCCTTGAGGATAGTAAAGCCCGGCATGGATAACCTCACTGTTGCGCGAGGAGGTGGCGCTGCCGAATTCCGCTTCCTTTTCCAATACGATAACGGACCGGCCTTGAAGCGCCAGCGCACGCCCGATGGCAAGGCCTATGACGCCCGCCCCTATGATGATCGCATCGATATCCGCCACGCTTACAGCCGCCTTTTACCCGTTGAACCGAAACACCACTCGGACGTTAAAGAATCGTGAATGCGGTAGATCGGACCTTGTTAGGAGGCAAGTCACGACCGGTATTTTCTCCGCAAGCCCAATCTTATGGAAATTTATCTCTACTGGAACACTAGAGAATAGCGATATTCTCAGCGTCATGATCCCGCAGATCGGCGGTACCGATTTTTGGACGAACAGGAGGGTGCGATGTCTTATTCCAAAGCAGGAAAAGCAAGAGATTTCACGCCGTCAACCGCGCCGCATCGCGGCTGGCAGGCATCGATCCATACAGCGCTCGTCGGCATCTGCTTCGCCTTCGTCGCCGCGGTGATCTTCGGCTTGGTGCCGTGATCAGGCTTTAGCCGATCGGCCCCTCGGAATAAGGGGCCGCGTGATCGGATGGCGTCGGCAATGTTCGGCCCTTAAGGCTTCCGTCGCGATCAAAGACCAGAATATCGAACACGATATCATTCCGGCCAAGCGCTGCCGCGGCGGTGACCCAGGCCTTCTCAGCAACAATTTGCCCAAGATCGATGTGAGCCGCCTCGGCCAGTTGAAAAGCGTGCGCCACCATATTGGCCTGCCGAATGGCGGCTGAAAGCTCAGCCTTCGCCCCTGCCTCTTCCGCCAGCGTTGCCAACGCTTCCAGATCCGCCATCCCACGCTTGGAATGCACATCCAGCATTCCCTGCGCCAGCTTGGTCATCTTCGCAACACCGCCCGCCACGGTTACTCTCGGGACGGGATGGCTCTTCAGATATTTCAGCATGCCGCCAATGAAATCGCCCATGTCGATCAACGCGGTCTCGGGCAGGCCATAAAAGGCTTGTCCCGCCTTTTCCGAGGCATTCCCCGTAGCGCCAAGCAGATGGGGAAGCCCTTCCGCCCGTGCCACATCGATGCCGCGCCAAATCGAGTGGATCCAAGCGGAACAGGAGAAAGGAATGACGATGCCGGTGGTGCCGAGAATGGAGAGCCCGCCGACGATCCCAAGCCGTCCATTCAGCGTCTTTTCCGCCAGCGTCTCTCCATCGCGCACGGAAATTTCCACTTCAAAATCCGCCTCACCGCCTGCCACCTCATGGATTGCAGTGGCGATCATTTGACGCGGGACGGGATTGATCGCAGGCTCTCCCACCGAAAGCGGTAGGCCGGGCCGGGTGACGATGCCCACGCCCTTGCCCGCCTTGAAGCTGATACCGCTTCCCTTCTCCGTTCTGCGCAGCGTGCTTTCGATCAGCGCGCCATGGGTGACATCGGGATCGTCGCCGGCATCCTTGACGATGCCCGCGCGGGCGAACCCGTCACCCTTCTCCTCCGTCGCCAGAACAAAGGCCGGTCGAGACCCGTTTGGAAGTTCGACATCGACAAGATCGGGGAAGTAACCGGTCAAAAGCGCCTGGCAGGCGGCCTTCGTCGCTGCGGCAGCGCAGGTGCCGGTGGTCCAGCCACGCCGAAGGTTTTTGCCATCCGTTTCCATGAATGTCCTATAGACCTTGCAGCGTGAGCCGTCATCGGTAAACAACAGACCAATTGCACATCAGACAGGGCCCGGAGTTTAGAATTCTGCCATGACCGCAAAAGCCATCATCATCGGCGCGCCCCGCTCCGGCTCCGGCAAGACCAGCGTCACCATCGGTCTGCTGCGCGCCTTTGCCCGCCGCGGCGTCAAAGTGCGCGGCATCAAGACCGGGCCGGATTATATCGATCCAGGCTTCCATGCGGTTGCAACCGGAACACCCGGTCTCAACCTCGACAGCTGGGCGATGCAGCCCGAGCTGCTGCGCCATCTTCTGACCCAACAGGCAGAAGGCGCGGACCTTCTGCTGATCGAAAGCGCCATGGGCCTCTTCGATGGCATTGCCGTTTCCGACAACCGGACCGGTTCGGCCGCCGATCTGGCGGGTCTGTTCGATATCCCCGTGCTGCTGGTGCTGGATGTGTCCGGCCAGTCGCAAACGGCGGCTGCGATGGCGCATGGTTTTGCCCATTACGATCCGGCGGTGAAGATGGCTGCCGTGGTCCTCAACCGCGCGGGCAGCGAACGCCACCGCACGCTCTGCACCGAAGCGATCGAAAAGATCGGCCTTCCCGTTGCCGGCTGCGTCATGCGCGATCCGTCGCTGACCCTGCCCGAGCGGCATCTGGGTCTGGTGCAGGCGAGCGAACATCCGGAAATCGACGCCCATATCGAAAGACTGGCCGACACGATGGAGCGCGCCATCGATCTCGATGCGCTGCTGGCTCTGGCAACGCCCGTAAACTTGGCCGAAGGTTCTCTCGTAGCGGGAATTGCCCCGCCCGGCCAACGCATCGCCTTGGCCGAAGATGCCGCTTTTACCTTCCTCTATCCGCATCTGAAGCGCCAATGGCGGGAAGCCGGTGCCGAGATTTTCCCCTTCTCCCCGCTTGCCGATGAAGGTCCAGATGCATCCTGCGACATCTGCTGGCTGCCCGGCGGTTATCCAGAGCTTTTTGCCGGTCCGCTTGCAACCGCGTCGCGCTTCAAGGCCTCGCTTGCCCATTTTTCGCAGACGAAGCCGGTCCATGGCGAATGTGGAGGCTATATGGTGTTGGGTGAAGCGCTGGAGGACGCAAACGGCGTGACGCATGCCATGACTGGTCTGCTCTCCCACGCCACCAGCTTTGCCAAGCGGAAAATGAACCTGGGTTACCGTCAGGCGAAGATTGCAGAGACCGGCCCGCTTGGGCTAGCCGGCGATATTTTACGCGGACATGAGTTTCATTATGCCAGCGTCACGGATGCCGGCACCGATCAACCTTTCGCGGAAATCGCCGATGGTCTCGGCAAGCCGCTCGGGCCATCCGGCGGCAGGCGCGGCCTCGTCAGCGGAACATTTTTCCACGCGATCGCAAAGGCTTAGCAGGTTCTTTTTCTGGAGGCAGGTGTTCCGTCCTTTGCGGGAGTGGAGGAACGACTTTGCATTTCCTATATTGCTGAAACACTGCATCCCTACCTGGAACCCCATTTGGAATAAGGACGGATCTTCATGACCGACAAGTCTCCCGAAAACAATTTCCCCGCAGGCTACCAGCCACCAGAGGTCTGGCAGTGGGAAAAGGGCAATGGCGGAGCGTTTGCCAATATCAACCGGCCGATCGCCGGGCCAACCCATGAAAAGGAACTGCCGGTCGGCAAGCATCCGCTGCAGCTTTATTCGCTGGCAACACCCAACGGCCAGAAGGTCGGCATTCTGCTGGAAGAGCTTTTGGCGGCAGGCCATTCGGGTGCGGAATATGATGCCTGGCTGATCAAGATCGGCGATGGCGACCAGTTCGGTTCAGGCTTCGTGGCGGCCAATCCGAATTCCAAGATTCCTGTTCTCGTCGATCACTCTACGCCAGAGCCAACGCGCGTCTTCGAAAGCGGCTCCATTCTCCTCTATCTCGCAGAAAAATTCGGCGCCCTCCTGCCGAAGGAGCATAAGGCCCGCACCGAGGCGCTGAGCTGGCTCTTCTGGCAGATGGGTTCGGCGCCCTTCCTCGGCGGCGGCTTCGGCCATTTCTACGCCTACGCACCGATCCACATCAAATATGCCATCGATCGTTTTGCCATGGAGGCCAAGCGCCAGATGGACGTGCTCGATCGCCATCTCGCCGAGAACCGCTACATGGCGGGCGACGAGTATTCGATTGCCGATATTGCCATCTGGCCTTGGTATGGCAACTTGGCGCGTGGACAATCCTACCCGAAGGCGGAAGTGTTCCTGGATGCCGCAAGCTACAAGAATGTGAAGCGCTGGGCCGATGAAATTGCCGAGCGTCCCGCCGTCAAACGCGGTCGCATGGTCAACAAGGCTTCCGGTGATCCTTCAGAACAGCTACATGAACGTCACGACGCGTCCGATTTCGACACCAAGACGCAGGACAAGATCGGCAAGAGCTGAAGGATAGACGAATGGCAAACCTGCCCGACATGACCAAACACCGTGGTTTTCCATCCGGCATGCCGGGCACAGGCGTCCAGTTCACCATACGCCGCGCCAATCCGCGCGGCGTCACCCCCATCAAGCAGCTGCCGCGCAAAGCCCGGCCCGGCACGCCGGAACATCGTATCGATGCGGCTTTCCTGCACGCGCTCTGGCACCATTTCGGCGCGGAACCCTTCGAGCGCGGCAATCTCGATGCCGCCCGCCTCAGCCTACTCTTCGGACGTGAAGTTCTCCCCGCCGAGAAGAATTTCGATCCGCTTTCCTATGAGGCGATGCTCGTGATCGACGAGCGCGTGGCGCGCCAGAGCTTCCCGGAATCCTTCGAGGACTACTTCGACGTCTAAGGCCGAAACAAGCGCCTGCGACAAAGTGGAGACCTTGAAGAAAGTTTCTGTGCGCGGCGTGTAGAAGATGGTATAGAGACACCGGTTTCATTATTTCCGGCGGCTCTGACATGGTCAGGCAATTCTCTCATTTTCTTGCCGCTTCGGCACTGATTCTCCTCCCCGTTGCGATGGGTCTTGGCGGAGCGGCCCATGGCGGCACTGGTTACCCAACCGTCGAAAAACTCGGTGAGGCGCTGTTTCACGACACCAATCTGTCGATGAACCGGACGATGTCCTGTTCCACCTGCCATACCTCTGCTAATGGCTTTACCGACATCCGCGATACGGAAAAGGCAGGCCATGCCGTTTCGCTTGGCGATGATGGCAAGTCGCTGGGGGATCGCAACGCGCCGACGGCAACTTACGCCAGATTCTCCCCGCCCTTCGGCAAGGACGCCGAAGGAAACTATGTTGGCGGCCAGTTCTGGGATGGACGCGCCGCAACGCTGGAAGATCAGGCCGGCGGCCCGCCGCTCAACCCGATTGAAATGGGGATGGCCGACAAGGGCAGCGTGGTGAAGCGGCTGAAGGAAAACCCCGACTATGTCACCGCGTTTTCGAGCTACTTTGGACCAGACGTCCTCCAGAACGACGAGGAGGCCTTTGCCGCCATGGGCAAGGCGCTGGCGGCTTACGAGCGCTCCGACGCGCTTTCGACGTTCGATTCCAAATATGACCGCTTCCTGCGCGGCGAGGAAAAGCTCACTGACCAGGAAGAACTCGGCCGCGTGTTGATGTCGTCAACACAGTTCACCAACTGTAACACCTGCCACACGATCAAGGGCGAACACGGCCTCTCGGACGGCGTCTTTACCAACCACAAATATTTCAACATCGGCGTCCCGGCCAATAAAATAGCGCGCGCGGCCAATGGTTCGAAGCCGGATGCCGTCGATCTGGGGCTGTCGCAAAACCCGGCGGTCGGCGACGATCCGGCACAGCGCGGCAAGTTCAAGGTGCCGTCGCTCCGCAATGTCGCGGTGACCGGTCCTTACATGCACAACGGCGTCTTCAAGGACCTGCGCACCGTCGTGCTGTTCTACGTGAAATATAAGAGCAAGAAGCCGAGCCGTCAGATCAACCCGGAAACGGGCGAAAAGTGGGACGCCCCGGAGGTGCCGGACAACATCGCCATGGAAGAACTGACATCCGCGCCGGCACTCGACGACAAACGTGTCGATGCCATCGTGGCTTTCCTCAAGACGCTTACCGACAAGCGCTACGAGCCACTGCTTGCCAAGGGCGAGAACATCGGACGCCCGGAAGATCCGACCGTCCATGCCATCTCCGCAAAGCCTGGCGAGGCTGCGAAGAACTAAGCACTCGCAAGCACTTCGAAGTCTCCGGGTCAGGCCAGGACCGTTCAAGTACCCTCTTGCAGCTGCGCTCCGTAGCGTGGCTCTGGCAATGAGAAGGCCGCGAACGCTGCCAGAACCGCAGGCACCGCAAAGAGCACGAAGAGCCACGTCGCGGCAGATGCAGCACCTTCAACGCCGCCGGGGCTGACAAGCCCGGTGCTGTTGACGATGACACCGGAAAGAGCCGCGCCAAACGCGCTGCCGAGAGACTGTACGGTGGTGATGCCAGCTGATGCCTTATCTTTCTCGTCAGGCTCGGCGAGATGCAGAACATGGGTTACGAGATGCGCCCATCCCAGCCCAACACCGAAGCCCATGCCGAAGATCAGGAAAGCGGCTGCGCTAACCAGAAGCACATTTCCATCGAGATTGGGCCGTGCCAGCGTCACTGCCAGCATGCCGATGCAGACAGCTTCCAAAATGGCGCCTGCAAGGATGGAATGGCGCATCGCCTTGCCTGTGAAATTGCTGCACATGAATGCGGCTACCGTCCAGCCGAGCGCCACGAGGGCGACCAGATAGCCAGAAATCAGCGGTGGGACCGCGTGCAGATGCTGGAGAAAATACGGGATGTAAATGTCGCAAGTCAGCGCCGCCAGCAGCATGACCATCGCGGCATAAACGCGGGCGATCGGCATCGAGAGCAGGGTGCCGCCGCGCGGCAGAATGCGCAGCGTCGCTCGTCTTTCGACGAGCAGAAGTCCGGCAATCGCAACAAGGGCGCAACCAACAAGCGAGATGCGGAGGCCAACCTGTTCGGCGGTGCTCGCGAAGCTGACCAGCAGCAGCGAAGCAGACAGCAGGATCATCTGCCGGAGCGGCGCCTTGGTCTGGGTCCGGTCGTCCACCCCTTTTGGAAGCAGGCGCGGCGCGAGAACGCCCATGACAAGTGCGAAGGGCACGATGATCGCAAAAGCATGCCGCCATGCGCTGCCCTCAGCGAAGAAGCCACCGAGCGTCGGTCCGATGAAGGTCGAGATGCCCCAGATCGCGGCATAGAGCGTCGTTGCCTTGTTCCACAGAGACTCGGGATAGACATAGCGGATGAAAGCATAGCCCAGCGTTGCCAATGTCCCGGCCCCGAAGCCCTGCACCGCTCGCCCGGCGAGGACGATCTCCATGGTTGGGGCCACAGCGCAGATCGCCGAACCGAGGAGAAAGAGGATTGCGCCGAGACTGTAGGTCCGATTGAGGCTAAGGCCACGTGGACGGATGGCGATAAAGACCGAGCCCAGCACAGAGGCAGTGACGTAGAGCGTCGTCACCCAAGCGAAGAGAGGCAGGCCACCAATATCACGCACGACAGACGGCATGATCGTGGCAGTCACGTAGGTCTCGATCGCATAAAGCGCGATGCCACCCGAGAGCATCAGGCTTGCTGCCACATGCCGGGCAGAAAAGAGAGTCCAAAGGTTGGTTGACGGAGGCGTGCCGGAAGGAGACATGATCGAATTTCCGATAAAAGGCCGTTGCAAAGTCGGCCGTCTGGATTTATCCAAGTTATATCTTGGAAATTACACCCGCAGATAAATTAAGCAAGCGGCAGGACAGACAAAATGCGCCCCTCTCCCCGTGACAGGCTACTCTTCCTGTTGAAGACCGAAGGCCCGCAAGCCACGTCAGCGCTCAGCGAGAGTCTTGGCCTGACCGGCGAAGCGGCGCGCCAGCAGCTAGCCAAACTCGCCGATGAAGGCTTGGTGGAAAGCATTGCACAGCCCGCAGTCGGGCGGGGACGACCACGTCAAAGCTGGCGTCTGACCAGTGCTGGCCATCGCGAATTTCCGGATGGTCACACTGACGTGGCGGTGTCACTCATCGAAGCGATAGGCAGCGAGCTTGGTGAAAATGCGCTGGAAACGATCATGACAGCGCGAGAACGCAAGACAACGGCGATTTATAGCGCGGCTCTTCTCGGCGCAGAAACGTTGGACGAGCGTGTGGCACGGCTCTCAGCCTTGCGGGTCGCCGAGGGTTACATGGCAAGCTGGTGGCAGGAAGCGAGCGGACACTTCATTCTCGTCGAGAACCATTGTCCGATATGTGCCGCCGCAACCGCCTGCCGTGGCTTCTGCCGTTCAGAGATTGATATTTTCAGAACTGTGCTGAGTGCACCGGTGGAGCGCACCGAGCACCTGTTACACGGCGCAAGACGGTGCGCCTACCGGATCGGCTAGCACAAGGCTCCCCCCTGTGAGAGTGGCACCCAAGCAAAGCTCGGGCGCCACTGAACGTTGAGGCCTTCTTACAGAGCCTTGAATTCCGCCAGAACCGCATCGCCCATTTCCGACGTGCTGACTTGGCGCGCGCCGGCCGCCATGATGTCGACGGTGCGGATGCCTTTTTCCAGCACATTGGCGATCGCCGTTTCAAGCTTCGTGGCGTCATCGACCATGTTGAAGGAGTAGCGCAGGCACATGGCAAAGGAGGCGATCATCGCAATTGGATTGGCAATGCCCTGGCCGGCAATATCTGGCGCGGAGCCGTGAACCGGCTCATACATAGCCTTGCGCTTGCCGGTCTTCGCATCCGGTGCACCGAGAGACGCGGAGGGCAGCATGCCGAGCGAACCCGTCAGCATGGCCGCGACGTCGGAGAGCATGTCGCCGAAGAGGTTGTCGGTGACGATGACATCGAACTGCTTGGGCTTGCGCACCAGCTGCATGCCACCGGCATCGGCCAGCATATGCTCAAGCTGCACATCCTTGTACTTCGCCGCATGCGTTTCGGTGACGACCTGGTTCCACAGGACGCCGGACTTCATGACGTTGCGCTTTTCCATGGAGCAGACGCGGTTGCCGCGCGTGCGCGCCAGTTCGAAAGCGACGCTGGCGATACGCTCGATTTCGAATGTGTCGTAGATCTGCGTGTCGATCCCGCGCTTCTGGCCGTTGCCGAGATCGATGATCTGCTTCGGCTCGCCGAAATAGACGCCGCCGGTGAGTTCGCGGACGATGAGAATGTCGAGACCTTCAACCAGCTCCGGCTTCAACGACGAGGCAGAAGCGAGCGCCGGGTAGCAGATGGCGGGACGCAGGTTTGCGAAAAGCTCAAGATCCTTGCGCAGGCGCAGCAGGCCCGCTTCCGGACGAACTTCATAAGGCACGCCGTCCCACTTGGGTCCGCCGACCGCGCCGAAGAGAATGGCGTCAGCTGCAAGCGCCTTTTCCATATCCGCATCGGAAATCGCCGCACCATGCGCATCGTAGGCGCAACCGCCAACAAGACCTTCCTCAACCGTGAAGCCAGCATTCTTCTCGCTGTTCATATAATCGATCAGCTTGCGGACCTCGGCCATGGCCTCCGGGCCAATACCGTCGCCAGGCAACAGGAAGAGCGAGCGCACAGTCATGAAATCCTCCTTGGGCGCTTGGAAAAAAAGCGCACGTCAAAACATGGTTTGCAACACCGAAGGGCTGCAAGATGCGGGCTTCTTAGCGCTCGACCTCAAGCATTTCAAGCAAAGCAAAAGCCGATTCGGTACGGGTGACGCACCAAACCGGCTTTCGAGACGTCCTCGTTTCGTTTCACAGTCTGTTCAAGAATTGTCGCTGGTCTGCCGAAAATGGGGATTTCGAGAACCGGAGCGCAGCGTACTTAAGTACGTGAGCACCGGAAGCGCAGAAATTGCCATTTGCAGGCGGCCAACGGCAATTATGGGACGGGCTGTTAGGCCCAGGGCCGGGCGGAGGCGTTGGTCTTTTCGAAGCTGTCGATCGCGCCGGCATGTTCCAGCGTCAAGCCGATATCATCCAGACCGTTCAGCAGGCAGTGACGCTTGAAGGCATCGATCTCGAAGGTGATGCGTCCGCCATCCGGGCCACTGATTTCCTGGTTTTCCAGGTCGATCGTCAACACGGCATTGGAGCCGCGCGAGGCATCGTCCAAGAGCTTCTCGAGGTTTTCGGGGCTGACGACGATGGGCAGAATGCCGTTCTTGAAACAGTTATTGTAGAAGATATCGGCAAAGCTCGTTGAGATGACGCAGCGGATACCGAAATCGAGCAGCGCCCATGGCGCATGCTCACGCGAGGAGCCGCAGCCGAAATTATCCCCGGCCACCAGAATCTGGGCATTCTGATAAGCGGGCTTGTTCAGCACGAAATCAGGATTTGGCGAACCGTCTTCCAAATAGCGCGATTCGGCGAAGAGGCCCTTGCCCAGACCGGTGCGCTTGATCGTCTTGAGGTAATCCTTGGGAATGATCATGTCCGTGTCGACATTGACGACCGGCATGGGGGCGGCGACACCCGTCAGCTTGGTGAACTTATCCATCTCTCACTCCGAACTTCTGCTGCGGCCCTTAGCCGTTTAACCAAGGCCATTAAAGCAAAAAGGCGCGCTTTTGAAGATCAAAGCACGCCATTGCGGTACGCCGCATATAATCTGGGTCTTTATGCCCGAGAATCAGCCAACGCGATCAGAGGTCTATGATCGTGCCGCGACCGTCATTCCACACGCGCATGTTCTGCTGGCGGTGGTCCTGCGTTTTAACCCGGATAGGCTCAGGCTTGAGGCGGGAGGAGAACATCTTGGCGATGCTGAGAACCGCAAGCGTTCCGACGAACGCGATCGTCAGAGATGCGGTGAAGAGCGCGGCCAAAGCCAGAACTGCGATGCTGGAGGCTGCGATGAAGAATGTACGAATGCCCTGCATGGTCCAAACCTTTCTGTCCAGACGAATGTGGGCCTTCTTCTTGACGCTTGCAAGAGGTTTCACACCGTCATCGACCTTGCAGATGTAACAAAAGATTGACACAAGTGGGGCATGGCCGATTTTTTTGTCGATAATACTGTCCGCCCGCGCCGCTCGCTGCTTTCAGTGCCTGCTATTAATCTGAGAGCCTTACAAAAATTGAGCTCTCTTGCCTGCGATGGCGCGATCTTTGATTTGGAAGATTCGGTCGCTCCAGACATGAAGGATGAGGCGCGAAACAACCTTCTTTCCTTCTTCCGCGAAACACCTCCTGCCAACCACGAAGCGATCATTCGGATCAATCCGCTCTCCACTCCGGCCGGACGCAAGGATGTAGAGGCTGCGCTGACCTGCGCACCCCAGGCCTTGCTGCTGCCGAAGGTCGAGCAGCCCTCGGACATCCATGAACTTGCCGATCTTCTGGACGAGGCCGATGCTCCAGAAAGTTTGCGTATCTGGGCGATGATCGAGACGCCGCGCGGCGTCCTGAATGCCGCAGCGATCGCCGAGGCTGCTCACACCAAAGCCGCGAGACTCGGCGCCTTTGTGGTGGGTCTGAATGATCTGCGCAAGGACACCCGCGTTCCGGCAAGACCGGGACGCGCCTACCTCGTGCCCTGGCTGATGCAGGTTGTACTCGCGGCCCGCGCCTACGGGCTGGACGTGATCGACAGCGTTTCGAATGATTTTCGCGATCTCGACGCTTTTGCGAGGGAATGTGAGCAGGGGCGCGACATGGGCTTCGATGGCAAGATGCTGATCCACCCGGCGCAGATCGATGCGGCCAACACCGCCTTTGCTCCGGACGAGATCGCACTTGCCGAAGCCCGCGAAACGATCGCGGCTTTCGCAAAACCCGAATCTGTGGGATTGAACGTCATCAACATGAACGGACGGATGATCGAACGGCTGCATGTGGGCCAAGCGCAACGCCTCGTCGCAATCGCCGAGATCATCGCCGCAAGAAAGGCAGAGAATACATGAAGGTCTACCGTTTCATCACCGGCCCCGACGACGCCAAATTTTGTCACCGCGTGACCGAAGCCCTCAACAAGGGCTGGGAACTGGCGGGCTCCCCAAGCTACGCCTTCAACGCAGCAGCCGGCATCATGCATTGCGGCCAGGCGGTGACCAAGACCGTCGAAGGCAAGGACTATCATCCTGATATGAAGCTGGGTGAGCAGTAAGAGCGTTTGTGACGGTCGACGCCTCCTCTACCGTCATCCTCGGGCCTGACCCGAGGATCCACCTTTACCAATAGCGTCAATGGCTTATGGATCCTCGCCTCAAGGGCGAGAATGACAAAAAGCGGGCGTTGCGGCTTTGTCGCACACGCGCACGCAAGCTAAGTCACTCACCCGCGATCGGTCGCCGCGTCGTCGGCGCTTTCCTCGATCCGCTCCATGTCATCGTCCGACAGGCCGAAGTGATGGCCGATTTCGTGGATGAGGACGTGGGTGATGATGTCGCCGAGCGTTTCTTCGTTCTCGGCCCAATAATCCAGGATCGGGCGGCGATAGAGGGTGATGCGGTTCACCATCTCGCCGGTTTCCATGGTGAAACGCTCCGACACACCGCGGCCTTCGAAAAGACCGAGCAGGTCGAACGGCGTTTCGAGCGCCATGTCCTCGAACACATCATCGGTCGGAAATTCCGAGATCTCGATGATCAGATCTTTCGTCAGCGCACGAAATTCTTCCGGCAGGTGGCCATATGCCTCAATGGCAAGCGATTCAAACGCTGATATTGTCGGCGCGTGGCGATCCCGCCAATCGTCGGTACTGTCTATGCGGGCCATTTCTGCTCCTTGCTGTGGGGCTGATATAAACCCTTGCGGCGCAAAATTCGAGACCTGTTTGCAACAACGGTAGAAAAGGCCCGATTTTCTAGGCGACACCGTTGTTTTTAGGCGGTTTTGAACCTTGACAGAAGGGGCTCTCTCGCGTAACTCCCGAGCGAAATTGATGGCGTATTGCGCCTTCCGTTTACTCCGCTTTGAAAAAAGTGGTTCACCGGCAGAGTTTCCAAGGGCATTTGCCTCGACGAATTTCCGCTACTCCGACTGATAAAAAGACGGCCAGCGCCAAAAGCGCAGAGCCGGAACGAACATGAAAGGATAAAAAATGTTCGCAGTCATCAAGACCGGCGGTAAGCAGTACCGCGTAAGCGCCAACGACGTGCTGACCATCGAAAAGCTGGAAGCAGACGCAGGCGCAACTGTAGAATTCACTGAAGTTCTCGTTGTCGGCGTTGGCGCTGATGCAAAGTTCGGTGCACCTTTCGTTGCTGGCGCAACGGTCAAGGCTGAAGTTGTCGAGCACAATCGCGGCAAGAAGGTCATCGCCTTCAAGAAGCGTCGTCGTCAGAACTCCAAGCGTTCGCGCGGCCATCGTCAGCATCACACTGTCGTCCGTATCACGGACATCGTTGCTGCCTAATCGGCGCGACACGGGAAACTAGGTTTAAAGGAGCAATCCAATGGCACACAAAAAAGCTGGCGGTTCTTCGCGTAACGGTCGCGATTCCAACTCCAAGCGCCTTGGCGTGAAGAAGTTCGGCGGCGAAGCCGTCATTCCAGGCAACATTATCGTTCGTCAGCGTGGCACGCAGTGGCATCCCGACGCCAATGTCGGCATGGGCAAAGATCATACGCTTTTTGCACTCACGGCAGGCAACGTTAACTTCCGCACGAAGGCCAATGGTCGCGTATTCGTGTCCGTAGCGCCGAAAGCGGAAGCCGCAGAATAAGCCGGTAAGCGTCATATGCAGCCGGTGTCCCAATGACCCGGCTGAGACGTAACAGGTTCAGTCACAAAAAAGGGGAGTTGGGGCACCACCCAACTCCCCTTTTTCTTTAACTCCACGGAGGACTGAACCATGCAAGCTGAATTGTTGAGGGTCGACCAATCACGGTCACCCGAGGAACGGATAAGACCTGAACGGTCAAGGAGCGATTGCCCCGTCTTGTTGTCGCAGAGACTTGTTCTGCGCAAACCCCACGAAGAAGACATCGACGCCCTTGCCCATCTTGCCAACAACGCCAACATCGCGACCATGGTGTCGCGCATGCCGCACCCATACACGGCGAAAGACGCCGCGGATTTCGTGCGCCGTGCAGCAAATGGCGAGATTGGCAAGTGCGTCTATGCGATTACGCGCATGGACAATGGCGAGTTCATGGGATGCTGCGGACTGGAGCCGCAGGAAGACGAGAAGACCCTTGAAATGGGCTACTGGCTTGGCGAACCCTATTGGAACAGGGGCTACACCACCGAAGCGGCGCATGCGCTGATCGACATGGCCTTTCGTACCCGCGAGATCGACCAGATCGATGCGCGCTGCCGGGTGACCAATATCGGCTCGCGCCGCGTCATACAAAAGTGCGGCTTTCAGTTGCAGGGTTCCGGCATGGTCGGATCGCTGGCGCTGGGCGCCATGGTTCCCGTCGAATGGTACAGGCTGGATCGCAAGACATGGGTATCGTTGAGAAGCTGGGGAGACATGCGATGAGTACGGCTCAGTTGATGCGCCCTCGCAGCGTCGAAACCATGGCCCCGCCCGGCCCCTGCCCGACAATCGAAACCAAGCGGCTGGTGCTTCGCCCCCAGCGGCTTAGCGATGCGGGCTCGATCGCGGAATCGCTTGCCGATTTCCAGGTCACCCGGATGCTGGCCCGCGTTCCCGCACCCTACTACAAGCAGGATGCGTTGGAATGGCTGATCCTGCGCACCTCCGGCACCCTGCCCGACTGGGATTTTGCCATCACCGCTGGTGATGACACCCTGATCGGCGTGGTGTCGGTAGAACGGCGTCACGGCCAGTGGCATCTCGGTTACTGGCTGAACCGCTTCTACTGGGGCAGAGGCTACATGACTGAGGCTGTCGGCGCGGTCGTCGAGCGCTTCTTCCGGCGCATGCCGGGCGAGGTGCTGCATTCCGGCGTCTTTGCCGACAACCCGGCCTCGCTGAAGGTGCAGCAAAAGCTCGGCTTCAACATCACCGGCTGCAGCGAGATCTACGCGGTCGCACGCTCCACCATGGTGGCGCATATCGATACCGAGTTAACGGCGGAAGATTTTGTTCGACCGTAATGTGAAGCAATGACGGGCAAGGCCGGTTTTGTCGCGAACCGGCCTTGTTCCAACGGCGCTCGCCCATGATAATCTTTGACCTTCAGGGCAAGCGGCTATATTCCAGGCGGCAGAACCTTTTTGACGCGGATGGCATGTCCATGACCGCATGTAAGCTGACAGAACGGCATTCCGATGAAATTTCTCGATGAAGCAAAAGTCTATATCAAGTCCGGCGATGGCGGCGCAGGTGCCGTCTCTTTCCGGCGCGAAAAATTCATCGAGTTCGGTGGCCCGGATGGCGGTGACGGCGGACGCGGCGGTGATGTGTGGGTCGAGGTCGTCAACGGCCTCAACACGCTGATCGACTTCCGTTTCCAGCAGCATTTCAAGGCTTCGATCGGCCAGCACGGTATGGGCAAGACGCGCACCGGCGCCAAAGGCTCCGACGTGGTGCTGAAAGTGCCGGTCGGCACGCAGATCTTCGAGGAAGACAATGAGACGCTGATCGTCGACCTGACCAAGGAAGGCCAGCGCTTTCGTCTTGCCGCCGGCGGCAATGGCGGCTTCGGCAATGCGTATTTCAAATCCTCGACCAACCAGGCGCCGACGCACGCCAATCCAGGCCTGGCAGGTGAAGAAAAGACGATCTGGCTTCGCCTTAAGCTGATCGCCGATGCGGGTCTCGTCGGCCTGCCGAATGCCGGCAAGTCCACCTTCCTGGCGACGGTTACGCGCGCGCGTCCGAAGATCGCCAACTATCCCTTCACCACGCTCCACCCCAATCTCGGCGTTGCCACGATTGACGGCCGCGAATTCGTTCTGGCCGATATTCCGGGTCTCATCGAAGGCGCGCATGAAGGCGTGGGCATTGGCGATCGCTTCCTCGGCCATGTGGAGCGCACCCGCGTGCTGCTTCATCTGGTTTCCGCTCAGGAAGAAAAGGTTGGCCAGGCCTACAAGACCGTCAAGGCGGAGCTGAACGCCTATGGTGGTGGCTTGACGGACAAGCGCGAGATCGTCGCGCTGTCGCAGATCGACGTGCTGGATGAGAAGGAACTGAAGAAGAAAGCCAAGGAGCTGGAAAAGGCCTGTGGCCGTCCGCCGCTTCTGCTTTCCGCTGCTGCCCATATCGGCATGACGGAAGCCTTGCGCGCGCTTCGTGACGTGATCGTCGATGCCAGCGAAGGCGGCGAGACAGCTCTTCCTGACCGTTCCATGCCCATCGAAGAGCTGGAAGACGGAGACGACCGTCTATGACGCTTGCGCGAAAACCGCTCGGCAGCCATCATCGCATCGTCATCAAGATCGGCTCCGCGCTTCTGGTGGACCGCAAGACGGGGCTGAAGAAGGACTGGCTGGACGCGATCTGCGATGACATCGCGGCGCTGAAGAAGAACGGCGCCGATGTGCAGGTCGTCTCTTCGGGCGCGATCGCGCTTGGCCGCACAGTGCTCGACCTGCCCTCTGGCGCGTTGAAGCTGGAGGAAAGCCAGGCGGCGGCAGCCGTGGGGCAGATTGCTCTGGCACGCGCCTGGTCCGAAAGCCTTTCCAAGCACGATATCGTTGCGGGGCAAATCCTGCTGACGCTCTCTGACACGGAGGAACGCCGCCGCTATCTCAACGCGCGTGCGACGATCAACCAGTTGCTGAAGATTGGTGCGACGCCGATCATCAATGAAAACGATACGGTGGCGACGACCGAAATCCGCTATGGCGACAATGACCGCTTGGCCGCCCGCGTTGCGACCATGACCGGCGCTGACCTTCTGGTGCTGCTCTCCGACATCGACGGTCTCTACACAGCCCCGCCGCATCTCGATCCAGACGCCAGGTTCCTCGAGACCATCGCAGAAATCACGCCTGAGATCGAAGCCATGGCGGGCGGCGCTGCATCTGAACTGTCGCGTGGCGGCATGCGGACCAAGATCGATGCGGGCAAGATTGCGACTGCCGCCGGTTGCGCCATGATCATCGCGTCGGGCAAGACGCTGCATCCGCTGAAAGCCATCGAGAACGGAGCGCGCTCCTCCTGGTTTGCGCCTTCCGGCACGCCCGTGACAGCCCGCAAGACCTGGATTGCCGGCCAGCTCCAGCCAGCCGGCGAAATGCATGTCGATGAGGGTGCCGAAAAGGCACTCCATCAAGGCAAGAGCCTTCTGCCTGCCGGTGTCAAACTGGTGAAGGGCAATTTCGGTCGCGGCGATGCCGTTGCCATTATCGGGGTGCAAGGCCGGGAAATCGCGCGCGGGCTTGCCGGTTACGACGCCGACGAGGCCCGCCGCATCAACGGCCACAAGTCGAACGAGATCGAAGCCATTCTTGGTTATGTCGGACGCTCCGCGATGATCCATCGCGACGATCTGGTGATGACCGGCGCTGCCGTGAAAATCAAAAAAGCAAAGAAGGATGAAGTCGATGCCTGACCAGGCCGTGAAGCAAAGCCAGTCTGTTGATGCGCTGATGATGAATATCGGCGCTCAGGCGAAAGCAGCTTCACGACCGTTGTCCATCGCTTCGACCGCACAGAAGAACCGCGCGCTTCTCGCCATGGCATCCGCCATCGACGCGTCTGTGGACCGCATTCTCGAGGCCAATAAAAAGGACGTCGCAGCGGCCGAACAGGCAGGCGTGGCAGGCTCCTTCATCGATCGCCTGAAGCTCGACCCGTCGCGCATTGCTGGCATTTCCGAAGGCATCCGTGCGATTGCCAATCTTGCCGATCCTGTCGGCGAGGTGATCGCCGCCTGGGATCGTCCGAACGGCTTGAAGATCGAACGCGTGCGCACGCCACTCGGCGTCATCGGCGTGATCTATGAAAGCCGCCCCAATGTGACGGCGGATGCCGGTGCGCTGTGCCTCAAGGCTGGCAACGCCGTGATCCTGCGCGGCGGATCGGATTCGCAATATTCATCGCGCGCTATCCACGCCTGCCTCGTGGAAGGTTTGAAGATTGCAGGGCTTCCAGAGCATGCGATCCAACTCGTGCCGGTCACCGACCGTGCCGCCGTTGGCCTGCTGCTCGGCGGTCTTGGCGGCACGGTCGATGTGATCGTACCGCGTGGAGGCAAAAGCCTTGTCGGACGCGTCCAGACGGAAGCCCGCGTGCCGGTCTTCGCCCATCTGGAGGGCATCTGCCACGTCTATGTCGACAAATCCGCCGATCTTGAGATGGCGAAGAAGATCGTGCTGAACGCCAAGATGCGCCGCACCGGCATTTGCGGCTCTGCCGAAACCTTGCTGGTGGACCGCGCCGTGGCAGCAACCCACCTCGAGCCCTTGGTGAAAATTCTGCTGGATGCCGGTTGCGAAGTTCGCGGTTCGGAGGACGTACAGAAAGCCGTTGCCGGGGTAAAGCTGGCGACCGAAGAGGACTGGCACACGGAGTATCTCGACGCCATTATCTCAGTGGCTCTGGTGGACGGTATCGACGGTGCAATTCAGCACATCGGTACCTATTCCTCCAACCACACCGAAGCGGTGATAGCCGAAGATCCGGAGGTCGTTGCGCGCTTCTTCAACGAGATCGACAGTGCGATTCTGCTACACAATGCCTCGACGCAATTTGCCGATGGCGGCGAGTTCGGCATGGGGGCGGAAATCGGCATTGCGACTGGCAAGATGCACGCGCGTGGGCCAGTCGGCGTGGAGCAGCTGACCTCCTTTAAGTACCGCGTGCATGGCACCGGCCAAACGCGGATCTGATATTTGGCGGCTGATCGGGCTCTTGACCAACGTTACCTGACCATGCCGCACACCGAGCGCGGCATGGTGATTGGGCTATTCGGTGGGTCGTTCAACCCACCCCATGACGGTCACGCGCTGGTGGCGGAAATCGCCATGCGCCGCCTCGGCCTCGATCAACTCTGGTGGATGGTGACGCCCGGCAATCCGCTGAAGAGCAAGACCGAATTGGCGCCGCTTGCCGAGCGTATCGCCGCTTGCGAAGATCTCGTCACCGACCCGCGCATCAAGATCACCGCGTTTGAACAGACGCTTGGTGTCAGCTACACGGCCAATACGCTCGCCAAGATAAAGGCGCGCAATCCGCACGCCCATTTCATCTGGGTCATGGGGGCGGATAATCTCAGAACCTTCCACCATTGGCAGAAATGGCGCGTGATCGCTGAGACCTTTCCGATTGCGGTGATCGACCGTCCGGGGGCAACGCTTGCCTATCTTTCATCGACCATGGCGCAGGCCTTCAGCCATGCGCGCATCGATGAAGACGATGCCGGAGTGTTGTGGAAGAAGCAGGCGCCTGCCTGGGTCTTCATCCATGGTCCGCGCTCGACGCTGAGCTCGACGGCTTTGCGCAACGGCAACAGCCCGCACCATAAATGAAGTATGAGCGTGGGCGTTGTTCCCCACATCTTGAAAAGTGAATGTAATGGTGCCACCTTTGTTATGCGTCGCTGAGAATCGCGTCGCACAGTATCTGTTTTGTCATTTCGGAAAGGACAACCTCTGACAACAGTACACACGAAGGGAAGAGCTTACAGCGCTATCCCGAAGGGCCAGGAGAGTGGCGTCGATGCCGCCCGTCGTGCCCTGGAAACCGTCCTTGCAAGTGTCGAGGACTCCAAAGCAGAAGATATCGTTTCCCTGAACATTGCCGGAAAATCGGCGCTGGCAGACTACATGGTGGTCGTGTCCGGGCGGTCGAACAGGCATGTGACGGCGATCTGCGAACATCTCATTACCGATATGAAGGATGAGGGTTTCGGCGGTGCGCGTGTTGAAGGCCTCGAGGCCGGCGACTGGGTGCTGATCGACGCAGGCGATGTCATCGTCCATGTGTTCCGTCCTGAAGTGCGAGCGTTCTACAACATCGAAAAGATGTGGGCGACGCCGGACATTGAGGAAGAAACGCTGCATTGATCGCGGGTTAGAGCATGCCGCGCAAAAATGGGCAGCGGTTTTGCGATAACAAGATGCGATAAGGCATAGGAATAAGGCGTAGGGAGTGGATCTGAAAGATCGCGACACGCCTTAGGCCGAAGGCCTTTTTCGGTCGCATGGAAACCCGCAGCCAATTCTGCTACGAGCGCAACTCAACAGGTTGCGAATAGGCTGATATGTGAATGCGGATTTCAATTTTTGCGGTGGGACGGCTGAAATCCGGCCCTGAGAAAGAGCTTGCGTCTCGCTATCTGGATCGTTTTGCCAAGGCTGGCCCGGCGATCGGGCTGGAATTTGCCAAGATGATCGAGGTGCAGGAAAGTCGCGCCTCCAACCCGGACACGCGCAAACGTGAAGAAGCGGCAATGCTGGAAAAGCATCTGGCCGACGGTGCCGCACTGATCCTTCTCGACGAGCGCGGCAAGGCGCTGGACAGCCCCGCTTTCGCCGAGCTTTTCGCCACCATGCGTGACAATGGAAAGCGCGATGTGATCATCGCCATTGGCGGCGCAGATGGGCTCGACCCGTCGTTGACTGAGAAGGCGACCGCAACACTCTGCCTCGGCAAACTCACCTGGCCGCACCAGATCGTCCGCTTCCTGATTTCCGAGCAGCTTTACCGCGCCGTGACCATTCTCTCCGGCCATCCCTATCACCGGATTTAGATTCGGCCCCTAAGGTCTTCCCGTCATCGACATGTTTTCGTCGCAAACACGCGTCTATGTCGCGTCGCGATCATGCCTATTGGCGCGAAGCCGCGAAGCAGCGTATGGTCGCCAATCTTATAAAGCGGGTAGAAGAACATCATCATGGGTCCAGCGTGCGACAGATCTCGACTTGCCCCGCGGGCGGGTCGATTTGCGCTCCGAGCAAGCGCAGCTGTCATCATCGGTCTGACATACCTCACCCCGCAAAGCACAGCGGCTCAGGATGCGGCACCGACCACGGCCACTCCACCGGCAGAATCATCGAGCGAATTGCAGGAACTGGAAACCCGGCGCAACCAGAACCGCCAGGATCTACAGGAACTGGTGGACAGCATTGGATTGTCGGAAGACAAGGCACGCCAGCTTGAAGAGAGCATCGCAGCACTCAATCAGGATACGGCCCGAATCAAGGAAGAACTGATCGCGTCTGCCCAGCGCCGCAAGGATCTGGAAGCCAAGATCAATGATGGTCAGGACCGGCTGGCAAAGCTCAGCGTGCGTGAGGATGATGTGAAAGCGTCGCTTCGCGAACGCCGCGGTGTTCTGGCAGAAGTCCTGGCAGCCCTTCAGCGCATGGGCCGCAACCCGCCGCCTGCCCTTCTCGTATCCCCGGAAGATGCGCTTGCCTCGGTGCGAAGCGCGATCCTGCTCGGCGCCGTCGTTCCCGGCATTCGCGCTGAAACGAACAAACTCGTCACCGCTCTCAAAGAGTTGACTGACCTGCGCCAGGCGATTGCTGTGGAGCGCGAGCAGCTGACGGGCATGATGACGGCAAGTCTGGAAGAGGAAAAGCGGCTCGATCTGCTGCGCGCGGAAAACGACAAGAAGAGCAGCCAGACGGCCGCCGATCTCGAAGCAGAACGCAAGCGATCAGAAGAACTTGCAAGCAAAGCGACCAGTCTTGAAGGCCTGGTTTCCTCGCTTGAAAACGAGATTTCCTCGGTGCGCGAAGCCAAGGAAAAGGCGCGTCTGGAAGAGGAGCGGATCGCTCGTCTTCCCCCTGCCGAGCGGGACAAATTGGAAGCGCAAACCGAGGCCGGGGTGCCCGATAAAAACCGCATTGCGCCAGCATATCCGTTTTCGAGCTTGAAGGGTAAGCTGGCAATGCCGGTTTCTGGAGATGTGCTGAGGCGCTTCGGCGATGCCGATGGAACAGGGCATTTCTCCAAGGGGATCGTCGTCGCGACCGGCCCGGAAGCACTGGTAACAGCGCCAGCCGATGGCTTTGTGGTTTTTGCTGGAGAATTTCGCAGCTATGGCCGCATGATCATCCTCAACGCTGGCGACGGTTATCATCTGGTACTGACGGGCATGGACAATGTGAGAACGCGGCAGGGCATGTTCGTTTTCTCCGGTGAGCCTATCGCCTCCATGGGCGTAAAAAGAGTGGCGAGTGCGGCGGCTTTGGCGCTGGAAACTGACAAGCCAACGCTTTACATTGAATTCAGAAAAGACGGAGTGCCGGTTGATTCTCAACCTTGGTGGTCCGCAAAAAATACCGGAAGGGCGCGTAATGATTCGTAAGGCTTCGCTTCTTCTCATCGGTGGGCTCATGGGTGCCACGGCGATGAGCGTTATCTATTCTGCCAGCCTGCCGGCCCAGGCAGCAGGCCCTTCCACCTACAAGGAGCTCTCGATTTTCGGCGATGTCTTCGAGCGGGTGCGTGCGCAATATGTAACGCCGCCGGATGACAAGAAGCTGGTTGAGAATGCCATCAATGGCATGCTGAGCTCGCTCGATCCGCATTCGAGCTTCATGAACGCCGAAGATGCAAATGACATGCGCACCCAGACCAAGGGTGAGTTCGGCGGTCTCGGCATCGAAGTGACGATGGAAAACGAGCTGGTCAAGGTCATCTCGCCAATGGACGACACGCCTGCCGCCAAGGCTGGTATTCTCGCCGGTGACTTCATTTCCGAAATCGACGGTCAGCCGGTTCGCGGCCTGAAGCTGGAAGAAGCGGTCGAGAAAATGCGTGGCGCCGTCAAGACGCCGATCAAGCTCACCATCATCCGCCAAGGCGCCGACAAGCCGCTCGACATCACCGTCATGCGCGACATCATCGCAGTCCGCGCGGTCAAGTCGCGTGTCGAAGGTGGCGATGTCGGTTATCTGCGCGTCATCTCCTTTACCGAGAAGACCTATGACGATCTCGAAAAGGCGATCAAGAAGATCAAGCAGGACGTTCCGGCTGACAAGCTCAAGGGCTATGTGCTCGATCTGCGTTTGAACCCAGGCGGTCTGCTCGACCAGGCGATCAATGTATCCGACGCCTTCCTCGAGCGTGGCGAAGTGGTCTCCACCCGTGGCCGCAACCCCGATGAGACCCGCAGATTCAACGCCACGGCTGGCGACCTGACCGATGGCAAGCCAGTGATCGTTCTGATCAATGGCGGCTCCGCTTCGGCCTCTGAAATCGTCGCTGGTGCCCTGCAGGATCTGCGTCGTGCCACGGTTGTCGGCACGCGCTCCTTCGGCAAGGGCTCGGTTCAGACGATCATTCCGCTCGGCGAAGCCGGTGCGCTGCGCCTGACGACGGCGCTCTATTACACGCCGTCCGGCAAATCCATCCAGGGCACCGGCATTACGCCGGACATCAAGGTGGAACAGCCATTGCCGCCAGAGCTTCAGGGTCGTGTTCGCGCCGAAGGCGAATCCAGCCTGCGCGGCCACATCCAGGGCCAGAGCGAAACCGAAGAAGGTTCGGGCTCCGCAGCCTACGTTCCGCCGGAAGCCAAGGACGATATCCAGTTGAACTATGCGCTGGACCTGCTGCATGGCACCAAGACCGACCCCTCCTTCCCGCCAAACCCGGAAAAGGCAGTCGTCAACAAGCAGTAAGACATCAAGGGCACCGGTCCAAGGCCGGTGCCACTCCATGTCCGGTCAGACGTCAATCACGCATCAGCTACGGAAACACCATTGTCATCAGACCTGCGTAAGCCGCTCATGGGTCGGAAGCGTAAACAGAGCGTCGGGTTTTTCCGGCGCTTTTCTGTGTTGACGCTGCTTGCAGTTCTCGTTGGCGGCGGTGTGGCCGGATTGTCCCTCTATACGGCGCTTTCTCCCGGCAATCTGGCGAAAAGCTCCACCGCGCCGGACGTGGCGCTAGGACCGGCGGGAACGCCGCAGGATCAGGCAGCAGCCACGAACGAAGACAAAGCCGTCGACCTGCAAAGCGGGCGTTCCGGTGCCAATGTCCAGCGCAACACCATGTCGGACGGCAATGTCGTCTCCGTATTTTCGCCGAAAGACCGCAATGACAACGCACCCGTGCTGATGACCGGCCAGACGGTCGGGCAGGACCCACGGGTGGCGATGCGACCGAATGAGGAACTGTTGGAGGAGAGCCCCTTCGGCAGGCTTCCCATTATCAGCGCCGACGGCCTGAAACCAATGGATCAATATGCCAGGCCGTGGTCCGGCGCACGCGGTACTCGTATCGCCATCGTGGTGGGTGGGCTGGGCCTAAGCCAGACCGGCACGCAGAAGGCGATCAGGGAGCTTCCGCCCGAAGTCACGCTCGGCTTTGCCGCGACCGGCAATAGCTTGCAGCGCTGGATGCAGGAAGGCCGTCGTGAAGGCCATGAGATCCTGCTACAGATCCCATTCGAGCCCTTTGGCTATCCCGGCACCAATCCCGGTCCTGACACGCTCTTGGTCTCCGATCCGGCCAAGATCAATCTGGAGCGGCTTCACCGGTCCATGGCGAAGATCACCAACTATACCGGCGTGATGAACTATCTCGGTGCGCGCTTCATGGCCGATGACAAGGCGCTTGAGCCTGTGCTGCGCGATGTCGGCCAGCGCGGCCTGCTGTTTCTGGATGACGGATCGTCAGCGCAATCGCGCACCGCCATCATCGCCAAGGCCGTGTCCACGCCCACGGGCTTCGCCGATCTGCAACTGGACGATCAGGTGAACGACGCCGCCATTCTGCGCAAGCTGGACGATCTGGAGCGGATTGCGCGGCGCAATGGTTCCGCCATCGGTGTTGCGTCCGCCTTCGATGAGAGCGTTGCCGCAATCTCCAAATGGTCGGTCGAAGCGGCAGCGCGCGGCATCGAGATCGTCGGTGTCTCGGCGCTTGTCTCGCAAGACTCCAAGCAGTAAATCTGCTCCACCAACAATCAACATCCAGGTTCAACAATGTCGATCAAAGCAGACGATCTGCCCTACCGCCCCTGCGCCGGTATCATGGTTCTGAACGATAAGGGCCTCGTCTGGGCCGGACGCCGTATCTCGCAGGGTAATTCTGAGTTCGATGGCTCGCCTCAACTCTGGCAGATGCCGCAGGGTGGCATCGACGAGGGCGAGGCGCCGCTCGCTGCTGCCATTCGCGAGCTATATGAAGAGACCGGCATGAAGACCGTGACGCTGCTGGCCGAAGCGCGCGACTGGATCCATTACGATCTGCCGCCGCAGCTCATCGGCATCGGACTTCGCGGCAAATATCGCGGCCAGGCACAGAAATGGTTCGCCTTCCGTTTCGATGGCGATGAAAGCGAAATCCAGATCAACCCGCCGCCGGGTAGCAACGAGGCGGAGTTCGACGCCTGGGACTGGAAGCCGATGGACACTCTGCCCGAGCTGATCGTCCCGTTCAAGCGGTCGGTCTATGAGCAGGTGGTCGAGCAGTTCCGCCATCTCGCAGGGAAATAACGGTAATAAAAAAGGCGGCATCTCTGCCGCCTTTTTCGATTCATTCCGAAAGGATCACTCGGATTCCGCAGAGTCGGCCGAGTCGGCGTTAAGCTGACCGTACTTGGCTTCGCCGATCTTGTTGAGAAGATCGAGCTGCGTTTCGAGGAAGTCGATATGGCCTTCTTCGTCGATGAGGAGCTGTTCGAACAGCTTCATCGAGACATAGTCGCCGGCATCGTGACAGATGTCGCGGGACTTCTTGTAAGCCGTGCGGGCGTCGTATTCGCCAGCGAGATCGGCTTCCAGCACTTCCTTGACGTTCTGGCCGATGCGCAGAGGTGCAACGGTCTGAAGGTTCGGGTGGCCTTCGAGGAAGATGATGCGATCGATGATCTTGTCAGCGTGCTGCATCTCTTCGATCGACTCGGCGCGCTCTTTCTTGGCGAGCTTTGTGTAGCCCCAGTCGTTCAACAGCCGGTAGTGAAGCCAGTACTGGTTCACTGCACCGAGTTCGAGGAACAGTGCCTCGTTAAGCTGCTCGATGACTCTTGTGTCGCCTTTCAATGTCCGCTCTCCTGTTGTCTTCATGCAATTGTTTCAGGCGGGACATAAAATCAAAAACTTCGGCCTCAGTCGAGTGCCGACGTGCATGATATTCTTCCGTGGTCTTGATGATCAGGTCGACGACAGTCGGGAAACAGCCGCAGCAACGACCACGCTTCTGCATGGCGTGATAGACTTTTGCCGGGACGATGAGCTGCCAACAGTCTTCGTCAAGAAGCTCGTTGATGACATCGCGAATGTCGTTGTCGGTGATGTAATTGCAGCTACAAACCAGCATGATCCATTGCCTGCGTGACGCAACACGTTGTTTTCCCTGTTAAACCAAAACAGGACATTCGATGTCAAGAAAAACAATGGCACAATTCGACAAGTGATATATTTAGAGGATTTCTAAACTAGACGAAAAACTTCGTGTTTTCATCGATTTAGCGGATTCTTGATGAGAGGCGTATGGATTGCCATGCGCCACTCCGCCCACGCCCCAAGCGCACGATCACGGATTTGTGATCGTATTTTTGATGCCTATCAGGCGAAATACTGCCCGCCATTGGCCGTCAGCGTCGATCCAGTGATGAAGCCTGCGTCATCGGAGGCAAGGAACAGGGCGCACCGTGCAATCTCTTCCGGCTCACCCAATCGCCCCACCGGGATATGCGGCAGGATCCGCTCCTTCAAAACGGCCTCAGGAATGGCACGCACCATCTCCGTGCCGATATAACCGGGGCATATGGCGTTGACGGTAATGTTGCGCGAGGCGCCTTCCTGGGCCAGCGCCTTCGTCAGCCCGATGTCGCCCGCCTTGGATGCCGAATAATTCGCCTGCCCCGCCTGGCCCTTCTGGCCGTTGATCGAGGAGATGGTGATGATGCGACCGAAGCCCCGCTCGCGCATGCCAGGCCAGATCGGATGCGTCATATTGAAGACGCCGTTGAGGTTGGTATCGACGACCTCACGCCATTGCTGCGGCGTCATTTTGTGGAACATGGCGTCGCGGGTAATGCCGGCATTGTTGACAAGGATGTCGATCGGTCCGAGCGCCCGTTCCACCTCGGCCACGCCCGCCACGCAGGCATCGTAATCGCGCACGTCCCATTGATAGGCCGGAATGCCGGTCGTCTGCCGAAATGCCTCGGCGCGATCCTCGGTGAAAGCGTAATTGACCGCGACCTTGTAGCCTGCCGCCTGAAACGCTTTCGCGATCGCAGCACCGATACCGCTTGTTCCACCCGTTACCAACGCCACCCGGCTCATCGTCAAGGCCCTCGATTCCATTGAGTAACCCTTTAGATGGGCCAACGTGGCATTTCAATGATTTGGGCCGATCACAGCCCTTCGAGGCACATGGCAATACCCATGCCGCCGCCGATGCAAAGTGTCACGAGACCCTTGCTTGCCCGGCGCCGCTTCATCTCGAAAACAAGTGTGTTCAGAACACGCGCACCGGATGCGCCAATGGGATGACCGATCGCAATCGCACCGCCATTCACGTTGACGATTTCCGGATCGAGACCGAGATCGCGCACCACCGCGCAGGATTGCGCGGCAAAAGCTTCGTTTGCCTCGACCAGATCAAGATCGCCAACCGACCAGCCCGCCTTGGCCAGAGCCTTTCGTGAGGCGGGGATCGGGCCGGTCCCCATGATCTGTGGATCGACACCGGCGGTTGCCCAGGACGCGATGCGCGCCAGCGGCTGGATATTGCGCCGGGCTGCCTCTTCTTCCGTCATCAGCAGCACAGCGGCAGCGCCGTCATTAAGGCCAGAGGCGTTGCCCGCCGTCACGCTACCCTCCTTGTCGAAGGCAGGGCGCAGCTTGGTCAGCGCCTCCAGCGACGCGCCTGCGCGGATATATTCGTCGGCGGAGATGGTCACATCGCCCTTGCGGCCCTTGATGACAAAGGGTGTGATCTCGTCTTCGAAGCGCCCGGCTGCCTGCGCCGCCTCCGCGCGGTTTTGCGAGCGCACCGCATATTCGTCCTGCTCTTCACGAGACAACTGCCACTGGCGGGCGATGTTCTCTGCGGTGATGCCCATATGATAGCCATGGAACGCATCGATCAGGCCATCCTTCAACATGGTATCGACCATCTTGAAATCGCCCATCTTCACGCCGCCGCGCAAATGCGCCGCGTGTGGAGCCATGGACATGGATTCCTGTCCGCCCGCAACGACGATGGACGCATCACCCAACGCGATCTGTTGCGCGCCGAGCGCGACAGCCCGCAGGCCAGAACCACAAAGCTGATTGATGCCGAAAGCGGTTGCTTCCTGCGGAATGCCGGCCTTCATTGCGGCCTGGCGCGCCGGGTTCTGCCCCTCGGCGGCGGTCAGCACCTGACCAAGGATCGCTTCATCGACATCCGCCGCCGCAACACCTGCCCGTTCCAGAACCGCAGTGATGACGGATGCGCCAAGTTCGTGCGCCGGAGTATTCGCAAAGCTGCCATTGAACGAGCCGACTGGCGTGCGTGCGGCGCTCGCGATCACGATGGAGGATGAAGGCATGGATGTTTTCTCCCGAATTTTGCCGCGAGACTGTCAAAGCTTGGGGCGCAAGTCAATTTAGCCAGGTCGATTTGAAAGGACGCTGCAGAGCAGCATCCGCATGCTGCAAAATTGCTGCGCAAGAAAGTGACTGCTGCATCGCACAAACCATTTGTCAGACGCCTTTGTTTCAGCATACTCTTTTGAATGGGAAGAGCAAAAAACACTAAAGCGTAACGCGATCTTTCAGATTCGCTCACACGCTTTATGTCCTTGTTTTGTGGCATGTCGTTATCGCAAACCGCTGCACACATTTGTGCGACATGATCTAGGAAAACAAGCAAGACCTGCATCGCGAGGAGGCGAGGATGGGAAGACATGGCGGCGAGACCGTTATCAAGAAATACGCCAACCGGCGGCTCTATAACACCGGGACAAGCACCTATGTGACGCTGGAAGACCTGGCGAAGATGGTCAAGCGCGGCGAAGACTTCAAGGTTCAGGACGCCAAGACATCTGAAGACATTACCCATGCCGTGCTGACGCAGATCATCGTCGAGCAGGAAGCCAAGACCGGCAACACGCTTCTGCCGACCGCCTTCCTTCGACAGTTGATCTCCTATTACGGCGACCAGATGCAGGTGGTCGTGCCGACCTTTCTCGAACATTCGATGAACGCATTCTCCGAGCAGCAGAGCCATATGCAGGAGCATATGGGCAAGGCTTTCGGCGACCCGTCTCTAACGAAGAATTTTTCCGCGCCCTTCCAGTTGATGGAAGAGCAGATCAAACGCAACACGGAACTCTTCAAGCAGACGATGCAGATGTTCACGCCCTTTGCCGCGCCCGCATCGACGCCGAAGGAACAGCGCAAGCCCGACGCCTCGGAGATCGATGAGCTGAAGGCGCAACTGCGCAATCTTCAGACCAAGCTCGATCAGCTCTGACAGTCGGCAGCCTACAAGCGGAAACTCATCCCCGGCCTAACAGCTGGTAAGATGGGAGTGCCACGTCAGCGCTCGCGCCGTGCCGAATGATCGACCGGTCACTTTGCGGACGGGCAAGAACCTGGCTCATGGTCCAGGCATTCAGGATCATCAGGTCGGCCTTGCGGCCGATGGCGATCAGACCGGCGTCCTGCCCGATGATCGATGAGGGAACGGCGGCGGCCAGCGTTGCCGCGTCACCATAGGGGTGATCGAGATGCAGGATCTTCACCGCCTGCCTCCAGGTGTCGAGCATGTCGTGATCCCCATAGGCATAGAACGTGTCGCGGCAGTTATCGCCCGCGACCGCGACACGAATGCCAGCGGCGCGCAGTTCCTTGACGGGCGTTACCCCTCGCCACCGCGGGGTTCTGAGCTGCTGGCGGTCCTGCAGATACATATTCACGGTCGGCAACGTCACAATGCTGATGCCGGCCTGCGCCAGAAGCGCGAGACGCTCGGCGAGTGTCTCCTCCTCAAGAAGTGCCAGCGAACAGCAATGGCCGCATGTTACCCGCCCCTCATATCCGTAGCGTATCGTCGCGCGCGCAATCGCGGGAAGGGAATCCCCCGTTGCTGCCTCATCCACGTGCAGGTCGATGTCGAGGTCTCGCTCGCTTGCCAGCCTGAAGAGAATGTCCAGCAGTCCCTCCATGTCGTCCAGACCGCCATGCGTGCCGCCGCTGGCACGTGTGACCCCGCCTATGAGACCGCCGCCCTCTGCCACAAGATCGGCAAGATCGCGGCCATGACCGGAGGCGTAGATGTCGAGTGGAACAAGCGCGACGGCTTGCAAGGCAATGCGTGACGACCAGCGTTCAGCGGCCTGTCGATAGGCGGCCCAGGTGATATGTGCCTGCCCCTCATGACTGTCGAGATGGGTCCGAATGGCTGCAACGCCATGGGCGTAGGCAGTCTCAAGCCCGAATTCCATGCGCGCTGTCACGTCCTCATGGCTCCAGTGCGCCAGACGATCGGCCGTCGTTGCCGCGCGCGCGCCTGCATGGGTTCCACCGGAATCAGGCGCGCGATCCACCATATGTCCCTTGTCGAGATGGGCATGAACATCGACAAGAAGCGGCCAGACGTGGCGGCCCGCAAGATCGATGACGTGAACGGCACCGTCAACGGCAAGAACGCCAGCGGGAGCGATGTCAGCGATCGCATCATCTTGCACAAGGAGATCGACCAGAAGCGCCCCGTCCCGATCCCTGACGCCTCCTTCAAGCCCTGGAGCTGCCATCAATGCCGCAGGGATCCGCGCATTGCGCAAATGCACCCGACCATTCCCGGTCAGTCTCCCTATGGCCAGACCCGCCCGGTCGGGGATAGTTTCCGTGCTCTTCTCTATTGTCATGATGTTACTTTCACATCCTATAGCGTGTCGCGCGAAGGTGTTCCGCTGGTGATACGTCAAGCACCCTCGTCTTCGGGCAACCTCAAACGTTCCGAGGCGAAATTGATGAAATGGCTCGCGGCGGGCGATAGCGAGCCACGCGCCCGATGCAGAATGTTGAGCCGCTGCAGGCCACCCCCGCCAGCAAGAGGAATGAAGGCAAGCTCGCCATTAGCAAGCTCCCGATCCACATCGACGCGATTCAAGAAGGTGACATGCGGTTCGACATAGGCAAGCCGCTTCATCAGCTCCATCGAATTGGTCTCGACAACCGGGTCGAGTTGCGCCCGCGCCGGCGCCAGGTTCTCCACCAGTTCGCGCAGCGACAGGCTCCTGTCCGCAAGCACCATCGGATAAGCAAGACAGTCGGAGATTTTCAGCGTCTTGCGCAGCGCCAGGGGATGATGAGGAGAGACCACAACGCCTAGCCTGTGGCGAAACTCGGCGACACGTTGCAGGCGGCTATCCTCTGGAAGATTGTAAGCCAGCGCGAGATCGGCTCGACCGGATGCGACCAGTTCGACAACGCTGTCCCGATCACCGACGATCACGCGCAGGCTCACTTGCGAGATTGCGCTGCGATAGGCGGCAACGATCTCGGCGAGCCTTCCGGCAGCCAGCGTCGCCATGGTGGCGACCGTCACCTCGCCACGTGACAGCCCTCGCAACGCCTTGATCTGGTTTCGCATTGCCTCGTGCGCTTTCAGCGTGTCGCGAATATGCGCGATCAGCAACTCGCCGGAACTGGTGAGCTTCAGCCCCTTGGGCAGCCGCTCGAAAATCGGCGCGCCGAGTTCTGTCTCTAGGTCGAGAATATAGCGATTGATGGCAGACGCTGCGACATTGAGCTTCTTTGCGGCCTTGCGGATCGAGCCTTGGCGGGCAACCTCGTCTATATAGCGCAAGGCGCGACCATGCAGCATATGCGTTCCCATGTTTGAAGAGGAGCGCGAGGCGCCCCCCTCCACGATGGCATTGCCGCTGGGCGCAATCAACGTCATTTCTTGGCGAAGTTGGCGTTGATACGGCGGGTGAGATACTCCCCGGCGGTGATCGGCTCATATTTGCCGAGCGGACCCACCATGACAGCGTCCTTGTTCGCCTGGCAGAAGAAGGGGAGCGACAAGCGGCGGCCGAGATATTCGCCCGGACGTGGCATTCGGACGCGATGCAGCGTCGATTGCAGTTGGTCATCCGACCAGCGCATCAGCATGTCGCCAATATTGCAGGTGATGTAACCGTTTCTCGGCGGCACGTCGGTCCACTGGCCGGCTGCGGCATCCTTGCCGGGGCACACCTGAAGACCGCCCTCGCCTTCCTTCTGGTGAAGGATCGTCAAGCAATCGAAATCCGAATGGGCGCCCGCGCGCCAGAACTGGAAGTCTTCCGGCTTGGCATTCTCCATGGACATATAGTGGATGAGGCGCAGGGTAGACTGGTACTGATCGGAAGACGGATCATGCGCCTTGGCAAAGAAATCCTCGGCAAAGCCCATCTTTAGCGCGAAGCAGGACAGAATGCGCATGCCAAGCTGCCAGTTCTGGGCTTCGAAGCGGAGCATGGTCTCCTTGAAGCCCGGAAGCTCCTCCTCGCTTGGCCACAGATTGGTCATTTCGGGCCGGGTAATCTGATAGCTTTCCTTGTTGTCCGGCGTTCCGGTGGAGGGCCGTACCTGTGCTTTGAACTCCCAGCCGGCATTGACACCCTTGGGCATCGGATATTGCGCCTTGATCTCCTGCGGCAAGGCAAACAGGCGCCAGGCCGTGTCGAAGGCAAGATCGATATCAGCCTGCGCTATTCCGTGATTATAGACTTGGAAGAAACCGATCTCGACGGACGCCGTCCAGAGCTGATCGGCAATCTCCTGTTTGCGGTTTTCGAAGTCGGAGAGATCGATAACCGGGATTTCGCGTTCGACGGTCGTTCCCTCGCCGCCGATGGTGGTCTCCTTGTTGAGTTCGGCCAGACTGTAATTTGCTGCATTCATCATGGTCTTTTCTCCATGCTTTGCTCCCGCGGGAGCTGGGTTGAGGAGCAATGTCCGGGCGCGCCCGACTGCTTCTACTCCGGGATGGGGTTCAGTCTTTCTTCGGCAGGCTCCAGGGAAAAAGGAGACGCTGCGTTGCCTGCACGATCTGGAACAGAAGGAGCGAGAGGACGGCGAGCACGAAAAGTCCGGCCCACGCTTCCGGCAATCTAAACATCGAGGTGGAGAACTGGATGAAGTAACCCACGCCCGCTTCCGACGCGCAGAATTCCGCGACCACCGCACCGATGACGGCAAGTGTGATGGAAATCTTCAGCGCGGAGAAAATGTAAGGCACGGCGAAAGGCAGACGGATTTGCGTCATTTCTCGAAAACTCGGCGCCCTGAGACTTCGCGACAGTTCGATCAGTTCAGGTGGTGTCGCGGCAAGCCCCGTCGCTGTCGAGACCACCAAAGGGAAGAAGGTGATGAGACAGGTGATCACGATGCGCGGCGCATCACCGGCACCCAACACCACGATGATGATCGGCGCGATGGCGACCACCGGCGTCGACTGGATGACCACCAGCACCGGGTAGAGCGTTTTGGAGAGGATGGGTGAACGCATCAGAATGATCGCCAATGGAATGGCGATCACGATGGAGAGAAGATAGCCGATCAGCGCCACGCGCAGCGTCGACCAGACATGCAGGCTCCAGCGGCTAAAGCCGATGGCCGGAAAGGCATCGAAAATCGCCGAGGGACGTGGCAAAAGGTAGGACGGGATGGCAAGCATCCGGCAGGCGAGCTCCCAGATCAGCACGATGCCGATCATCGTCAGCAGAAAGGGAACGCCTGGTAGGCTGACGGCCCGACGGACCGCAAGCCACATCCTTTTGCCGAAACCTGGCACGTCACGCGGCCTTTCGGCCGATAAGGAGATCGCGGAGAGTGGCTGATAGGTCATGGATAGCCTTGTCGTTAGCGGTTTGCGGGCCGCGCGGGCGAGCCACGGGAACGGGAATTTCGGTGAGCACGGTACCCGGCCTGCCGGTCATCACCAGCACACGGTCGGAGAGCAGAGCCGCCTCGCTGACGGAATGGGTGATGAAGACAACGGTCTTCGGCCGCTCGGAGAAGATTTTGAGCAGATCGAAGCCCATGACTTCACGCGTCAGCGCGTCCAGCGCGGAAAAGGGCTCGTCCATCAGCAGAATGTCCGGGTCCATCAACAGCGCACGGGCTATCCCCACCCTTTGCTGCATGCCGCCGGACAATTCGTCCGGCAGGCGTTTCGCGAAGCCGTCGAGACCGACCATGCTAATCAGCTCCGCCGCCCGGTCGCGTTCCTCCGACGTCACGCGTCCGCGTTTGTGGCGCGCCGGGAAAAGAATGTTGTCCTCGACCGTCGCCCATGGCAACAGCGTCGGGCGCTGAAACACGATCCCGATATCGTCGCGCGGCTCGGTGACCTTGAGCCCGAACACCTCGACCTGACCGGAGGTTGGCGTGAGAAGACCGGCGATCATGCGCAGCAAGGTCGACTTGCCACAGCCCGAAGGGCCCAGGATCGCTAGAAACTCGTGGCGAGCTACCTCGAAACTGATGTCACGGAGGGCTTCTGTCTTGCCTGTGCGGGTGAGAAAGACCTGCCCGAGTTTGTCGAAACGGATGGCTGCTGGGCTCATTGCCTTACTCCGTGGCAATGAATTTGCGACTGACCGCAGTCTCAGGATCGAGCTTGCCCGCATCGATACCTTGGGCGGTCGAAACGCGCTTCCACGTCTCGGCAAGCCGCTCGGGCTTGAGCACGCCGAGGCCGTCCTTTTCCGTGACCTCGTTGAAGATCAGCGGCAGCGTGTCCTTCAAAGAGCCTTCAACATCCTCCGCCTTCAACTCCGGAACCATGGCGACGACGGCGGCTGCGGCCTTTTCCGGATTGGCCTTGGCGAACTCGATCGACTGCTTGTAGGCATCGACGAAGCGGCGAGCGACGTCGGGGCGCTTGGTCAGAAACTCGTCATTTGCCAGCAGCGAGGCGGAATAAAGCTCCAGTCCGGCGGAAGACCATGGCAACGCGACGATCTCCTTACCGGCAGCCTTCGCCTGGTTGCTGTATCGGGTGAAATCCGTCATCCAGGCAATGATGCCATCGACATTGCCCGTCATCAGCATCGGGCCGAGGGCGCCGGGATCGGCCTTGATCAGCTTAACGTCGCTTTCGGCGATATTCTGATCCTTCAGGACCAGGGGCAGATAGACGTTGGACGACGTGAAGGGCGATGTGGCGATGGACTTGCCTTTGACATCCGCAACGCTCTTGATCGGGCCATCCTTGAGAACGTAGAAGGCATGCGGTCCTTTGTTGAAGATGGAAAGGACGGCCGTAACCTTAACCCCCTCCTTTGCCTTGGCTGCCATCAGCGCGCCGATATCCGAAACGCCGATATCCGACGTGCCTGCAGCAAGTCGCGAGATGGCTTCCGTCGAGCCGCGGCCGGAGGCAATCGAAACGTCGAGTCCGGCTTTCTCACAGAAGCCCTCGTGTATGCAGACATAGATCGGCGCTTTGTCCCCGCCCGGAAGCCAGTCGAGCTGAAAAACGACCTTGTCGGCGCTGAGCGCAGGGGTCGCACCGAGACAGAAAGCGGCGAAGGCAGCAGCAAGTTTAGGAACAGACATCATCAGCATTCTCTCCAGGTTAGTGTTCTGTTTTAAAGGACGCCGACAGGGACGCGATCCGTGCTTCGGGAAAGCCTTCCGACAGCAAGGTCAAACGGGCGCAAGCGCGCTTTTCGGCAAGGGGACCGGTAAGGCAGGAAAGACACCTGTGGCTTTTAAGGGCCACATCGGGATCTTCAATTTTCAGGTTCAGAGGGCGAGAAAAGGTCTCTTCTTGGGTCATATGATCATCCTCGACAGACAAATCCGTCGAGCAATGTCCAGAGCGTTGGGCTCAGACCGCTTCTACTCGCCCCTTTTTCATTCCACAGGAATTGCTGTATCGCAAGAAGTTTGTGCGTTCTAAATAAGCGCCTAAATATTACTCAATTTTAGGCTGGAAGTGTACCGAGACCTAGGCCGCTTATTGCTAGTATATTGATCTAAAATATTTTTTTGACACTACAGTACTGTCATTAGAGGATCTACGAAGCATTCAAATTAGGCGTTCTAAAAATCAGTACGCAAAGGACTGAAAATTGTGGTTCGTCTGGGCTGCGTTCTAGACATCTCAAGCCAGGTCGCGGCCTCACTGATGAGGCCAACCACATGACTTGGCCTGATAATGAAAAGCGCGAAGGGCACGGCGAACCTTCGAGAAGGCCGGTGTCAGTTTGGACGAGAAGGAACACGCAGAAGCAGGATAAATCCGGCGCCGAGGAAGAGGATCAGCGTCGCCATACCGATATGGGCGGAGCCGGTCGCATAGGTTGCGACGGAGAACATGAGCGTTGCCATGAAGCTGGTGGCGCGCCCGGAGAGCGCGTAGATGCCGAAATAGCGGCCCGCTTCGGCAATCGTGATGTTGCGCGCCAGATAGGAGCGTGACGAGGCCTGCACCGGGCCGAAGGCAAGACCGATCAGCACGCCATAGACGATATAGGCCTTTTCCGCCCCGCTGCTGAAGAGACCATGGGTTTCCTCAGGAGAGAATTGCAGCAATCCGAACAGGGTCGATGTCTTTTCCGTTGAGATGATGCCGAGCGTCGCCAGAAGCAAAAGCATGAGGCTGATGATGATCATCGTGCGCGAGCCGAGCCGCTGATCGAGCCTGCCAGCGGCAAAGCAGCCGCCAATGGCAACAATGTTGAGAATGATGCCGTAAATGCCGATCTCCATCGTCGCCCAGCCGAACATGCCAGCGGCAAAGGCTCCGCCCAGGATGAGCAGCCCGTTGACGCCATCCTGATAGAGCATCCGTGCGATCAGAAAGCGTGTGATGAGCGGACGGTGGCGCAACTCCTTCAGCGTCGATTTCAGCTCCGACAAGCCCGAGCGCACAGCCCGCCCAAGCGGCAGCCCCTTCTTCACATCGGGCGTGAAGAAGAACATCGGCAGGATAAAGATGAAGTACCAGATCGCGGCGATCGGTCCGGTGATGCGGGCGTCTTCGCCGGTGGCCGGGTTTAGCCCGAAAAGCGGCGGCAGGCCGATGATGGTAAGCCCCGTCTGTGGACTGGCGGCCATGAAGAGCACGATGAAGATCAGGACGATCATGCCGCCAAGATAGCCTAGCCCCCAGGCGGTGTTGGAGATTCGCCCGACATTCTCCGGGTTTGTCAGACGCGGCATCATAGAATCGTTGAAGACGATGGAGAATTCCGCCGCAATTGAGGCAAAGATCATGAAGAGGGCGGGCCACAACACCGGTGATCCGGGCGCGGCAAACCACAACATCGCAAGACAGATAATCTTGATGGCGGCAAAAAACGCAATCCAGGGCTTTCGCGACCCCGACTGATCGGCAATCGATCCAAGGATGGGCGAAAAGATTGCAATGACCACGGACGAGATGGTCGCGACATTGCTCCAGAGCGTTTGCGCCGAGACCGGATCATCCGTCAGCCGGGCGACGAAATAGGGGCCGAAGATGAAGGTGGTGACGACGGTGAAGAAGGGCTGCGCTGCCCAGTCGAACAGCATCCAGCCCCATATGCCTTTTGCGTCGACTTTCGGGGCGTCGGTTGTCGGAGAGCTACTGTCGGTTCTCCCGTGCGGGAAGAAGAAGTCATTCGATTGCCTTTCCGCACGCAGACGACCCGGTGTGTAACAGCCGGGTCGTGTGATTATGAGACGTTAGACGCTTCGGGTCTGGACTATATCCGAAAGCAGACCTGCGGCAACGGTGAGCCGCGCGAGATTTGTCTCGCCGCTATCGCTCAGCGCTGCAAGTTCCGAGACGATGCGATTGACGCGCACACGGTCGGCTGCATACCAGGCTTGAACCGGGTTCTTCTCCTTCGCATGTTCCGTGAGCGCCGAAACCACGATGCGGCGGCGTGACGAGGCGATCTGGTCCTGGCTGCGCAGCAGCGCAAGACTTTCATAATGATCGGCCGGGCTGACGCGCTGGCTGGCATCAAGAAGCCTTGCGACGCGGAAGGTCGTTGAAACGGCAGCATAGCTTTCCGCCGCACGCGCCAATGTCGTGCTGGCCTGGTCGGCAATCAGCATGATTTCCGGCACGTAGACCAGAAGGCGCAGTGTCTCGAGCTCCCTGACGAGCGCCGGCGAGACGCCGCCGATCTCGGGAAGACCGATCTCCTCCTGATATTTTGCCGCAGCCAGAGACAGCGTTTTGATCGCGCTTTTTAGCCTCTCGACCTCATCCTGCATGGCGCCGGTGACGGTACCTGCCGTCTGGAGATAGAGTCGTGTCGCATCGCCAAAGATCTGCATGACCCTGGCATAAAGATCGTTCTGCACGACACCGGAAATCTGACCATCCAGCGCATCGATCTCGTTCCACAACCGCTTCAGGCCGAAGCCATCCTCAACGATCATCGCCGCCTTGACGACGGCTGGAGCAAGGAGACCGCTTGCATCCACCAGCTTCTGGACGAAGCCCGGACCGCCGCGATTGACGACTTGGTTGGCAAGCGCCGTGGCGACGATTTCGCGATGCAGGCGATGGCTGGCAATATCCCCCGCATAGGTCTTCTGCATCTTGCTGGGGAAGTAATCCGTCAGCAGATGCTGGAGATAGGGTTCGTCCGGCAGGGTGCTAGCCACCAGCGTATCGAACAGCGTCAGCTTCGCGTAGGACAGCAGAACGCCGATTTCAGGCCGGGTCAGCGCCTTGCCAGCGGCATAGCGTTCGTTGAACTCCGCGTCGTTCGGTAGGGTCTCCACCTTGCGGTTCAACTGGCCGGAGGATTCCAGTGCTGCCATTAAGCGGCCCAGCTCTTCGCGGTTGCCGCTGCCCTTGCGCTCGACAAGCGAGATTGCCAAAGACTGGAGGTAATTGTTGCGCAGCACCAGTTGCGCCACTTCCGAGGTCATAGAGGCGAGCAACTGGTTGCGCTTCGGCAATGTCAGACGGCCGTCATTCACAGCGGATGCCAGCGCAATCTTGATATTGACCTCGACGTCCGAGGAATTAACCCCAGCGGAATTGTCGATGGCATCCGAATTGCAGCGCCCGCCGGACAGCGCATAGGCAATACGGCCCTTCTGGGTGATGCCGAGATTCGCCCCCTCGCCGATAACCTTGGCGCGCACTTCCGTGGCGTTGATGCGGATCGGATCATTGGCGCGGTCCCCCACCTCGGCATTGGTTTCCACCGCCGCCTTCACATAGGTGCCGATGCCGCCGAACCACAGGAGATCGACGGGCGCTTTCAGGATAGCCGTCATGATCTCAAAGGGCGTTGCCACGGTCTTGTCGATGCCGATTGCGGCAGCGGCTTCCGCCGTCAGGGTCACGGATTTCTCCGCCCGCGAAATGATCATCGCGCCCTTCGACAATGTCGAGCGGTCGTAATCCTGCCAGCTGGAACGCGGCAGTTCGAAGATCCGCTTTCGCTCTGCGAAAGAGACATCCATATTTGGGGTCGGATCGATGAAGATATCGCGGTGGTCGAAGGCGGCGATCAGTTCGATCTTTTCCGACAGCAGCATGCCGTTGCCGAAGACGTCGCCGGACATATCGCCCACGCCGACGACCTTGAATGGCGTCGTCTGGATATCGGTATCCATTTCGCGGAAATGACGCTTGACCGTTTCCCAGGCGCCGCGCGCAGTGATGCCCATCTTCTTGTGGTCGTAACCGGCGGACCCGCCGGAGGCAAAAGCATCATCGAGCCAGAAACCCGCTTCGCGCGCAAGCCCGTTGGCGGTGTCGGAAAAAGTTGCCGTACCCTTGTCGGCCGCCACGACGAAATAAGGGTCGTCGCCATCAAGCCGCACCGTGTCCGCTGGCGCAACAATATCATCGCCTACGATATTGTCGGTGATGGACAGCAGCGTGCGGATATAGGTCTTGTAGGCTTCCTTGCCGGCGTTGAAGATCTCATCGCGATTGCCACCCACCGGCAGCATCTTCGGATAGAAGCCGCCCTTGGCGCCGACCGGCACGATCACGGCGTTCTTCACCTGTTGGGCTTTGACGAGACCCAGCACTTCAGTGCGATAATCCTGGCCGCGATCCGACCAGCGAAGGCCCCCGCGCGCCACCTTGCCGAAGCGTAGGTGAACGCCTTCAACTTCCGTGCCATAGACGAAGATTTCGCGGAAGGGACGCGGATCCGGCAGACCATCCAGAAGCTTCGGATCGAATTTGAATGCCAGCATCGCCTTTGGCGAACCGTCCTCGTTGCGCTGGAAGTAGTTGGTGCGTAGCGTGGAATCGATGGCGTTGACGTAGCGGCGAAGTGTCCTGTCCTCATCGAGATTGGGCACACCGGAAAGATCGGCCTCGATTGCCTTATGCAGATCGGAGAGTTTGCGCAGGCGCGGTTTCTCGCCAAGCTTGGGATCGAAGCCATGGGCGAAAAACTCGAAAATTCTGCGCGCAATGACCGGATATTTGAACAGCGTCTCGGAGATATGCTCCTGCGAATAAACGATGCCCGTCTGGCGCAGATAGCGCGCATAGGCGCGCAACACGGAAACCTCGCGCACCGTCAGTCCGGCGGCAACGATCAGGCGGTTGAAATTGTCATTGTCGACGGTGCCATCAAAGGCCGCGAGAAACGCCTCTTCAAGCCGCGGGCCGTTGACGGCAAGATCGAGTGTGACACCCGGCTGGACCCGAAGCTCCATGTCGTGCAGCACGATGAAATCGGTCTTTTCGCCGGAGACGACGCCGATGTCGAAGGTCCGTTCACTGATGACGCTGAAGCCGAGATTTTCGAGAAGCGGCACGCGACGCGACAGCGGCAGATGGCCGTCGCGGTGGAAGATCTTCAGCGAGAGAATATTCTCCGCCTGCTCAGCAGTCCGGTAGAATTCGATGCGGACCGGCTCGCCAGTGGCGGTCGCGACAATATCGGCCATGTCGCCGATGGCCTCTTCCGGGGTAAAGGCCTCCTGATAGGCCTGATCGACATCAAGCAGAGGAGCGCCAGGTTCCGAAAGCGCCGTAAAATGATCGATCCAGCGCGCGGCGATCTCGCTAACGGCATCTTCCAGCTTTTCCTGCGCGATGCGCGGCGTCTTGCCATTGCTGCGCCCGACGATGAAGTGGACGCGCGCAAGTGCGCCTTCCGGGAAAGCTGGATAATAGGCAGAGATGTGACCGTCATAGACGCGCGCGAGATAGTCGCCGATTTTCTCTCGCACATAGGAATTATACTCCTCGCGCGGCACATAGATGATGACGGAGACGAAGCGGTCGAAGCGATCGATACGCGCGAGCACCCGCACCCTCGGGCGATCGGCAAGCTCCATGATCTGTTCTGTGTAGCGCACCAGGAGATCGGTTTCGATCTGGAAGAGGTCATCACGCGGATAGGCTTCCAGCGTATTGTGCAGAATGCGTCCCGAATGGCTGTTGGGGTCGAAGCCGAAATGCTCTTCGACCTCGGATGCCTTAGCACGCAGAAGCGGGATTTCGTGGACCGATCGCGTATAGGCCGTGGCGGTGAAGAGGCCGACGATGCGCAGCTCACCGACGACATTGCCGTCGGCATCGAACCGCTTGATGCCGATATAGTCCATATAGGCGCGGCGGTGGACAAGCGACTTGACATTGGCCTTGGTGACGATGAGGAAATCCGGACCATCCAGAAACGCCAGGATTTCCGGTGTCGTCATCACCGCGTCCTTGCCAAGACGCAGCACGCGCACATCCGGATCGCTCAAGATCCCCAGACCGATGCCATCCCCGCGCTCGATCCTGGCGGAACTCCCCTTGCCGGAATAGCTGTAGTCACGCATACCAAGGAAGGTGAAATTGTCCTTGCGCAGCCATTCCAGAAACTCGGAAGCCTCTGTGCGATCCGCTTTTCGGCGCGACGATCCGCGCTCCTTCAACTCATTCAGCGCCTCATCGAGCTTGGCCAGCATCGGCTTCCAGTCGCTATAGGCGGACTGGACCTGGGCGAGCACGAAGCGAAGCCGCTCCTTCAGCGCATCGGCTGCCTGCGGCGTGACGGGGGCAATGTGCAACTGGATAAGGCTGATATTGTTTTCCGGTGCATCGGTTTCCGGATCAGCCAGCCTGTAGCCGCCGGTGGCATTGGCATCCGCCACCATGATGGGGTGAACCGCAAGATATAGGCTACGGTAGCTGCTGGTGACCTCGCCCATGACCGAGTCGTAAAGGAAGGGCATGTTGCGGCCGACGATCGTCAGGATGGAGACCGGCACGTCGCGCGGTGCAATTCCATCGACCTGCGCGATACCGATATGGGGGCGGTCGGCCCTCCACTGCGAAAGTTCGCGTAAGCTGTGGCTCGCGGCTAAGGCCAACATTTCCGCAGAATAGTGCTCGATGTCGTCCGTGCTGGCACGACTAAAAAGTGTATTGGGATCGATGAATGGCTTGCCGGTGGCTTCCGCCAGCTTTTTCGCTTTTTCGAGCTGTTTGTCGCGTTTTGGGTTGTTCCGGTAGCCCATTTTGCCTTCTTTCTTCCAAAAATATGCGCGTTTCAGCGATAAAAGGGAGAAAAATCGTGATTTTTCCCAAATTCGAATCGGATATTGGCGCGGAATTATGAATAGTTTAAGTGGCAAACGACAAATTGGCGGGGCGCGGGGAATTTAATCGATTCGCCATGGATCAACCCTCCCTGGAGGACCTTCACCGGCGTCGTTTTGTTAACGTACACGGCAACCTTGTTGTGACTCAGTCGCCACGGTGGAAGCAAATTATTGATTTCCACGTATTTTTGTGGTAGACAGGAGAAACTGATCCACAGCGCGGCACTATCGTGCCCTAAAACACCTCGAAAGCAAGTCATCAATTGCACGCGGTTTCCGTGACATATCCTACTTTTGTGTTGTCGATCACCGGATTGCGAGATGGTTTCTTTTTGCGTGCTCGGCTGGACCAGTTCGGAGTCACCTGACGGCTTGCCCCCGTCTCATCCGGGCCTGACCGACCCGACCCCGGAAACCCCCGGGTGTATGTAACAGGGAGTTTAAAAAACGAATGACGACCCAGCAGAAGAAATCTCCAGCGCGCCACGGTTTCAAGACCGGAGAAGCGATCGTTTATCCCGCTCACGGTGTCGGCACCATTTCGGCAATCGAAGAACAGGAAGTCGCGGGCATGAAGCTCGAACTCTTCGTCATCGATTTCGAAAAAGACAAGATGCGCCTCAAGGTGCCTGTTGCCAAGGCTGTCAGCATCGGCATGCGCAAGCTGTCCGAAGGGGATTTCGTCGAGCGTGCGCTGAAGGTTGTTCAGGGCAAGGCACGCGTCAAGCGGACCATGTGGTCGCGTCGCGCGCAGGAATATGATGCAAAGATCAATTCCGGCGATCTGATCGCCATCGCAGAAGTGGTTCGCGATCTCTATCGCGCAGAAAACCAGCCTGAGCAGTCCTATTCCGAGCGCCAGCTTTACGAAGCAGCTCTCGATCGCATGGCCCGCGAAATCGCAGCCGTGAACAAGATGTCCGAAACCGAAGCTGTTCGCCTCGTTGAAGTCAACCTCAACAAGGGCCCCAAGCGCGGCAAGGCCGTCGAAGAAGACGATGCACCGGAAGAAGAAGCCGCATAAGGCTTTTCACCTACAGAATGTCAAAAAACCCGCCCGCCTTGTGGCGGGTTTTTTGTTTCTTTCGCAAAGATGGCCATTCTGTGTTGAGGGCCTCTCGGCAAGTCACTCTCTATACAAGTCCTTATAGAACCTGGATAATCTGTCCTGGACGAAGATGGGGCAGAAGACGGCGCATGTCTCTGGGGTGCAGTGCAACGCAGCCAGCGGTCGGCGCATAGCCGGGGCGGATCATATGCATGAAGATGGCCGAGCCGCGATTGCGCTGCCTGGATCTGACATTCCAGTCGAGCACCAGGCAGACATCGTAAAGACCGTCTTCCCGGCAGATGTCTTCGTGGCTCGGCTTGAACGGAGCCTTCACCAGCCGATTGTAGTTCGGATCGCTTGGCGCATCGCACCACAGCATCGACTTCACCGCCCGACGCAATGTCAGGCCGGTCTGAACGGCCCGCATGCGTTCTCCCCGGATGAAACCATAAAGCAGCGGCATCTGAGCGATAGGCGTTTTGCCGTCACCTTCACGTTTGAAAACAGAGCGTCCATTGCGACCAATCGCAGCCTGAAACGTTAAATGACCAAGCTGAACGATCGCCCGATTTGGTTTCAACGGCGAGGGGCGGACGAGAAGCCTGGGAGGTGACGTTGCGGATTCAATCTTTCTGGTCATCACTCTTTTTCACGAGATTTTGCTTTGAAGATGCTTCACCCTGACGTCATAGCACGCCGTTATTGCTGCACAAGGGTTGACGCGAAGCGCGCAAACCGCTGAATTGGTTTGGAAATTAAAAGAGAAAGGCGACGGTACTCTATGACGGCCCGTACATTGCTTCTGGTTGATGACGACGACGATCTGCGCGACACCCTTGCCGAACAACTTTCGCCCTATGAAGAGTTCTCGCTTCTCACAGGTGCGAACGCCAATGCCGCCATCCAGACGGTGAAATCCACCCAGGTCGATCTGTTGATCATGGATGTGGGCCTGCCGGACATGGATGGGCGTGAGGCGGTGAAGCTGATGCGCAAGAGCGGCTTCAAGTCTCCCATCATCATGCTGACCGGACACGACACGGATTCCGACACGATCCTTGGTCTTGAGGCAGGCGCGAACGACTATGTGACGAAGCCATTCCGCTTTGCCGTGCTGCTTGCCCGTGTCCGCGCGCAACTACGCCAATACGAGCAGAGCGAAGACGCGGTCTTCACTGTCGGCCCCTACCAGTTCAAGCCGAGCCAGAAGCTGTTGACGACGGAAGATGGCAAGAAAATCCGTCTGACGGAAAAGGAAGCGGCCATCATTCGCTACCTCTACCGCGCCGGTAGCGCCGTCGTCACACGCGACGTCCTGCTGGAAGAGGTCTGGGGCTACAATTCCGGCGTTACCACCCACACGCTGGAAACGCACGTCTATCGTCTTCGCCAGAAGATCGAGCGAGACCCCTCCAACGCCGAAATCCTCGTGACTGAAAACGGCGGCTACAAGATCGTTCCGTAAAAGGGCGTTTTTCTTGATCGGCTCTTGTCTTGGAGTCCGCATTGGTCGAAAACGGGTTGAACCGCGCTGCCGCAAATCTCAGCAGCGCGGCGTCGGACTTGCATTTCCCAGGTGGATCAGCCCATGGCGTTGAATGACGATATCAAGCTTTTCGCGCAGGTGCCGCTGTTCCAGGGTTTCACCGAAGATCAGTTGCGACTGATTGCTTTTGGTGCTGAGCGACGGCGCATCGCCGAAGGGCACATGCTGTTTCGCCAACACTCTCCAGCCGAATGCGCCTTTGTCGTCTGCTACGGAAGCTTCGATCTGTGGACGGAAGAGCGTGACGGCAAAAGAGAGGTTCAGGCGACGGCTGGCCGCGGCTGTCTTCTATCGGAACTGGCGCTCTTCACGCTATGCGAACGCAAGTTCACCGCAGTCGCACGGGAAGACTCCGAGGTCATCCGTATTACCCGCATCCTCTTCCACCGTATGATCGAGGAATTTCCGGATGTTGCAGACGTCGTGTCCGATCGGATCCGCGGCAATATCGCAGCGCTGGCGACGAGCGCGGCTGCGATGCGCACCCGCTTCCTCTGATCTTTCTCCCCCTCAGAAATTGAAGTGAGCCGTCACCGGCACATGGTCGGAGGGGCGGTTCCAGCCGCGGGCTTCCTTCAGAATTTCGATCCGCTCGAGCGATGGACCGAGATCCTGCGAGGACCAGATATGGTCCAGGCGACGGCCGCGATTGGCAGCCTCCCAATCCTTGGCGCGATAGCTCCACCAAGTGTAGATCTTTTCCGTTTCCGGCACGTTGAGCCGCATCAGGTCGAGCCAGTTGCCGCGCTTCATCACCTCCAGCAGACCTTCCGTCTCGACAGGCGTATGACTGACGATCTTCAATAGCTGCTTGTGTGACCAGACGTCGTTTTCCAAAGGAGCGATATTCAGGTCGCCAACCAAAATCGAGGAGGTTCCCGGCACGCTATCAGCGCTCAGCGCCTTCATCTCCTCGACGAAGTCGAGCTTGTGGCCGAATTTCGGATTGATCGACCGGTCTGGCTCGTCGCCCCCTGCCGGAACATAGAAGTTATGAAGGCGGATGCGGCGGCTACCGACCTGAACCAGAGCGGAGATATGGCGGGCATCCCCTACCCCGCAGTAATCCTGGCGATGATCTTCCGTCAGCGGCAGCTTCGAGGCGATGGCGACGCCGTGATAGCCCTTCTGTCCATGAATGATGACATGCTCATAGCCGAGCGCCCGCAGGGGTTTGAGCGGAAACTCGCCATTTGGGCACTTGGTCTCCTGCAGGCAGAGGATGTCAGGCTTGTAACGCACCAAGAACTGCTCGACGATCGGCATGCGCAGCCGCACCGAGTTGATGTTCCAGGTGGTTATCGAGAAAGTCATGCCTCACGCTCCGTCTCATGCAGCGAAAGCGCCGTGCGTCCTATTGGACGCACAAAGGACGCTTTACCTTTTGAACTGCGCATCGTGCTTTTCCAAAAACCGATTCCGATTTCGGGCCGATGCTGTAGAGGCAGGCTTATAACAAGAGGGCAGAAAACTGGAAACGCTTTCTGCTGTCTTAAGGTCAACCGCGTTTGCGGACTTCCTCGTAGTTGATGTTGAACACCTTGTCGTCGAGGTTCACGCCCGTCTGGACGTTGAAGATCATGACCGTCGTGTCCTTGTTCTGCGCATCCGTCGTGGTCCACTGGCGAAGATCGAAGGTTTTGGGATCGAACATGAGGGTGATCGTTGAATCGCCGAAGATGCTCTTATCACCAAGAACGATGGTGATCAGATCGGACTCTTCCTTGACGCTACGAACCTTCTGGTTGCTCAGATCGATCTTGTCGGCCAGAAGCAGGCTGAGCGGTGTCTTGGACAGCGGGTAGATGTCCCATGTCTTCAGCTTCATATTGCCGATCACGACGTTGCGGCCATCAGCAATCACGCGCATGGGCGACGGGTCTTCATAGTTGAAGCGAAGCTTGCCGGGGCGCGAAATATAGAATTTGCCGCCTGTCTGCTCACCCCGCGGACCGAACTGAACGAACTCGCCCATCATCGTCTTCACCGACGAGAAGTGGTTGGCGATCTTCTGCGCCGTCGCGCCGTCTCCTGCACCCTGCGCCAAAGCGGCAATTGGCGAGAGCGCCACGGAGGCGGCCGCTGCCGAAAACAGCGTCATTACGCCTCGCCGTGTCATGCTGCTCTCAAGGCCGGGATGCTGAGCGGAAACGACCGAGCGGGTATTCTTCATTCTGTTCTCCTTCATCGCATCCCATGTGCCGAAAAAACACGGCGGCTTCATGACATGGAGCGACGGCTATAACGCCGAAAGCACACGCCTGGTTGCGGTTACCGAACCGGCACCCAAGCAACTGGTATCAAAGACCAACTGGCGGTGGAGCGTTAGACAATTGGGAATCAATCATTCTCCGTCGGCACGAGAATTTCGCGCTTTCCGGCATGGTTGGCAGGTCCGATGATACCTTCCTGCTCCATCCTTTCGATCAGCGAGGCCGCGCGGTTATAACCGATGCCGAGCCTGCGCTGGACGTAGGAGGTCGAAGCCTTGCCATCGCGCAGAACGACGGCCACGGCCTGATCGTATGGATCGTCGGACTCGGCCATGTTGCCGGTGCCGGCAGGACCGCCGCCATCCTCGTCCTCATCCTCTTCGGTGACCGCTTCGAGATAGTCTGGCGAGCCCTGGGTCTTGAGGTAGGAAACGATCTCTTCCACCTCATTATCCGACACAAAGGGACCGTGGACACGCTGGATGCGACCACCGCCTGCCATGTAGAGCATGTCACCCATGCCCAGCAGTTGCTCCGCGCCCTGTTCGCCAAGGATGGTGCGGCTGTCGATCTTGGAGGTGACCTGGAAGGAAATGCGGGTGGGGAAGTTCGCCTTGATCGTGCCGGTGATGACATCGACAGACGGACGCTGCGTTGCCATGATAACGTGAATGCCAGCAGCACGCGCCATCTGCGCCAGCCGCTGCACGGCACCCTCGATATCCTTGCCGGCGACCATCATCAGGTCGGCCATTTCGTCGATGATGACAACGATATAGGGCAGCGGCTTCAGATCGAATTCTTCCGTCTCATACATGGCCTCGCCCGTCTGGCGGTCGAAGCCGGTCTGCACGGTTCTCGTCAGCACTTCGCCCTTGTCGAGCGCCTGCTGAACGCGGGTGTTGAAGCCATCGATGTTTCGAACACCGATCTTCGACATCTTCTTGTAGCGCTCTTCCATCTCCCGCACCGTCCATTTCAGCGCGACGACGGCCTTCTTGGGATCGGTGACGACGGGCGATAGCAGGTGCGGGATGCCGTCATAGATCGACAGTTCGAGCATCTTAGGATCGATCATGATCAGGCGGCACTGTTCCGGCGTCATGCGGTAGACGAGCGACAGGATCATGGTGTTGATTGCGACCGACTTACCCGAACCGGTGGTACCGGCCACGAGAAGATGCGGCATCTTGGCCAGATCGGCGATGACGGCTTCGCCACCGATGGTCTTGCCAAGCGCCATCGGCAGCTTGGCCTTGCTGCTTTCGAAATCGCGCGAGCCAACCAGTTCGCGCAAGAACACCGTCTCGCGCGTGCGGTTCGGAAGCTCGATACCGATGGCATTGCGTCCGGGAACGACGGCCACACGGGCGGCAATCGCGCTCATCGAGCGGGCGATATCGTCCGCCAGACCGATGACGCGCGAGGACTTAATACCAGGCGCCGGTTCAAGCTCATAAAGCGTCACGACAGGACCAGGGCGCACATGGATGATCTCGCCCTTGACGCCAAAGTCTTCCAATACGCCTTCGAGGCGGCGGGCATTCTGCTCCAGAACGTCCGCATTCAGCGTGTTGTCCTTGACGACATTCTTGGGCTCGGCCAGCAGATGGATCGACGGAACCTGGAAACCATCCGGCGAGATGAAGGAGGTTTGCGCTTCGCGTGCGACCCGCTCGCTCGGCTTTGGCCGCGGAGGCGGTGCCGTGATACGCGTCGGGCTTCCCGGTGCCGGGCGCGCAGCAAAGGGCGCATCACCGGAGAGAACACCATCGGGCAGGCTGTCCTCATCGTCAAAGGGCGGCTCGTCGAGATCATCACCATTGACGGATGGTGCTTGCCGACGGGCACGCGCTTCCGCCCGTTCTTCGAAGGAAGGTTCTGCTCTTTCCAGACGGTTGATCGCGGTTTTCAGGCGCGACGGCTCATTCAATGTGCCGAATTCGTAATCGTTGAAGTCGTAGGGCTGCTCGAACTCGTTGGTGAGCGACTTGGGCTTCAGGCCGAAAATGCGCCGAAGCCGCGCCTGGCTGATGTACCAGTAGTGGGTAAGTGCGCCAAAAGCGAGGACGTTGGCGAAGAAGCCCTCGCCGTCGTCCTCATCATCCTCTTCGATCTCCTGCGCCTTGCGGGCCTTGCTGGTGGTGGCAGCCTGTGGCGCGAAGGGCTCCTCCGCATCCTGGTCGAAGGCGCCGAGAAGTCCAGAAGCGACCAGCATCAGCCAGGCCGCAGGCACCGCCAGGATTGCCCCCAGCACGGTCGCTGCGGTGCCGGTCGGATAGGCACCGAGGAAGAGCGCGGGGAAGCGCAGGATCATATCGCCGATGACCCCGCCAATGCCGTTCGGCAGCGGCCATGTCTGAGGTGCCGGGAAACATCCAAGCGAGGCAGAGGCGATGAAGGCACCACCGATCCAGGCCATGAGGCGGGTCGGCATGCGAGTAAGTTTGCGGCCGGAAATCAGCACGAAGGCCCAGGACAGAATGGGCAACATAGCGATCAATGACGACAGCCCAAGAAACTGCATCATAATATCGGCGAAGATCGCGCCGCTATGTCCGAGCAGATTGGTGGGCTCGTTGGAGGTCGCGTAGGAGAGGCTGGGGTCGGCGACATTCCAGGTCGCAAGTGCAGTCACGCCCAGCGCCAAGGCTGCCAGAACGGCAAAACCACACAGCGCCATGATCTGTCGCACGACGAATGCCGTCAGCACGAAGCGATTGTCGCGGCCCTCGAATGTCGGAGAATTCACTCTGCCCATATGTTGAACCTGTCGTCCTTAGTTTTTCCGGAGCTTCGTGACCGAAGCAGGGATGACAGGGCAAAATAGCGGCATGCTGGTTAATGCGGCATTAACCACGGCGAAACTCGTTTACCAAGATTGGTGCCTTAAAACGAAGAAACCCGGCGAGAGGATCGCCGGGCTTCGATGGTGAGAGGTGCGAGTGCGCAGAGCGCACCCACCCGATCTTAGTTGTGGTATGCGGCTTCGCCGTGGGACGCGAGGTCGAGACCTTCGCGTTCGGCTTCGACCGGCACACGCAGACCGACGATGATGTCGACGACCTTGTAAAGGATTGCAGAGCCAATACCCGTCCACAGGATGGTGATGACGACGGCCTGAATCTGAACCATCAACTGACCACTCATGGTCTGCTCGCCCGCATAGCCAACGCCACCAAGCGAGGCGCTTGCGAAGATGCCGGTCGCCAGAGCGCCGAACATGCCGCCAATGCCGTGAACGCCGAAGACGTCAGCCGTGTCGTCGTAACCGAACTTGTTCTTCACCACGGAGACGAAGAAGTAGCAAAGCGGGGAAACGATGATACCCATGACGATCGCACCCATCGGACCGACGATACCAGCTGCAGGCGTGATGGCAACGAGACCAGCGATCATGCCGGAAGCCGCACCCAGCATGGAAGCCTTGCCGCGCGTAAAGCTTTCGACAACGCACCAGGAGAGAATGGCTGCCGCAGTGGCGATGAAGGTGTTGACGGTTGCGAGCATCGCGCCGCCGGAAGCTTCAAGGTTGGAACCGGAGTTGAAACCGAACCAGCCAACCCACAGCATGGCAGCGCCAACATAGGTCAACGTCATGGAGTGCGGAGCCATCATGTCCTTGCCGTAGCCCGTACGCTTGCCGACCATGATCGCGCCAATAAGACCGGCAACACCGGCATTGATGTGAACGACCGTGCCGCCAGCGAAATCAAGCGCGCCGAGACCGAAGAGGTAGCCCTTGGCATCCCAGACCATGTGGGCGATCGGGAAGTAGACGAACGTCACCCAAAGCAGGCAGAAGAGAATGGAAGCCGAGAACTTGATGCGTTCGGCAAAGGCGCCGATGATCAGGGCCGGCGTGATGGCAGCAAACGTCATCTGGAACATCACGAAGATGTATTCCGGAATGACGACGCCCTGCGAGAAGGTCGCAGCCGTCGTATCCTTGGTGACACCGGCGAGGAAGAGCTTGGCAAAGCCACCGAAGAAGGGGCTCTCGGAGCCGCCGAATGCGAAGGAATAGCCATAGACAACCCAGGCGATCATGACTGTGGCGGCGATGACCGTGCACTGCATGAGAACGGAGAGCATGTTCTTGGCGCGAACGAGACCGCCATAGAAGAGGCCAAGGCCTGGAACAGCCATGAACAGAACCAGGATGGTGCACAGGAACATGAAGGCGGTATCGCCCTTGTCCGGAACAGCTGCAGCGGCTGGAGCAGCACCATCCTGCGCAAATGCAACGACCGGCGCCAGGAGGGCTGCCGCACCGGCGCTAAGCGCGCTGAGTGTGGAAATTTTCTTGAAGTTCATAATCTGAGGACTCCCCTGTCAGCCGAGCTTAAAGCGCTTCTGTGTTCGTTTCGCCGGTGCGGATGCGCACTGCCTGTTCAATCGAGTAGACGAAAATCTTGCCGTCGCCGATCTGCCCCGTCTTGGCCGCGGATGCGATTGCATCGACTGCCTTTTCCACCACGTCGGATGCGACCGCGATCTCGATCTTCAGCTTCGGAAGAAAGCTGACCGCATATTCGGTACCGCGATAAATCTCGGTATGTCCCTTCTGACGTCCGTAACCCTTGACCTCGGTGACGGTCAGGCCCTGAATGCCGAGGGCGGTGAGAGCCTCGCGCACCTCATCCAGCTTGAACGGCTTGATAATGGCCATCACAATTTTCATCTGGTTTCCCATCCTTTGTTTGTGCTCGGCATGGAGCCGACTCTCCTTGCCGCTGGCAGATCAATAACAGCGACTGGCACTCTATATTCAAAGGGCGTGCCAGTTTGGGCACGCATATGATAAGCTATTGAAAAGTAACGATTATAAAAGATAAGGCCGCAAAACGGGCAATTGTTCGCACTTTAGGCGAACAATTTATGAGCGATTTTTAAAAATTGAACATTTTTTAGTCATTTGCCCGTTTGCGAATCAAGCCCTCTTGCGCCATCGAGGCGACAAGAACGCCATCGCGGGTAAAGAGGCTGCCTCTGGTCAATCCGCGGGCACCAGACGCACTCGGGCTGTCCTGCGTATAGAGCAGCCAGTCTTCCAACTTGCACGGGCGGTGGAACCACATGGCGTGATCGAGGCTGGCCACCTGGATGGTCGGATCGAAGATGGTCGTTCCGTGGGCATAGAGCGATGTATCGAGCAGCGTCATGTCGGAAAGATAGGCGAGCACCGCTGCCTGATAATGCCTGTCATCTGGCACTTCACCCACGGCCCGCACCCAGATATCCTGCTTCGGCTCAAGCTTTTCGCGGGAGATGTAATGCGTGAGCGAGACCGGGCGGATTTCGATCGGCCGCTTGTTCTCCCAATATTTGCGGATCGCGGGCGACGCATTGGCAAGAAATGCCTCCTGCAACTGCGCCTCGCTCATCAGGCTTTCCGGCTGCGGCACGTTCGGGATCGGGCTCTGGTGATCGAAGCCGCCCTCCTCGATCTGGAACGATGCCGACATGGCAAAGATCGCATGGCCATGCTGGATGGCAACGATGCGCCGCGTGGCAAAGCTGGCACCGTCGCGAATGCGATCGACTTGATAGATGATGGGCACGAGAGGATCGCCCGGTCGCATGAAATAGGCATGGAGCGAGTGGATGAAGCGGTCCGCATCCACCGTTCGCTGTGCCGCCATCAGTGCCTGCGCAATAACCTGACCGCCGAAGACGCGCTGCCATCCGACCTGCGGGCTGGTGCCGCGGAAGAGATTTTCTTCAAGCTTTTCAAGATCAAGCGTGGCGAGAAGATTTTCCATCGGGCTTGCTGAATGAGAAGAATGCGACATTTCGGCATGCTCCGGCTGTATGAAGACGTGATGCGATGGTCTATAATGCCAAAAGACTATGCACAAGAACGCAAGGCGCAGGAGAAGACGCAATGCTCGATGTCGTGATTGCCGGGGGCGGATATGTGGGCCTGAGCGTCGCTGTCGCCATCAAGCAGGCAGCGCCGCATCTCGGGGTTCAGGTCATCGAGGCCGCGCCCGAAGACGTCTGGAAAAAGGACGCCCGCGCTTCCGCGATTATCGCCGCTGCCAGCCGTATGCTGGATGTCTTCGGCATCTGGCAGGAGCTGGAGCCGGAAGCCCAGCCGATCAACAAGATGATCGTCACGGATTCGCGCACGGCAGATCCCGTTCGCCCGGTATTCCTCACCTTCGACGGCGACGTGGCGGAAGGTCAGCCTTTTGCCCACATGGTGCCGAATGTCGCCATGGTCGGTGCTCTGCGTGGCCTGTGCGAGCGGCTCGGCATCGAAATCCGTCATGGCCTCAGCGTCACGGGTTTTTCCGCCGGTCCGCAAAGCAACGTGATTTCGCTCTCCGATGGCTCGTCGCTGGAAACGCGTCTGCTCGTCGCCTGCGATGGTGTGAAATCGGCGCTACGCGACATGGCAGGCATCAAGACCGTTCACTGGGCTTACGACCAGTCGGGCATCGTCACCACCGTCGAGCACGAACGACCGCACAATGGCTGCGCGGAAGAACACTTTCTGCCCTCCGGTCCCTTTGCGATCCTTCCACTCAAGGGCAACCGCTCGTCGCTGGTCTGGACCGAGCGCACGGCGGATGCTGACAGCCTCGTCGCTTCCGACGCTCTTATCTTCGAAGAAGAGCTGGAGCGGCGCTTCGGCCACAAGCTCGGACCCATTCGTCCCGTCGGTCCGCGCCGCGCCTTCCCGCTTGGCCTGACGCTTGCGCGCGCTTTCGTCGCGCCACGCATCGCGATTGCCGGGGACGCGGCCCACGGCATACACCCTATCTCCGGGCAGGGTCTCAATCTTGGCTTCAAGGACGTGGCGGCGCTGGCGGAAACCGTCGTGGAGGCCGATCGCATCGGGCTCGATATCGGCTCACTCAATGTGCTGGAGCGCTACCAGTCCTGGCGCCGCTTCGACACAGTGCGCATGGGTGTGACCACCGACGTGTTGAACCGTCTTTTCTCAAATGATGTCGGGCCAATCCGCGTTGCGCGCGATTTCGGGCTGGGCCTCGTTGATCGGATTCCCGCATTGAAATCCTACTTCATCGGCCAGGCCGCCGGAACGGCGGACCGCAATGGACCAAGATTGCTGGCGGGGCAGCCTCTGTAGCCGGCATCGTCCTTTAGCATCATCTGATTCAGCATCTGGTGGCTTTCGGCAAAGCGGAAGCCACATCTTGCCGTGAACAAAGGCCGAATCTGGCAGAGTCAGCGATTCGTCTCTGATTCGTTCTCAACCTGTTCCGAATCTTGCGCCTTTGGCGTTTCTTAGCAAAAAGCGGTTTTGGCGTGCCAAATTAGCGGTCAATTCGAGGGCGACGCCGATGATAACCGCTTTCGTCCTTGCGTTTGGCCTTGCTGATTGCCATGTGTGGGAAGACTGAAATGCGGGCGCCCTCACGCCGTGTCCGAAGAGTAGCACCATCGTCGTTTTCGCGGATAGTACGTTGAATTTTCGCCCCATGATCTTGAGCGGCCGCGGTGTAACGGCCGTTCTTGGACCGACAAATACCGGCAAGACCCATTATGCCATCGAGAGAATGGTGGCGCATGGAAGTGGCGTCATCGGCCTGCCGCTGCGCCTTCTGGCACGCGAGGTCTATACGCGGCTGGTGGAAAAGGTGGGCGCCAACAATGTTGCGCTGATCACCGGCGAAGAGAAGATTTCCCCACCCCGCGCCAAATATTCCGTCTGCACCGTGGAGGCGATGCCGCGCGAAACCAATGCCGCCTTTGTCGCCATCGACGAAGTCCAGCTCGCGGGCGACCTGGAACGCGGCCATATCTTCACCGACCGCATCCTGAATTTGCGCGGCAAGGAAGAAACGCTGCTTCTGGGTGCCGGCACGATGCGGCCGATCCTCGAAAAGCTGCTGCCCGGCATCGTCACGGTGGAGCGCCCTCGCCTCTCGCAACTCTTCTATGCGGGATCGAAGAAGATCACCCGCCTGCCCCAGCGCACGGCGATCGTCGCCTTCTCTGCCGATGAGGTCTACGCGATTGCCGAACTGGTGCGCCGTCAGCGCGGTGGCGCTGCGGTGGTTCTTGGTGCGCTGTCGCCCCGTACCCGTAACGCGCAGGTTGGGCTCTACCAGAACGGCGACGTGGAATACTTGGTGGCGACCGATGCCATCGGCATGGGCCTGAATCTCGATGTCGACCACGTAGCATTTGCCCAGGATCGCAAGTTCGACGGCTATCAGTTCCGCAATCTCAACCCGGCTGAAATGGGCCAGATCGCCGGTCGTGCCGGACGGCATCTGCGTGATGGTACCTTTGGCGTGACAGGCCGCGTCGATCCGCTGGACGATGAGTTGGTGGAAAGGATCGAATCACACGAGTTCGATCCGGTCAAAGTGCTGCAATGGCGCACGAAGAATTTCGATTTCTCGTCCATCAGAAATCTCCAGGCGAGCCTCGATGCGGCACCCACGGTGCAGGGTCTGTCGCGCGCCTTGCCTGCCATCGATCAGCAGGCACTCGAATATCTCGGGCGCTACCCGGAGATCATCGATGTCACCACGACTGCGGAGCGTGTCGAAAGATTGTGGGAAGCCTGTGCTTTGCCGGATTATCGCCGCATCGCGCCTGCACAACATGCCGATCTGATTTCGACGCTCTATTTCGATCTCGTCAAACGTGGCACGGTCAATGAGAATTTCATGGCCGAACAGGTACGTCGCGCCGACCGGACGGATGGTGAAATCGACACGCTATCGGCCAGGATTGCGCAGATCAGAACATGGACGTATGTATCCAACCGCCCAGGATGGCTTGCCGATCCGACACACTGGCAAGAAAAGACACGGGAAATCGAGGATCGATTGTCCGATGCTCTACATGAAAGGTTGACGAAACGCTTTGTTGATCGCAGGACATCTGTGCTCATGAGGCGCCTAAGAGAGAATGCGATGCTTGAAGCTGAAATCAGTGTGAATGGTGATGTCTTCGTAGAAGGACATCATGTCGGTCAATTGGCGGGATTCCGGTTCACGCCGGTTTCGGGAACCGAAGGTCCAGATGCCAAGGCCGTCCAGGCGGCAGCGCAAAAGGCGCTCGCATTGGAGTATGAGGCGCGCGCCGCCCGTCTTCATGCCAGTGGCAATGGCGACCTCGCCATGAGCTCGGACGGTCTCGTCCGCTGGCTCGGTGAGCCCGTGGCGCGTCTGTCCGCCGGCGACAACATCATGAAGCCGCGCGTCATCATGCTGGCCGACGAGCAGCTGAGCGGCAACGCACGCGACCACGCGCTTGCCCGCATCGAGCGCTTCGTCAATCACCAGATCGCAACGGTTCTGAAGCCGCTCGACGATATCTCGCGCGCCGAAGACCTGCAGGGTCTCGCTAAGGGTCTGGCCTTCCAGCTGGTCGAAAATCTCGGCATCCTCTTCCGCCGTGATGTGGCCGATGAGGTCAAGACGCTGGATCAGGACGCACGCGCCTCCATGCGTCGCTACGGCATCCGCTTCGGCGCCTACCACGTCTTTCTCCCAGCGCTTCTGAAGCCGGCTCCCGCCGAACTCGTGACGTTGCTTTGGGCCTTGAAGAATGACGGTCTCGGCAAGCCGGGCTATGGCGATCTCATTCCGGTTTTGGCTGCCGGCCGTACGTCGGTCGTCACCGATCCCGGTTTCGAGCGCATGTTCTACAAGCTCGCCGGTTTCCGTTTCCTCGGCAAGCGCGCCGTGCGTATCGATATTCTCGAGCGTCTGGCCGATCTCATCCGTCCGCTGCTGCAGTGGAAGCCCGGCCAGCAGCCGCGCCCTGAAGGCGCCTATGACGGCCGCCGCTTCACCACCACGACGGCAATGCTGTCGATCCTCGGCGCGACGCTGGACGACATGGAAGAAATCCTGAAGGGTCTCGGCTATCGCGCCGATCAGGTCTCCGCAGAAGAGGCAGCCACCTTCCTCGCAAGCCACAGCGGCCAGCCCGCAAAGGCAGACGCCACGGAAGCCGCCCCTGCTGAAGAGGCTGCAAGCGACGATGCCGATGCATCCGAACAGGAAGCCTCTGCCGAAGCGCCTGTGGAGGTGAAAGCTGAAGAGCCCCAATCTGAGGAGGCGAAGTCTGAGGAAGGCAAGCCTGAAGAGGCAACGGCGGAAAACGCCGAGCCGAAGCCGGTTCTCCTGTGGCGCCCGGGTGGCCGCAACGACAACCAGCGCAGCGACAACCGCCGCCCGGGCAACCGCAATGCTGGCAACCGTGGTGAAGGCGAGCGTCGCGAAGCAGGCGAAGGTCGTCCCGGCAACCGCCAGAACGCCAATCGTGACGGTAACCGCGATGGTGATCGCAAGCGCGAAGGCGGACGTCCGGACAACAAGGCGCGCGGCAACAACAACCGTGGCGATCGTCCCGATCGTGGCGAGCGCAAGGATCGCCCGGAGCGCAACGACCGCGGCGGCAAGCCGCAGGGTCAGCAGCGTTTCGAAGCCAAGCCACCGCGCAAGGAAAAGCCGATGGACCCGGATTCGCCTTTCGCCAAGCTCGCTGCTCTCAAGGAGCAGCTGAAGAAGTAAGCCTATGGGTGATAAGGAACAGCCACTGGAAGCCGGGCGTCAGCGCCTCGACAAGTGGCTGTTCTTCGCCCGTATGGCAAAGTCCCGCTCGATTGCCCAGAGCTATATTCAGTCGGGCAGTATCAAGGTCAATGGCGCGCCCGTGCGCCAATCCAGCTACATGGTCAAGACCGGTGACCGACTGGACATCGCCATTGAGCGAATGGACCGCATTCTCATCGTCAAGGCACCCGGCGAGCGCCGCGGGCCTTACGAAGAGGCCAAGCTCCTCTATGACGATCAGACCCCGCCCCGCGAGCCCAAGGATCGCATGACCTTGCTTGAGCAGGCGGTGCGCCAGCCAGGCAGCGGTCGCCCGACCAAGAAGGAGCGCCGGGCGCTGGACAGGTTCATCTCCGACGCGGAGAACGGGCAGGATTAGAATAAACGACTATTTCGTTGCGTTTTTTCAGCATCGTTTGTCCTTGCTATCTTGTCACAAAGGCATTACCTGACTTGCGAAAATGCCCTGTCTGAATTCCGGGCGAAGGCTTGTGTTCGAAAGCCACTGACCCGGCCTGCATATTCTGGAGTTCTTCATGACGTATGTCGTGACCGATAACTGCATTCGCTGCAAATACACCGATTGTGTTGAAGTCTGCCCCGTGGATTGCTTCTACGAAGGTGAAAACTTCCTCGCTATCAACCCCGACGAATGCATCGATTGCGGCGTGTGCGAGCCGGAATGTCCCGCCGAGGCAATCAAGCCCGATACCGAGCCGGGCCTCGACAAGTGGCTGAAGATCAATGCGGAATATGCTGCCATCTGGCCGAATATCACCGTCAAGCGCGATCCGCTTCCGGAAGCCAAGGAAATGGATGGCGTCGAAGGCAAGCTCGACCTTTATTTCTCCGCCGAGCCCGGCAAGGGCGACTGAGAAAAGTCCGCTCAGCGCGAATTTAGAAAGCCTCCCGGCATCCGCCGCGGAGGCTTTTTCATGTCGTTCAAGTGAGGAAAAAGCTCAGCCGCCCCTGCCCGCCTGCAGCGTGGTCGCAAGCAGCGTCAGAAGCGCCACGCTCTCCTCCAGGCTTTGGCGCTGGCGGCTCTGCAGGATGGCAGACTGCAAGCGGTTCATCTCTCTCGCAATCGCCGCTGGCTGCCATGTACGCAGCGCGCGCTCGATGACCGGCTTGCGACGAAAATGGATGCCGCGCCCGAGCGTCTGCATGACCTGGCCGGCCTGCAGCTTCTTCTCATCCATTTCAGCCCGCATCTGGTCGAGCAGCTGGAACTGGCGCAGGCACCCTTGCAGCACCAGGAAGATCGGCGTCTTTGACGAGATGATCTTTTGCGTGGCATGGAAGAAGGCGTTGCGGTCGCCCTTCAAAATCGCATCGACAGCGTCATCGGCAGACACAGCACTGGCATCACCGATGATCGCGGCAACATCGTCTTCCTCGATGACATCCCGACCGCGGCAGTAGAGCGCGAGCTTCTTCACCTCGTTGCGCGAGGCGATGCGATCGCCGCCGAGAGATTCGATCAGCCGCTGGCGTGCTGCCGGTGTAATTCTCAAGTTTTCGTCGGCAAGCTCATGGTCGATGAGCGCGTTCAACGATCTGGCATCATCGGCATAGCAAGGGATTGCGGCGATGGCGCGCGATGGCTCGGCGATCTTGCGCAGACCCGTACCCTTTTTTAGGTCGCCTGCCTCGATGATAAGAAAGCTGGTTTCCGGCGGATTGTCAGCCAACACCTGGAGCGCATCGACCAGAGGCTTTTCATTGGCCGCACCTTTGACCCAGACGAGCTTTTCGCCACCGAAGAGGCCGATGGCATTGACCTCGTCCAGAAGCCGTCCAGGGTCGCCCTGAAGGTCTGTGACGGCAAGTTTCAGCGAGGCGAAGGCATCATTGGGGTCGATACCGGTCTTTGCTGCAATCGCCGCTGCACGTTCCGAGACCAAGCCGCGATCCGGTCCGTAGAGAACGAAAATGCGAAAGCGCTCCGCCGGATTGTCGGCGAAGCGCTCGAATTCATGGGACTTGATTTCCGTCATGATCGCAGCTTATCGGCTGAGCGTGGCGGCGATGTCCGTGCGGATGATCTCTGCCAGCTCGCGCGCCGCGCGGTTTTCACCATCACGGACCGCACGGATCTTGGCGAATTCCTGCTGTGGCAGGTCGAGCATGGCGGTCACGGTGCGCTTGGCAGACCGTAGAACCTGACCATCGGACATGCGTGTCAGCACATATTGGCCGGTCATCGTCACGCGGCCCGGATAGGGGCCGTCATAGTTGCTCTTGCCGACCGACAGGCTGGTGTCGTTCGTCACCTCGGTGGAGCTGGCGCTGGACGTCACCACAAGCTTCACCTGGTAATCGGTCTTCACGGGCGCTCCCTCACCACCATAGGCGAGGAAGATCAGGTGGTTACGCACTTCCTGCGTGATCCGGTCGCTGGCGGGAGCGAAGCTGACAGAAGCGAGCTTCTCGCGCGTGCCCGATTCCACACTATAGAGCGGGCGAACCTGGCAGCCTGCAAGCGCTCCGGACAAAAAGACGACAGACACTGCGGCTGCTATGCGGCCCCATCTGGAATAGGCATCAAACAACAATGTTCACGATCCTTTGTGGAACCACGATGATCTTCTTCGGCTCTGAACCGGCAAGTGCCGCTTTGACGGCATCCAGTTCCAGCACGGCGGCGCGGACGGCATCTTGATCCGCATCGCGAGCGATTGTCAATTCGCCACGCTTCTTGCCATTGATCTGGATCGGCAGAACGACCTCGTTCTCTTCGACCAACGCAGGCACGAAGATGGGCCATGCAGCCTGCGCCACGAGACCGGAATTGCCGAGAACCTTCCAGCATTCTTCCGCCAGATGCGGCGTCATCGGCGCGATCATGCGGATGAGGATTTCCACCGCATCGCGTGCTGCGGCCTTTACCTCATTGTCCTTACCGCCATTGGCAACCTCAGACAGCGGACCGGCCAGCGCGTTGACCAGTTCGTAGATGCGGGCAATGGCCTTGTTGAAGGCAAGCTTGTCCAGATCGTCCTGCACGGCCTTCAGCGTCTTGTGAGCCGCCTTGGAGATAGCCAGCCCCTCGCCTGCCGCCGCCGGTGCGGCATTGACAGCCTTCAGTTCGTCGGCGGCCTCGCCTATGATGCGCCAGACGCGCTGGACGAAACGATGTGCGCCTTCGACACCGGATTCCGACCAGATGACGTCACGGTCCGGCGGGCTATCGGACAGCACGAAGAAACGTGCGGTATCGGCGCCGTAGGAGGCGATGATATCGTCCGGATCGACCACGTTCTTCTTCGACTTCGACATCTTCTCGATGGAGCCGATGGAGACCTCTTCGCCGCTCTCCAGCATATAGGCGCGGCGCTTGCCGTCCACTTCCTCGATGCGGATGTCGGAGGGCACGATCCAATGGCCGTTCTGACCTTCGCCCAGACGGTAGGTCTCATGCACCACCATGCCCTGGGTGAAGAGGCCCTTGAAGGGCTCTTTCACGTCCACATGGCCGGTTTCCTTCATCGCGCGGGTGAAGAAGCGCGAATAGAGAAGATGCAGGATCGCGTGCTCGATGCCGCCAATATACTGATCGACCGGCAGCCAGCGATTGGCGACCTTAGGATCGGTCGGCTGGTCTTCCCAGGGTGCAGTAAAGCGGGTGAAGTACCAGCTGGAATCGACGAACGTATCCATCGTGTCGGTTTCGCGCCGTGCATCGTGACCGCATTGCGGGCAGGCGACATGACGCCAGGTGGGGTGGCGATCCAGCGGATTGCCGGGAACGTCGAATGTCACATCGTCGGGCAGCTTGACCGGCAGGTCCTTTTTCGGAACCGGCACGACGCCACACACTTCGCAATGGATGACCGGGATCGGGCAGCCCCAATAGCGCTGTCGCGAAATGCCCCAGTCACGCAGGCGGAAATTCACCTTGCGCTCGGCCTGTGGAGCATTGCCCAGAACCTGCTGCGACAGCTTCGTCACGACGGCCTCGAAAGCGTCGGTCGTCTTCATGCCGTCCAGGAAGCGGGAATTGATCATCACGCCGTCATCGACATAGGCGGTATCGCCGACCGTGAAGCTCGCCGCATCGCCATCTTCCGGCATGACGACCGGAACGACGGGCAGGCCATATTTGCGGGCAAAATCCAGGTCGCGCTGGTCGCCCGAAGGGCAACCGAAAATCGCGCCGGTACCGTAATCCATCAGCACGAAGTTGGCGATATAAACCGGCAGTTCCCAGGAAGGATCAAGCGGATGCACAACCTTAACGCCGGTATCCATACCCCGTTTCTCGGCCGTCTCCAGCGCAGCCAGAGACGTGCCCTGGCGACGGCATTCGTCGCAGAACTCGGCAATTTCGCTGTTCTTTTCGGCCAGGGCTTTGGCCAGCGGATGATCGGCGGCAATGGCCAGGAAAGATGCGCCGAACAGCGTGTCCGGACGCGTCGTGTAAACGGTAATGTCGTTGAAGCCTTCAGGCGCGGTTGCAGCGACCGTCTGCCAGCGCAGCGACAGGCCTTCCGACTTGCCGATCCAGTTCTTCTGCATCAGCCGGACTTTTTCCGGCCACTGATCCAGTTCGTCCAGCGAATCCAGCAGATCCTGGCTGAAATCGGTGATGCGGAAGAACCATTGCGTCAGCTCGCGCTGTTCCACCAGTGCGCCGGATCGCCAGCCGCGACCGTCGATCACCTGCTCATTGGCCAGAACCGTATGATCGACCGGGTCCCAGTTGACCTTGGACTGCTTGCGATAGACCAGGCCCTTCTGCATGAAGTCGATGAACAGCGACTGCTGGCGGTGGTAATAATCCACGTCGCAGGTCGCAAATTCACGGCTCCAGTCCAGCGACAGGCCCATGGACTTCAGCTGGCCGCGCATGGTGGCGATGTTCTGGTAGGTCCAGTCCTTCGGATGCACCTTGTTCTGCATGGCGGCGTTTTCCGCCGGCATGCCGAAGGCATCCCATCCCATGGGATGCAGCACGTTATAGCCCCGCGCACGCTTGTAGCGGGCAACCACGTCGCCCATCGCATAGTTGCGCACATGGCCCATATGGATGCGACCGGATGGGTACGGGAACATCTCAAGGACGTAATATTTCTCGCGGCTATCGCTATTGTCTGTCACGAAGACCTTGTCTTCGTTCCATTGCTGCTGCCAGCGCGGCTCGGCGTCGCGAGGATTATAACGTTCGATGGCCATACTTCTGAAATCCGGGTATCGAGGGGGTAATGCGCGCTGACCTTCACCATGAAACGACCGATGCGTCAAGTTTTGCAGGGCGTTAGGTCGCGCAAACTTGGAATAGAACGCTTAAATGGTGACAATCATGCTTGGCATCAAGCGCCGCCAGCTTTAGGACGAGCAATCATCGTTTAAGATAGAACAGAGGCCTCCCATGGACATCGAAGCCCGTCTTGCCGACATCAAGGAGCGGATCGCCACCACAGCAGAGAAGGCGGGGCGAAAGCCAGCCGATGTCTCTCTGGTCGCCGTGTCGAAAACCTTTGACGGTGATGCCATCCAGCCGGTCATCGATTGCGGTCAGCGCGTCTTCGGCGAAAACCGCGTTCAGGAAGCGCAGGCCAAATGGCAGACGCTGAAGGAGAAGACGCCCGGTATCGAGCTTCATTTGATCGGTCCGCTGCAATCCAACAAGGCGGCCGATGCCGTGGCACTGTTCGACGTGATCGAAAGCATCGATCGGGAGAAGATCGCCCGCGTGCTTGCGGAGGAATGCGCCAAGCAGGGCAAGGCGCTTCGCTTTTATGTGCAGGTGAATACCGGGCTGGAGCCGCAAAAGGCAGGCCTCGACCCACGCGAAACAGCAGCCTTCGTCACGCTCTGCCGCGAGGAGCTGAAGCTCACGGTCGAAGGCCTGATGTGCATTCCACCAGCCGACGAGAATCCCGGTCCGCATTTTGCGCTGCTCGCAAAGCTCGCCAAGGAATGCGGCGTGGAAAAGCTCTCAATGGGCATGTCCAGCGATTTCGAAACGGCAATCGAGTTTGGTGCCACCAGCGTGCGCGTCGGCTCGGCCCTTTTTGGCGCACGCTGACGCCGATAACGACCCTCCAAAAACGAGAAAGCCACGGCGTTTGCAGCGCCGTGGCTTTTTATTTTGAAGAGGCTTTCGAGCCTTATCCCGTTCAGTCGAACGGGATGGCGCGATCCGTGCTCTTGACCGGCTTACCGTCGATCGTAACGGCGATGTCCGAAGAGCCTGCCGTGCGCTTGACCGAAACGTCACGGACAGCGCCGTCGATCGTAACTTGGACGGAGAAACCATCCCAGGCCTCCGGCAGCGATGGCGCGATGTGCAGCTTGCCGCCATTGCGCGTGATGCCGAGAATGCCTTCGACCGCCGCACGGTAGAGCAGGCCCGCAGAGCCCGTGTACCAGCTCCAGCCGCCGCGGCCGGCATAGGCGTTTTCGCCATAAACATCCGCCGTCACCACATAGGGTTCGACACGGTAGGTCTCGGACGCCTCGCGATCCAGCGCGTGGTTGACCGGGCTCAGCATCGAGAAGCACTTCCATGCATCCTCGCTGCGGCCAAGCTTGGCAAGCGCCAGTACCACCCAGGTTGCGGCATGGGTGTACTGACCGCCATTTTCACGAACGCCCGGCGGATATCCTTTGATGTAGCCGGGATTGTGCGGCGTACGGCTGAACGGCGGCGTGAAGAGCCGGATAATGCCGAGATCCTCGTCCACGAGCCTGCTCATCACCGCATTCATGGCCTGCTGAGAACGATCTACCTCACCTTCGCCGGAAAGCACGCTCCAGCTCTGGCCGAGCGAATCGATCTGGCATTCCTCACTGGAGGACGAGCCGAGCGGCGTGCCATCATCGAAGTAGCCGCGACGGTAATACTCGCCGTCCCAGCCTGCGGTTTCGAGCGCTGCACGCAGCTTGTCGCGGTGCGTCCTCCACCGCTCCACGCGGTCGAGATCGCGACGTTCCTCAGCGATGGCGATGAAGTCGCGCAGCGTACCGGCCAGGAACCAGCCCAGCCAGACGCTGGTACCCTTACCGCCAATACCGACGAGGTTCATGCCGTCGTTCCAGTCACCGCCGAGCATCAGCGGAAGCCCGTTCTCACCGGTGCGATGGATCGCGAGATCGAGCGCCAGCGCCACATGCTCGTAGAGGTTTGCCGTCTTCTCGCTCGTTTCCGGCTGGAAGAAAGCATCGTGCTGGCCGGGCATCAATGCAGCACCCTTGAGGAATGGGATCTCTTCCTCAAGGATCGCCTTGTCGCCGGTGGTGGCGAGGTACTGATAGGTGGCATAGGCAAGCCACACCACGTCATCCGAGATCGTGGTGCGAACACCCGCGCCCGTCAGCGGCAGCCACCAATGCTGCACGTCACCTTCGACGAACTGACGACCGGCAGCGCGGATGATCTGTGCACGGGCGAGATCCGGCTGGTAGAGCAGGAAGGCAAGCGTGTCTTGCAACTGGTCGCGGAAGCCGAAGGCGCCACTCGACTGATAGAAGGCTGTGCGTGCCAGAATGCGGCAGGAGAAGGCCTGGTAGGGCAGCCAGGTGTTGACCAGATGGTTGAAACCGGCATCCGGCGTCGAGACCTGCAACTGGCCGGTAAAGCCCTTCCAGAAATCCTTGTTCGCCTGAAGCACGGCGTCAAAATCCGCGTTGCGGATATCGCTCACCAGGGCACGGGCTTCGTCAGCCGTGTCGGCATCGCCAAGATAGAACAACACGTGGCGTTCTTCACCCGGCTTCAGGTGGATCTCCTGCATCAATGCCGCGCAAGGCGCGCCATCAAGCTCGGTGCTGCCGGAAAGCGCGGCACCTGTGACGACGGCTTGCGGTGCGTTGATGGTGCCGAAGCGGCCAATGAATTCCCGCTTGCTGGTCGTAAAGCTGGTCGATGGCCCATCAAGCGACAGGAACGACGTTCTCTCACTATAGTCGATGCTGTAGGGATTGGAGGCAAAGAGCGCTCCGGTTTTCTCATCATGGCTGCTGAGAATGAACGGTGCAGACTTTTGCGGATTGTTACCCAGCACCCATTCGACATAGCCATAGGTCTTCAGGCGGCGGTTCTGCGTTCCGACGTTGCGGATCGTCAGACGCGAGAGCTTCACCGGCTTCTCGCGATCGACCGTCTGCGTGACTTCGATATCGAGGCCATCGTCCACACTACGGAAGGTGGAATAGCCAAGTCCGTGACGAGCTTCGAAGACGGCCTCCGGGTTGCGACCGATCGCAGCGAATGGCGAATGGATCTTTCCGCTTTCCGCATCGGCAACATAGATCGCCTCACCCGGACGGTTGGTGACCGGGTCATTCGTCCATGGCGTCAACTGGTAGTCGCGTGAATTGCGGCTCCAGGTAAAGCCAGCACCCTCCGCCGAGATGTGGAAGCCGAATTTCTCGTTGGAGATAACGTTGATCCACGGATGCGGTGTAGCCTGGCCACGATTGAGGCGGACGACATATTCGCGACCGTCCTTGGTGAAACCACCAAAACCGTTCCAGAAATCAAGATCGTTGGTGTGCTCGACAGGATCGGCAACCGGGTAGGCCGGCGTCGGCACGCGGGCAAGCGCCGTATTGGTGCTGTCGGGTGCACGATTGGCGGCAAAGAGCGACACGGCGCGGTTGACCTGATCGACGATCTTGCCGTTGCGCACGTGGAGCACGACGCGGGACGCTGCAAGAAGAGCTGCCCAGGTTTCCTCGTCCATCAGGTCGCGACGCACCGAGAAGACATGCGGACGACCGCCATCGGCTGGGTTGATGCGGCGCTGCGCTTCGGAAATGTGATCCAGCGCATGCTGCATATCCTGTGCATAGGAAGCCGCACGCTCATTGACGATGACGAGGTCGAAGATGACGCCGCGCGAACGCAGATATTCATGCGCGCTTAGGGCCTCGCGGACGATATCCATGTCCATGTCGTCATTGATGCGCAGCGCGAAGATCGGGAAGTCACCAGAGATCGCCAGCGACCAGAGCGAACGCTGCGAGGCAAGCCCGGTCTTCAGCGTCTCGGCATCGGCACGCAGATGCATGTCCGGATAGACGAGATAACGACCGAGATGCTGGAAGGCCGCTGCCTGCTGTGAAGTGACGCCAACATGGCGCATCTGCACCTGCGTACGTGTCCAGGCATGAACCAGTTCATGGGCAAAGGCATCCGGGTGACGGTAGCGATCGATCGCCTTGTCGACATCCTCACGGCCAGGGGCCGCGATTGTCCAGAAGATCACGCTGACCTTCTTGCCAGCAGGCACGCGAACGACGCGGCGCAGCGAGAGGATCGGATCAAGCGTGAAGCCATCCGAATTGGAGAGCGCTGCACCCTGATCGAAGGCCGCAGCTTCCGCAAGGGAGCGACCACGGCCGATAAACTTGGCACGATCTGTCTCGTACTCGGTCGCACGCGACGAGCCGGCATTGTCAGCCGCCAGATGGGCGATGATGGTGCCGGGTTCGCTGGGCGAACGCTTGTTGCGCCATGCGCGGATGACGTCACCACGCTTGCCGATCTCTGTCTGCACGAACATGCGCGAGAAGAGCGGGTGGGCGTTGTCGTCGTCTTCCTTGCCGATGACCGGCTCGAGATAGGAGGTCACTTCGATGAAGCGATCTTCCGTTCCGACGTTCAGGAGGGTGATACGGCGACCTTCGGCATCATGCTCGGTGGCGACGATGCACTCCACGACGCTCTGCAGATCGCCGACCGTTTTGTGGAATTCCGCGCGGTCATCCATGAAGACGGTCTTGGTCTTTTCACCTTCTGCGACACGGGGTTCGGCCGTCGCACTCCACCATTGTCCGGTCGTGGTATCGCGCAGGAACAGGAAGGTGCCCCAACGATCTTCCGTGGGATCGGCCTTCCAGCGGGACACCGCCTGGCCGTTCCACTTGGAGTAACCGGCACCGGTTGCCGTCAGCATTGTCGAGTAGTGGCCATTCGACAGGAACACCACGTCGCGGTCGCGGATCGCGGGATCGGTGACAGTGCGGACTTCAGCCCTCAGCAGATCCGCCTGTTCCTTGCCGGGCGTTTCCGGCTCGTACTTGGCGCTCATCACCGGCACTTCGCGCGGTGCCTTTTCCTGCAACAGAAGCTCGGCCGCTTCGATGACCGGATCGGCGTGGAAGAGTTCGCGCAGGAAGCCATCGAAGGCGACGTTGGCAACCGCCGCAATCGACATGCCATGATGGTGAGCATAGTAGTTATAGACCACAGCGCAGACCTTGCCGTCCGGCACGCGGGTCGGCGTGAAGTCCACCGCATCATGGAAGCCATAGCGACCAAGCGCGCCGAGCTTGCGCAGCTTTTCGAGGTTCTCGAGTGCAGAATCCGGATCGTATTGCGCGGCCAGAATCGAGGCGTAAGGCGCAATCACCGCATTCTGGCCAAGACCGCGCTTGAGGCCCAGCGTCGGTACACCGAAGTTGGTGTACTGGTAGTTCATATTATGATCGCGGGCATTGAAGGCCGCTTCGGAGATACCCCACGGCGTGCCGAGACGGCGGCCGTGATTGATCTGTTCGCGAACGATCAGATTGTTGGTCTGGTTGAGAATACCACCCTGACGCTCCTGCATGACCAGAGGCGGCATCAGATATTCGAACATCGAACCGGACCAGGAGACCAGCGCACCCTGCGCGCCGATCGGCACGACCTGACGGCCGAGACGATACCAGTGCTCCGTCGGCAGATCGCCCTTGGCAATGGCAAAGAGCGAGGTCAGTCGGCATTCGGACGCAAGCAAGTCGTAGCACGCCTCGTCCAGCTCCTGACTTTCCACACGGTATCCGATGGAGAGCAGGCGGCGATCCTTGCGATAGAGGAAGCCGAAGTCCATGGAGAAGGCGAGATCGCGGCTGCGATCGCGCAGCGAAGCAAGCCGTTCGCGAAGCGAATCGATGGTCGAGTGATCGAAGGCGCTGTCGGAAATATGCGCTTCACAGCAATCGACCAGCATTTGCGCCCAGCGCGTCATTTCCGCGCTCTGTTCGGACTTCACCTCCAGATCGAGATTGGCGGCGAGCTTCTGAATGTCGCGCGCCAGGACCGCGAGATTGATGACGCGGATGGAGGCGAACTCATGCTCGCGCTTCACGGAGGCGAGCGCGTTGGAGAAGCCGATGATGCGCTCTTCCAGACGGCGATGGAGCGGACGCAGGTTCTTGCGATCGTCCGGCAGCTCTTTCAAGCTTTCGCGGACGATGCCGGCGACATCGCCGATACCGTCGAGGTTGCCCTGAAGATGCGCAGACGGTGCCTCCGCCCATTGGCGGCAGGCAGACGAAATCGCGATCAGATGCCCGGCAAGGTTACCGCTATCCACCGCAGAGACGTAGCGGGGGCCAAGCGTCTGAAGCGTATCGGTGTGGTACCAGTTGTAGAGGTGACCGCGATACTTCTCCATCTTCTCGACCGTCTCGATGGTCTTTTCCAGACGCTCGATCGTGTCGGAGAAGCTGATCCAGCCAAACTGCCGGGCAGAAATCGTCGATAGCAGATAGACGCCGATATTGGTCGGCGAGGTACGGCTGGCAACGACCGGCGTCGGCGTTTCCTGGAAATTGTCCGGCGGCAGATAGTTTTCGTCCTTGTTGACGAAGGTCTCGTAATAACGCCACGTGCGACGCGCGATCTTTCTGAACTCGCTCGACACATGCTCCGAGACGAACATCCGGTCTTCAGTTTCAGCCGACTGGCTGACATACCAGGCAACGACCGGCGAGAAGACCCACAGTAGCGCAAAGGGAATGCCAACGAGGAAGGCATTATCGCCCGGAAGGGCTGCAAACAACAGACCGAGGAGCGCCACGACAGGCGCGTGCCACATCTGCTTGTAGTAATCGAAGACGCTGCCCTGCGCGCTGGATTGAATGCTGGCAGCCGTACGCCATTCCAGCATCAGCTTGCGGCTGACGAAGAGGCGATAGAGCGAGCGGGCGATGGCATCCGCCATCATGCAGGCGCCATCGGCAATGAAGACGATGCGAAGCGCGACCTGCGCATTGGTGGCGCGGATCTCCGACCAGATGGTGTGGAAATGCGCCTGTGGCACGATATCGGTCGAACGCGGAACAAGGCCCGACAGCAGCGAGATCGTCGGTGCAACGAAGAGCGAGAAGATCAGCAGGATCTGCCAGATCAACGCGCCGAACGGGTCCATGAAGTACCAGCCGAGAACCGAGGCGACGAACCAGGCAATCGGGGTCAACGAACGGCGCAGGTTGTCGATCATCTTCCAACGGCCAAGCGCGGTAACGCCACGTGCCGGATCGAGAATGTAAGGAAGCAACTGCCAGTCGCCACGCGCCCAGCGATGCTGACGCGAGACTTCCACCTCGTAGCGAGTCGGGAAGTCTTCGACGAGTTCGACGTCGGTAACGAGAGCGCAGCGGGCGAACGAGCCTTCAAGAAGGTCGTGAGACAGAACGGCGTTCTCATCGATCCGGCCCTTCAGAGCCTTTTCGAAGGCGTCAACGTCATAGAGGCCCTTACCGGTGAACGAGCCTTCTGCGGTCAGATCCTGATAAACGTCCGACACCGTAAAGACATAAGGGTCGATACCGCGGTTGATCGAAAAGACGCGCTGGAAGACGGAGGCATCCTTGCCGGTCGTCAGCGACGGGGTCACGCGCGGCTGCAACAGGCCGTAACCATGGATCACGCGGCCGGTTTCCGGATCGTGGACCGGACGGTTGATCGGGTGATGCATCTTGCCGACGAGCTTGGTGACGGCATCGCGCATCAGGCGCGTATCGGCGTCCAGCGTCATGACGTATTTGACGTCCTTCGGCACCGTGTTGGCACCGTTGAGGAAGGTCGTATCCTTGTCGCCGCGCAGCAGCAGGTTCAGCTCATGCAGCTTACCGCGCTTGCGCTCCCAGCCCATCCAGCAACCTTCGGATGGATTGTAGATGCGACGGCGGTGAAGCAGGAAAAAGCGGGTTTTGCCGTCGAAAGCATAACGCGCAGACAAAGTTGCCACTTCGCGCTTGGCATATTCCAGGATTTCCACATCCTCGGTGGTCTGCTCCTGCTGTGCGTCACGCCAGTCGCTGATCAGCGAGAAGTAAATCTCGCCATGCGGATTGGCGAGATAATGGACTTCGAGATTGCGGATCATCTCATCGACCGCATCGCGGCTGGTGATCATGCATGGCACGGCAACCAGCGTGCGCGCATCTTCGGGAATGCCGTTCTTGAATTCGTACCCGACAAGGCGGAAAGGTTTGACGAAGAAGGTGACGAGCGTATTGAAGAGACCTGTCGCACCTTCCGATGCGGGCAGCGCAAACATCAGCAGGAACGCGCTCACCACATACCAGGGCATGCCAGCCTCAGCCAGGAACCAACCGACCGCCAGCATGGCAAGCGCCGTCAGGACCAGAACCGGGACGGCCACGGCAAGCCAGTTGAAACGCCGCATGGCGCGCACAACGCGCTGCGCGAACAGCGGGTTGTAACCAATGCGCTGCTCCAGCTCCTTGCGGCGCTGACCGACGAGGAAGGCACCGACATTCGGCTGATGCGGATAGGCATCCTTGGAATTGGCGGCTTCCGCCACCATGTCGACGGCAAGCTGGGCAACTTCGACTTCGGTTTTGGGAGAACGACGCGCCAACAGTTCGACATTGTTGCGGTAGGTGTTGCGCGAACCGAAATCGAGCGTCTCATAATCGGTCTGCTCACGCAGAACCTTGTCGATATGGCTGACATCTTCGAACCAGACGGACCATTCGGTATCGTCGATCTCGCGCAGGCTCTTGACGATATTGCCCATCGTCACATTGCCGGATGCAAGCCGGTTATGCTCCGCCATCATCACGTTTTCGGCGTCCGTACCAACGCTATGAAGACGCTCTTCCAGCCAGTTCAGGGCGAAGTTCGAGGTCTGCGAACCGTTCTTCAGTCGATAGAGGAACTGGGTCGCAAAGGTCGGATCGTCCACCAGCGGGTCGATCTGCTTGAGGAATTCAGCCGACGGCTCCGCATCGTTGAGACGAATAATCTCGTCCACCACCTCATTCGCCTTATGGCGCATGCGACGCGAGCGCTCCACACGAATGGAGATACGACGCAGGTTCTCGATCAGCACGAAGCGCAGGAAGGATGGCAGCGCCCAGATTTCGCCGATCTGCAACGTCTTGTGGGTCTGGAAACCTTCGACAAGCGCGGTCAGGCTTTCGCGAGACACCGTGCTGTGCGTATGGGCGACATAGAGCCAGGCCAGTGCGAGCGCGCGAGGGATCTCGGCGTTGCCGATCTTCATCGTCGGCAGTTGGCGATAGAATTTCTTCGGGAAGTCCCGACGGACTTCCTGGATGGCTTCTTCAATCACATAGTGATTGTCGAGCAGCCATTCAGCAGCCGGCGTGATCGTCAGGCCGTTCTCCGAATCCACCGCCGTGGTGCGATAGACGCGCAAAATTTCCTTCTCGTTCTCGCGGTGACGCGCAAAGAAGTCGAATTCCATGAAGCCGGGAAGGGAGGCGGACCCTGTCTGCGACAGGTCTGCCCCGCAAGCTTTCAGCTCGTCTATGTTGAAATAAACAGAGCGGATCGAGTCGTTGTGATCGATCTGCTTGGTTTCGGAATCACGGGCGGCGGCGGGCGGCGTAATATGAAATGACATCGGCTCGTATTCTGGACCCTGAGTGGAGTGCTTAGGCTAGTCTGTAACCCATAACTGTTTCAGAGTTCTCATCGAGAGTGAAACAATGTGGCAAGCTTTATTTCGCGCTGATCCTGAACCTTTGCTGAACCACCGCGAACCAGCACACGATGGGAAGGCACAATCTTATCGCCCGACATGGTGAAATCGGGGCATTCGGATTTCAATATATAATATCAATAGTTTCTCGAGAACGAATTCCCACGCGAGGGCTCGTCGCCCCGAAGCCAGACGTTTCGCAAACTCCTCCGGGCGAAACCGTCGCTGCCTTCCCTGATATCTCCCCATACCTGCTTGGCATTCGTGTTTCCGAACTGATGTGACCAGAAGGTTTTGAATGTTTCAAGGCATTTTCAGTTCCATGCCATCTGTTTGATTGGCGCGCAAGAAGACAAATCTTAGCGAACAACGACGCGCCCTTATCAAGACGGCCCACTCTTGCTATTCATGATGCTTAAAGAACGGGCCGGGCAGTTCGTCTGCCGCGGCAAAGATACGGAATAGCAAAGCATGACCCTTCATCCGGTGACCATTTCCTCGTCGTCCAACGTCATGGAAGAGGTGGTTGAAATCCGCCGCTATCTGCATCGCAACCCGGAGATCGGCCTGTCGGAATTCAAGACCTCCGATTTTGTTGCAGGGCGCCTGACACAGATGGGCTATGAGGTGACGCGAGGATTGGCCGGCACCGGCGTGGTCGCCACCTTGCGCAATGGCACCAGCAATCGCAGTATCGGCATCCGCGCTGACATCGATGCTCTACCGATCCACGAAGAAACCGGCGCCGACTATGCGAGCGAAACGCCCGGCATGATGCATGCCTGCGGTCATGACGGCCATACTGCCATGCTGCTGGGTGCCGCCAAGATCATTGCCGAACGGCGCAATTTCGACGGTACGATCCATCTGATCTTCCAGCCAGCGGAAGAGAATTTCGGCGGCGCGCGCATCATGATCGAAGATGGCCTGTTCGACCGCTTCCCGTGCGACGCCGTTTTCGCCCTGCATAACGACCCGAGCCAGCCCTTCGGCCATTTCGTTCTGCGCGAAGGCCCGGTCATGGCGGCAGTGGACGAGTGCAAGATCACCGTCAACGGCTATGGCGGCCATGGCGCGGAACCGCAAAGCGCCTCGGACCCGATCGTTGCCGGCGCCAGCATCATCATGGCGTTGCAAACTGTGGTGTCGCGCAATGTTCATCCGCTGATGCCGGCCGTGGTCACTGTTGGCGCCTTTCATGGCGGCAAGGTAAGCAATGTTATCCCAGAGACGGCGGAAATGCTGCTCACCATCCGTTCCTTCGATCCGGAAGCCCGCGATGAACTGGAAAAGCGCATTCGCATGATCGCCGAAGGGCAGGCGGCCAGCTACGGCATGAGCGTGACGCTGGATTATGAGCGCGGCTACAGCCCGACCGTCAACCACAAGGCGGAAACCGATTACGTCCGAGCGCTTGCAACACGCTTTGCCGGTGCGGACAAGGTTCTGGAAATGGAGCGCCCGACCATGGGGGCGGAAGACTTTGCCTATATGCTGGAAAAGCGCCCCGGCTCCTATTTCTTCCTTGGTACCAAGCGCACCGACAACGACCCGCCGCTGCACCATCCGAAATTCGATTTCAACGATGACATCATTCCGATCGGCACAGCCTTCTGGGTCGAGCTTGCAGAAGATTTCCTCAAGGCGAGCTGAGACTACTCCGCCGTTGGCGTTCTGAAGCGACGGACGTAGTCGGTGCTATAGAGCGCGCTTTCGCGAAAATCGGATGAGGCAAGACCCTTGCCGACGAAGATCATTGCGGTGCGCTCGACGGGCTCTTGCGCAAGGCGGGCTTCGATATCGGACAGCGTCCCGGAAATGACCCGCTCTTCCGGCCAGGAGGCGCGCACGACAATGGCGACAGGGCAATCCGCACCATAGAGCGGCGTCAGTTCCTCAACCACCTGACCGACGGCGTGGATGGCGAGATGAATGGCAAGCGTCGCACCCGTCGCGCCGAAAGCCTTGAGGTTTTCGCTCTCCGGCATTTTCGACGCCCGACCGGAAATGCGTGTCAGAACAAGGCTTTGCGCCACTTCAGGCACCGTCAATTCGCGCTTCAAAGTGGCGGCTGCCGCGGCAAAGGAAGGCACGCCGGGTGTAACGGTGTAGTCAAGCCCGAGCCGCTCCAGACGGCGGATTTGTTCACCCATGGCACTCCAGACGGAAAGATCGCCTGAATGCAGCCGGGCCACATCCTTTCCGTCTCGGGCGGCGGCAACGAACTCTGCCTCGATTTCATCCAGAGACAAGGCTGCTGTGTCGACGATGCGCGCACCGACCGGGCAGTAGTCCAGCAGCGCCTTTGGCACCAGCGAACCGGCATAGAGGCAGACGGGAGAAGCGGCGATCAGATCGCGACCGCGCAACGTGATCAGATCTGCAGCACCCGGGCCAGCGCCAATGAAGTGAACGGTCATGTCTTGTCTCCAGCAGTGGCGAAGGCCACGGTAATATCGCCGATCACCATGCGAGGCGCGATCAGTCTTGACGCTTCGCCAAGGGCTGCAAGCGCCGATGCCTCGCTGACGCTTGGTGAGCTGGCATGTTTCAAACTCAAGGCGGATCGGGTCAGTGTTCGGGCGGCAGCAGCGTCGAAATCGGCCTGCGCCACCACGACGAACGCCATGCCAAGCCGTGTCGCTGCTTCCAGCAAAGCTGGTTCATCCGCCTTCATGGGTGCCGTGGCCATGAAGGCAAATGATACCCGGTGCTCGGCAGATGCCTGCTCAAGCGCAGCCATCACCGCCTCGGGGCTCACACCCTTGCGGCACCCGACGCCAGCGACGATCACGGCACATCCTTCGGTTTGACCCAGGCCCACTGTGTGATGGGCATCGCCGCCCGCCAGCCCTGCATGTGACCGACAGGGGACGCGCGCGCCACCTCAAGCCGGATCAGAGAGCCGCCGAGTCGCGCCTGAGCGGAGAGCAGCATAGCCTCCATTTCCAGCGTCACGGCATTGGCAACCAACCGCCCGCCCGGCTTCAAAGCGCAAATTGCGTCCTCTAAAACTCCGGCCTCGCTGCCGCCGCCGCCGATGAAGATGGCATCAGGCATCGGCAGACCCTCGAAAGCATCCGGTGCCGTGCCAATCACCACATCGAGACCAGGCACGCCGAAGGCTTCGGCATTGCGCATGGCGCGCTCGGCCCGCTCTAGATTTTGCTCGATTCCGATGGCCCGCAACGATGGGTGAGATAGCATCCACTCGATACCGATCGAGCCGGAGCCCGCGCCGATATCCCACAGCAGTTCACCGTAGCGGGGCGCGAGCGATGACAGGGTAACAGCACGGATTTCCCGCTTGGTCATTTGCCCATCATGTTCGAACAGCGAATCGTCGAGCCCGCTAGCGAAGGGAAGGATTCGTGCCGTTTCATTTACAACGACCTCGATTGCAACCACATTGAGCGGATCGATATCCTCTAAGGCAAAATCCTGAGCTGTGGTTGTGCGGGTGTTTTCCCGTTCACCGCCAAGTGCTTCCAGCAGATGGAAGATCGATCTTCCAAAGCCTGCCTGCTTGAGAAGCGCGGCAATCAACGCCGGGGCACTGGCATCGGAGGTCAGCGCAATGATCTTCGCGCCAGGGTGAAGATGTGGACGTATAAGATCGATGGAGCGGCCATGCAGCGAAATGCAGGCAGTATCCTGCAAGGCCCAGCCTAGACGCGACGCGGCAAGCGAGATGGAGGACGGAGCAGGGTAGGTGATCACCTCTGCCGGATCGACCCGCCGCAACAGGGTGACCCCGACACCGTGGAAGAATGGATCGCCGGACGCAAGGACGCAGACCTTCCTGTCCTTGAGCGCCACGACGTCCGTCATGCCGACATCGAACGGAACAGGCCATGTCCGCGCTTCGCCCCTGATGGCAGCCGAGGCAAGTTCAAGATGACGTTTGCCGCCGAAGACGACCTCGGCAGCCTCGATGGCCCAGCGAGCATTTTCAGCAAGCCCGGCTAGGCCATCTTCACCGATACCGACAATGGAAAGCCAAGGCGCAGGTTTTTTGCTGGCGGAGGCTGGTGTTCCGGCATATTCACAAGCCATGACACGCTCCATCCTCATTCTCGGCGGCACAGCGGATGCCCGCATACTGGCTGGAAAGCTTCCCGACGACTCCGGCTACCGAATTTTGCTGTCCATGGCGGGCCGCACGAAGGATCCCGTCAAGCAGCCTGTCCCGATGCGTGTCGGCGGTTTTGGCGGCGCAGAGGGTTTGGCGCGTTTTATTTCCGAAGAAGGCTTCGATCTGCTGGTGGATGCGACGCACCCTTATGCAGCGCGCATTTCCGCCAATGCCGTGACGGCTGCCAAAATCGCAGGCATCGCTCTGGTCAGACTGTCGCGCCCGGCTTGGATCGCGGGAGAGGGCAACCGTTGGCTGAACGTTCCAAGCGTCGAGGAAGCGGTTGCCGCACTGGGTGCTATCAGCACAAGCGCTTTTCTGGCGCTTGGCCGACAAGAGCTCCTGCCCTTTGAGACCGCACCTCAGCACAGATACCTGATCCGCAGCGTCGATCCGGTAGAACCGCCGCTTAAGGTTCCGAATGCGCGCTACATCACGGCGCGTGGACCTTTTGCGCTTGCCGATGAGATCGACATGTTGGAGGGCGACGGGATCGAGGTGATCGTTTCGAAAAACTCGGGCGGAACGGCGGCCTATGCGAAGATCGAAGCGGCCCGCACGCTTGGCATTCCTGTGATCATGATCGACCGTCCCGCTTGCCAAGAGGCCAATGCGGTGAGCGTCGTGGTGCCGGATATCGAGACCGCGCTGTCCGCCATCCGCCATCAACTTTCCCTCTTGGAAAAGCGCGGCGAATAGACCAGCGAGGGCTTTTCCGGCCGCTCGATGATCCGCGTTTCAACCGAGCCGACAATGATACAGGTCGACATATCGGCCATGTCGCTCGACGCTTCGGCGAGAGGCACGACCCGCATGCGCTCATCCGCTCGTCCGGCAGCGCGACCGAAGATGACCGGCACCGACCCCGGCAAATGCGCCCGCAGCACATCGAAGGCCGTCGCCAGCTGATGCGGTCTTGCCTTGCTGACAGGATTGTAGAAGGCCATGACGAAGCCGGCTTGAGACGCTGCCACCAGCCGCCTTTCGATCAGCGACCATGGTTTCAAATTGTCGGAGAGCGAAATGGCGCAGAAATCGTGACCGAGCGGCGCGCCCGCTCTTGCCGCAACAGCCAGCATGGCGGTGACGCCGGGCACCACAGAAAAGTCGATGTCGCGCCATTCGGCAGGGCCGTTCTCTATCGCCTCACACACGGCAGCCGCCATGGCGAAAACGCCCGGATCCCCGCCTGAAACGACGCAGACTTTTCCGCCAGAAGCGGCCAATGCCAGCGCTGCCTCGGCGCGCGAAATTTCCTCACGATTATCCGATGCGTGACGCCGTTGGTCTGGACGCAGCGACAACCGTTCGAGATAGGGAATATAGCCGAAGAAATCCTCTGCCTCGTCCACCGCCGCCAACGCCTCCGGCGTGATCTGCGCCAGATTTCCAGGCCCGAGGCCGACGACCGTTAGGCGTCCGGCAGAGGACGATCTCATGCAATCTCTCCCGCCGGTCGATCTTTCCAGCCGGGCACGAGAACCAGAGAGAAATAGGGGGCGGGGGATTCATCGCGCTCGATCAATCGCATGGCATGTCCATTGGCCATGGTGCCACGCTCAACATAGAGCGCGCCTTCGAGCTTGCCCGCTCTCTCCAGCGCACGGCGAATCTTCGGCAGGTTGCGACCGACCTTCATGATGACAGCGCCATCCGTGCCGGACAGCCGCTCGAAAAGCGCATCCTCGCCGAGCGTACCCGGAAGGACGCTCAAGATGTCGTCTCCCTGGACGAGCGGAAGTCCGGTCATCGACCAGCAGCCGGACATGGCGGTGATGCCCGCAACGACTTCCGCCGGATAGTTGGGCGCCAGCCGCAGATGCAGATGCATATAGGAACCGTAGAACAGCGGATCGCCTTCCGACAAAACAGCTACGGTAAGACCCGCATCCAGATGGGCGGCAATGTCGCGTGCCGATTGATCGAAGAAAGCAGCGATCGCGCCGCGATAGTCGTCGCCATTCTTGTCGTGTTCGACCGTGACCGGGTAGACAAGCGGCATTTCCAGCGTGCCAGGACGAATGAAGCTTTCGACGATGCCACGGCCATTGCCCTTGCTGCCGCGCTTGCAGAAAAAGGCAAGCACGTCTGCTGTTTCGATGGCGCGCACGGCCTTCAGCGTCAGAAGATCGGGATCGCCCGGGCCGGTGCCGACGCCGATCACCTTGCCCTTCAATGCCTTTTCAGGTGCCGGATCGTAGAGGACAGCGCTCATAGACCGGCCCTCGCAACGGCGTTGACAGCCGCCGCCGTCATGGCGGAGCCACCCATGCGGCCTTTGACGATGGCGTAGGGAATGCCGAGCGTGCTTTCTTCCAGCGCGTCCTTGGATTCCATCGCACCAACGAAGCCGACCGGCATGCCGATAATGGCAGCTGGGCGAGGCGCGCCTCTCTCCAACATTTCCAAGAGGTAGAACAGCGCCGTCGGCGCATTGCCGATGGCAACCAGAGCGCCGTCGAGATGATCGGCCCAGAGATCGAGGGCGGCTGCGGAACGGGTGTTGCCGATGGACTTCGCCAAGTCCGGCGTACGCGGATCACGCAACGTGCAGATCACGGCATTGCCAGACGCCAGACGCGCCCGTGTGACCCCATGCACCACCATTTCCGCATCACACAGAATGGGTTTGCCTGCTGCGAGCGCGCCACGCGCGGCGGAAACGAAATCGGCGGAAAAACGGAAATGCCGCGCTGCCTCCACCTGTCCGCAGGCATGGATCATGCGAATGGCAATATCCGCCTGTTCGGGCGTGAAGGCGGAGAGATCCGCTTCCTCACGGATGATGGCGAAAGAGCGCTCATAGATCGCATCGCCATTGCGGATATAGTCGTACGTCGTCATATCTCGTCCTGTCGGAGCGCCGCGACAATCCTGTCCTTGCCAAGTCGAACAAGGAAGGTGCGGGCATTTTCTCCGGGCTTATGTTCTTTTTCATAGAGGCGGGCAAGCCTGGAAAGCCCGGCCTTCTGCTGATCGATGGTCAGCTGCGCATCGGGAAGGGCTGAAACCTTGGCCTGGTAGCCGAAGGAAAAACCTTCCGACGTGCCGGAAAAGGCAAGAAGGGCGGGCGCCGGATGGGCGCAGCCCTTGCCGCAACCGGAAAGATGCAAGGTGAAGGAACCATCGAGCATCGTGCCACACTCTTTGGCTGCGAACGCGGCGAGCGCTCGAACCGGCGTATAGGCCGATGCACAGGACGGTGCGCCCGCGCACACCGCGATGGCGGATCGGGGATCGTTGTCGCTAACGATGAGACCAGCCTTCTGCGCGTAATCCAGCAGTGCCGCACACGCGTCGCGATCACCAAGCGCATAGAGCCCGTGCGAAGGACCGGGCCGGATGGACCGAACGCCGAGATCGCCTGCAATCTGGCACAGCGCAGACAGCGCTTCCGAGGTGATCTGCCCAAAGGCCGGAGCGATGACGGCGGCGTGGAGGTGGTCATTGAGAGGCCACAATCGGCGCTCGTCGGTTTGGCTCAATGTCCCGATGTCATGCGGTGGAGCGCGGACGTCTGATGAGATCGGCAGGAGACGATCCCCGTAGGCATTATGCGCAGCCGCCCTATCCAGATCGCGCCCGCGCGCATCCGGTCCTCGCTCCGCCAGGTGAATGAGCAGGTCGATGACGCAATCCGCGGCATCTTCCGTTCGCAAAGCCCCTACAAGCAGCGCCTTTTCTTCCGTGCCACCCAGCATCAACAGCCAGAGGACGTCGCCGCCCCGCTGGGCCGCTTTGAGCCTGATATCGGCAAGCAGCCCACCCATCGGAGCCCGACCACCGCCATCGACGATAACCGACATCTTCGCGGCCAGCTTCGCGTCGAGACTAAGCGCCGTGGCCTTATGGCTGATGAGTTCAACGATCAGTTCCGGATTGGCGACTTCGCTGTCGTCTATCCCGGCAAGCGGTGAGGCTTCGACGGCAAGCCCCTGCCGCAAGGGCAGTTGCAGCGCCAGCACATCATGCTCCAGTCCAACAGCGCTTTCGGCCGTCAATCCACGAAATTGAAGGCTGCCACGCGCGGTCACATCCAGGAGTCCATTGCCGTGGCGGCGTGCAAGATCGCCGAGACGACCGAAATTACTCGGCGACAGCGAAGCGGTAAACGCCACCCGCGACAACAGTCCATCGCCCGTTCGCATTGGGGCGGAGAGGGCAGGGCAGACGCCTCTGCGAAAAAAGGGCTGGACCTGAGGAAGTGGCTTCATGCCGAGACCCTCTTGGACAAGGCCTCGGACGAGCGCGGCGCGAGCAGCATTTCCAGTTCCGCATCCACGGCGTTGCGGCGGCTGTGCCAAAGATTGCGGCGGCGTGCAGACAGGAAGCGTTGCGCCATCAGTTCCGCAGCCTTGGGGTTTTCCCGTAAAATGAAATCGCGCACCTCTTCGTTGCCGAAATAGGCATCGTAGAGCGCTTCGATCAGCGACGAGGAAACGGCCTGCGTGGTTTCAGCAAAGCCAATCAGCCGGTCGACGGTCTCTGCAAATTCGGCGGCACCGCGCGGACCATGGCGCATCTGTCCGGCGATGAAGCGCGGATTGACGGCACGGGCTCTGACCACGCGGGTGATTGCCTGGGCGATGGAGCGGGCACGCGGCCGGGCAGGATCGGTCGTATCCAGCGCCACCACATCCGCCGCCTGTCCAAGCTTTGCCTTGGCGGCGGCAAAGCCGCCAACGAAGGCGACGTCGGACGAACCATCCAGAAGATCGCGACCCGGATCGTCACCGGTATGAACCAGAAGTTCAGCGCGTTCGACTTGGGCAGCAAAGCCTGAATCGGAGAGGATCGACAAGCCATCTGCCCCACCAAAGGCGTGGCTGGCCGCGTCCAGATAGGCTTGGCCCAACTCTTCCCGCTCGTCCCAATCGCCGCTTGCCAAGGCCTCTTCGATGCCAGCGCCATAGGTACCGGGAGCCGAGCCGAAAATGCGTGCTGGGATACGACCGAGAGAGGCCGTTTCCTCCGCCAGAGGATTATCGCCGGACGACTCTTCGCGTGAGGCAATCGTCCTTGCCGCCGCATCGAGAAGGGCAATCAGAGGCGGGAACATATCGCGGAACAGGCCCGAAATGCGGAAGGTCACGTCCACCCGCGGGCGTCCGAGCGCGGCTGGCGGCAGAACTTCGATGCCGTTGACCCGGCCGGTCGCCTGATCGTAGATCGGACGCGCACCCATCAGATGCAGCGCCTGACCGACATCTTCGCCGCCATTGCGCAGCGATGCGGAGCCCCAGAGATCGAAAACCAGATGCCGCGGCCAGTCGCCATGGCTTTGCAGATGATGGCGCAGCACCTCTTCGCCTGCCGCTTTTCCAAGCTCGAAGGCCGTCGGTGTCGGCATGGTACGCGGATCGGCAGCATAGAGATTGCGCCCTGTCGGCAGCACATCCAGTCGTCCGCGTGCGGGTGCACCTGAGGGACCCGGCACGATATGGTGACCATCCAGCGCCGCCAGCAGCGCAGCTTTTTCTTGGGCAGCACTTTCGCGCCTCAGAGAATCCGGCTCATCGTCGGCGCAACGCCCGAACACATGTTGGCCGTCCTTAATGGCGAAATCCTTGAGGTCGCACAGAAAGGCATCGATCCGGGTGAGTGCTGAATCCGCGTCCTCCGCCGCGCCGATACCGGCATCGGCGGCGAGCCCCGTCTCGAAGGCCTTCTCGACGATCAGCTTTGCCAGACGGTCGCGGCGACGGCGATCAAGCCCATCGGCCTGGGCATATTCGTCCACCAGTTGCTCGAGCGCGGCCTGCTCCGGCGAAAGACCGGCGGCAACCAGTATGGGCGGAATGTGCCCGATGGTGACGGCAGCGATCCGTCGTTTGGCAACAGCAGCCTCCCCCGGATTGGAGACGATGAAGGGGTAGATGACCGGCAGCGGTCCAGTGACGATTTCCGGGAAGCAGGTTTGCGACAGCGCGACCGTCTTTCCCGGCAGCCATTCCAAGGTGCCGTGAGCGCCGACATGGATGATCGCATGCGCGCCGAAATCCTGCTGCATCCAGGCACCGAAAGCCGCAAGCGCATGACGCGGCGGCAAGGCCGGATCGTGGTAGTCCACCCGCCTGTCTACTTGGCGCCCCCGGTCTGGAGCAAGAGCGACGACAACGGAGCCGAAACGGGCGGCGCGGAAGTGGAACGCCTGATCAACCACAGCCTCGTCGTCAGCGGCATCGCCCCAGGCCGAAGCCATTCCGGCCCGTGCCTCCTCAGGAAGCGTGTCGAAATAGGTTCGGTATTGGGTGAGAGGAAGAGCGGCGTTCTCCGTCTCGATCCGATCCAGAAGCTCGCGTGCGGTCTCCGGAATATCGCCGAGTGCATAACCCGCATCCCGCAAATCACGCAGCATCTCCAACACGCTTTGGGGCACGTCGAGACCCACGGCATAGCCCGTGCGACCGGGTGCGGCACCGGGATAATCCGGCATCAGGATGACAAGGCGCCTTTCCCGGGCTGCAGTCCGCGTCAACCGAAGGAAGGCGGCAATACGACGAGCGACCTGCTCGACCCGGTCTGACTCTGGGGCGTTGATCAGCCCTTGGCGCCCGTCAGGATCGGACTGTTTGAATGAGATCGCACCTGCCAGAATGCGCCCATCGAGTTCCGGCAAGACCACATGCATGGCAAGATCGGATGGATTGAGGCCCCGCATGTTCTCGGCCCAGCCATCGCGCCGGGTCGTGGCCATGATCACTTGGAACACCGGCACGCCCACCCGGTCGAACAGGCTCGTGCCGTCCTGATCCGTCTGGCTGGCAAAGGCAGTGGCGGCGATAATGGCAGCGGGTTTCAGCGGTACCAGCGCGTCTTCGAGGAATCGGATCGCTTCACCATCCTTCAGGCCGCTGACGAAGATCGGCAGGGGTGCGAAACCGCGGGACTTCAGCGCCTCGAAGAGCGCATCGATTGGTGCAACATCGGCAGCCAGAAGCATGGAGCGATAGAAAAGGATGGGAAGTCTTATCGCTTCGGGGGCAAAAGCCGCGAGCACCTCATCGACATGGACGGCGCCAAGACCCGGCAGATAGAAGCCGGACTTCGGCAGCGGCTCCGGCGTGAAGCCAGGCCAGGCACCCTCCTCAGCAAAAGCGGCAAGACCTTCCGAAAGCCGGCGCATGTTCTGCGGGCCGCCTTCGCGGAAGAAGGAGAGGATTGAAGCGAGCCACGTCTGGTCGATTGTGGATTGCGCCTCGAGCTTTTCGTCGCGCTCGCTACACTCACCCGGCAGGAGCAGGAGCTTGACGCCGCGCCTGCGCGCCATCATCGCCAGCTGATCGACGCCGTAGCGCCAACGGTCCGCCCCGCCAAGAATCCGGATAAGGATCAGCTTGGCATGTTCTGCTGTCTTTTCGATCCAGAGGTCGACGGACATAGGATGGCGCAGTTCGGAGAGATTGGCGACGCTGAGCGAAACGCCAGATTCTTCAGGCCAGGCGTGCTGCAAACCGGCCAGATCGCTTGACGAGAAAGACAACACCACCACATCCGCCTGGGGCTGGTTGAGATCAACCGGCTCGATCAGGTCGTCTAGCGACGAAGATGTGGTGGCGAGAATATGCATGATGCGTCAGGCAGCCAGCATCTGTTCGATCTTCTCGCGGTTGAGGCCCTTTTCGCCAATTACCACCAGCGCAGAACGCCGCACTTCGCCCGCAGCCCAAGGGCGATCGAAATAGTGGTTCACGCGCGAGCCGACCGCCTGAACCTGCAAACGCATCGGCTTGGCCGAGACTTCGACGAAACCTTTGATGCGCAACACATTCTCGGAGGCCGCGGTTAGAGCGATACGCTCCGCCAGCGACTCAGGATCGGATACCGCGCCAAGCTCGACGACGAAGCTATCGAACTCGTCATGATCGTGGTCTTCCTCCTCGTCATGGTGGGTATGGCGGTTTTCGATATCGTTCTCGACCGCAAGCCCGAGACCGATGAGAACCGCAGGATCGATCTGGCCATGGGATGCGACGACGATCTTCGCAGCCTTTGGCAGATGCTCGCCGATATGCGCCTTGGCGCGTTCCAGACCATTCGCATCGAGAAGATCGCCCTTGGTCAGCACGATCAGATCGGCGCAGGCGATCTGGTCTTCGAAGACTTCTTCGACCGGATCGTCATGATCGAGCGCTTCGTCATTGGCGCGCTGGGCGGCGAGCGCATCCATGTCATGCGACACCATGCCTTCCGCCAAGGCCGCACCATCGGCCACCGCAACGACGGCGTCGACGGTCACGCGGCTTTTGATTGCCGGCCACTGGAAGGCCTGCACAAGCGGCTTTGGTAGTGCGAGGCCCGAGGTTTCGATCAGGATATGTTCGACCTTGGGCTGGCGGCTGAGGATCTGTTCGATGGCCGGCTGAAAGTCGTCAGCGACCGTGCAGCAGATGCAGCCATTGGCAAGCTCGACGATATTTTCCTCCGGGCAGCTTTCGATGCCGCAGCCTTTGAGGATTTCGCCATCGATGCCGACATCGCCGAACTCGTTGACGATGATCGCCAATCGCTTGCCATCGAGCTTTTCGAGAAGGCCGCGCAGCAGCGTGGTTTTGCCGGCGCCCAGAAAGCCGGTGACGATGGTGCAGGGAACGCGCTCTAGCGTGGTCATGATGTCTCCTCGACGAAATTCAAAGGGGGAATACGCGCGACCATGCCGCGCTTCAAACTATCGGGACGGCCGCGCCAGGGCATCAGGCCATCGGTGGACGTGGAAAGCAGGCGCGCACCGGTGATGAGATCCTCGGCGTTTTCAGGCGTCAGCCCGCCAAACACATAGGACCAGCCGTCGGCTGTGCGCATTGCGGCGCTGGCACCACGCTTGCAATTGGCGAGGCAATTGACGCTGTGCACCTCGACATTTACCTCGGCGCCAAGCGCGATCGCCGCTTGCGCGAGAAGCGCACCAGGACGGGGCTCCGCATTTGGCTCCGCCTCGTCGCGGCAGCTGCGACAGACATAAACGACCAGGCCGGACGCTTCGCGCGTGTCGGTTGATCCTTCAGTCCGTGACGATGTTGAGGTGATATCCAAACCGTATCCGCTTCCGCCATTCAAACATGCAAGGGGTGCGGATACCGAAGACGGAATGCGAGACAGCGCAAACCGAAACTCGGCGAGACCGACTGACCGGAGCACCCCGCCCGGCAGACGTTTTGTTCTGAAACGGCAGGTCTCCTGGCTTGCGGCTTGAACGAGCGCCCTTGCACCGCCTTCCCGGATCGAAATCCAGTGGCTTTACGGTGTGGGCTCGCCGCTTACAGTTGCGGGGGCAGCCACGGATTGACCCGAGAAGTGGGCGGAACCGTGTTCCCTCTTAGCTTTTCCCGTTGCCGGAAAAAGACCGTCAGTGCCTTACCTTTACGGGCAAGCCGCGGCTTGGTCAATGCAGGCGTTGGCACGCGGCTCATCGGCTCCATTGCGGAGGAGGGCGTTTTGACTATAGTCGCCGCTTCTAAAAACGGCTCGGAAGGACGTGGGACATCATGACACGCGAGATCAGCGACAGCGAGGCCGCCCGCCACCGCGAAAAGATGGTGAACCGCAAGAGCGTGCAGGATGCCGAAGTCGCCGAAAAGACCATCGAGAAGGGTCTGCTGATGGTCAATACCGGTCCCGGCAAGGGCAAGTCGACGGCCGCGTTCGGGCTTGCGCTTCGAATGCTCGGCACGGGAAGACGCGTCGGCATCGTTCAGTTCATCAAGGGTGCGTGGTCGACCGGCGAGCAGCAGGCGCTGACCATTTTCGGCGACCGGGTGGAATGGCGCACCATGGGCGAAGGTTTCACGTGGGACACGCAGGATCTGAAGCGCGACGTCGCGGCAGCCACGAAAGCCTGGGACGAAGCCAAAATGCTGATGGCCGACGAAACGATCGGACTTCTGGTCTTGGACGAGCTGAACATCGCGCTTCGCTACGACTATCTCGATCTGACGGAGGTCGTCGCCACCTTGCAGAACCGCCGCCCTGATCTCCACATCATCGTTACCGGGCGTAACGCCAAGCCACCGCTCATCGAGGCAGCTGACATGGTGACGGAGATGACGCTGGTGAAGCACCACTTCAAGGCAGGCGTCAAAGCCCAATCCGGCATCGAGTACTGATCCATGGCCGCCAGATCCATCATGTTTCAGGGAACCGGCTCGGATGTCGGCAAGTCGCTGATGGTGGCAGGTCTGGCGCGCGCCTTTACCCAGCGCGGACTTTCGGTTTTGCCCTTCAAGCCGCAGAACATGTCTAACAACGCGGCGGTGACGGCAGATGGCGGCGAGATCGGCAGGGCGCAAGCTTTGCAGGCGCGCGCCGCTGGCGTGCCGCTGTCAGTGCACATGAACCCGGTTCTGTTGAAACCCCAGAGCGAAACGGGTGCGCAGGTCGTGGTTCAGGGAAAAATTCTCGGCAATGCGAAAGCAGCCGACTATCAACAGATGAAGGCCGGGCTGATGCCCCGGGTGCTCGAAAGCTTCGAGCATCTGAAAGCCCGCGCCGATCTGGTCCTCGTGGAAGGTGCCGGCAGCGCTTCGGAAGTCAATCTGCGCGCCAACGACATTGCCAATATGGGCTTTGCCCGGGCAGCCGATGTCCCCGTGATCCTGATCGGCGATATCGACCGGGGAGGGGTCATTGCCAGCCTCGTCGGCACGAAGACAGTGGTGGATGCGGACGACGCCTCGATGATTGAGGGATTCATCGTCAACCGTTTTCGCGGCGACCCTTCGCTCTTCGATGAAGGCATGCGCGTTATTGCCGAGCATACTGGCTGGAGCTCCATCGGCCTCCTCCCGCATTTCGCCGAGGCATCGCGCTTGCCCGCCGAGGACGCGCTCGGCTTAACCGGCGCAAGCCAATCAAAGCCCGGTGCGAAAATCCGCATTGCCGTGCCAATCCTGCCGCATATCTCGAACTTCGACGATCTCGATCCGCTCGATATGGAGCCGGATGTCGAACTGGTGCGCGTGCGCCCTGGAGCCGCCATTCCCGGCGATTGCGCCCTCATCCTGCTCTGCGGATCGAAATCCACGATTGCCGATCTGGACGTCTTGAAACAGGCTGGTTTCGATATCGACATCAAGGCGCATCTTCGCCGTGGCGGCTTTGTGCTTGGTCTCTGTGGCGGCTATCAGATGCTGGGACGTGTCTTATCGGATCCGGACGGCATGGAAGGTCCGCCTTCCACCGTCGAAGGTCTTGGGCTGCTCAATGTCGAGACGGTGCTGACGGGAGACAAAAGGCTGGTCTCGGTAGAGGGGCGCAGCTTCGATGGTAAAGCCTTCTCCGGCTACGAAATGCATGTGGGCGTCACGAAAGGCGACGACTGCAATCGTCCCTTTGCCACGATCGGCAATCACGTCGATGGTGCAATCTCAGCGGACGGCCGCGTTTTCGGCACCTATGTCCATGGGCTGTTTGCTGATGACGGACAGCGCAGCGCCTGGCTGCAGAGGCTTGGCGGGCAATCGTCTGCCCTGAATTACGAAGCGCAGGTGGATGCCGTTCTGGATCGGTTGGCGGACCATATGGAGCGCCACCTCGATCTCGACGCACTGTTGTCTATAGCACGGTAACCAACGCCAGAAGGCCGAAGAGCCCGATCAACAGACTGTCGGCGATCCACGCGAGTTTCAGCGCCTGGCGAATATCGGTTGCCGTCAGATCCCGCCGTCCGCCTTCGCCCATGAAGCGCGCCTGGATCATCTGTCCGCCGTAGGATCGTGGTCCCGCAAGTGCAAAACCAAGCGCACCAGCCAGCGCCGATTCCGGCCAGCCGGCATTGGGAGACCGGTGATGCTTCGCATCGCGCGCGACTGCACGCAGGGCGCCTTGCGGTGATGCGCCTTTGACGAAGACGGCAGCGACGATGAACAAAACAGCCGTCAGGCGCGAGGCGGGAAGATTCACCAGATCGTCTACTCGAGCCGATGCCCAACCAAAAGCCTCGTGGCGCGGCGTGCGGTGACCGATCATGCTGTCAGCCGTATTGATGGCTTTATAGCCAGCGCCGCCCGGTAGCCCGAGCAGACCGAGCCATAATGATGGCGCCACAATGCCATCGGAAAAATTCTCCGCCAGGCTTTCGATGGCCGCCCGGCACACCGCCGCCTCATCCAGTTGATCGGGATCGCGGCCAACGATCATCGACACGGCTCTTCTGCCGCCTTCGAGGCCTTCGCTTTCCAGCGCGGTGGCCACCGCCTCGACATGTTGCTCCAGGCTTTTTTGTGCCGGAAGCGAAGCACCGACGACGGCGACCAGCAACAAGCCCAGCGGAAGAACCAGAAGGACATTCTGCAAGGCGAGCGAGATGGAGACGGTGACGCCGAGAAGCACTACAAGCGCCAACACGCCTTTGGCTTCACGATTGGAAAATGATCCCTGTTCCCGGTTCCATTTTCTGTCGAGCAGCGCGATAAGCGAACCGATCCATGTGACCGGATGACCGATGCGGCGAAACAGCCAGTCGGGATAGCCGACAAGGCGTTCGATCAGAAGCGACAGGAAAGCGAGAGCAAAGAACATGGGCGATACGGGACCGGTGACTATGCAGGCTGCGATCCGTCATGGTGGCGATCTGGGGCGGGCGCGGGCGTCTTTTCCGCTGGCACCAGAACCCTGGATCGATCTTTCCACGGGGATCAATCCGCATTCCTATCCGCATTCTCCCGTTCCTGCCAGCGCCTTTGCCCGCCTGCCCGAGCCTTCTGCCTTGAACCACTTGAAGGAAGTCGCCGCCGCAGCCTTCGGCGCGCCCTCTGCGGCGCATATTGTCGCTGCACCTGGAACGCAGATGTTGATGCCATTGCTGGCAGAACTCGCCCTGCAACGAGGTGCAAAACGAGCCGCGGTTCTCACACCCGCTTACGCGGAACATGCCAGAACGGCGCGAATGGCAGGCCTCGACGTTGCAGAGGTGTCCAATTTCTCGAACCTCTCCGATTTCGACTACGCCGTCGTCATCAATCCGAACAACCCGGATGGTCGGGTCATGGGGCGGAGCGAACTCTCAGCTCTTGCCTCCGAGATGAGCCGCAAAGGCGGCCTGCTGGTGATTGACGAGGCCTTTATCGAAACCGGCTATGGTGCAAGCTTGGCCGACGCCACTGAGATCGATGGGCTGATCGTCCTGCGATCCTTTGGAAAATTCTACGGAATGGCGGGGCTCCGTCTCGGCTTTGCCGTTGCGCATCCGGAGATTGCCATACGGCTGGAGCAGCGTCTGGGGCCGTGGGCCGTCTCAGGCCCGGCGCTGCATGTAGCGGCGGAAGCGCTGGCGGACAATGGCTGGCGTGACGCCATGCGACTCCGGCTAAGGACAGACGTTGCGCGTCTCGATGCAATGTTGACGAGCGCAGGTCTCACCATCGTGGGCGGCACCAGCCTTTTTCGTCTCGTGCGTGATGCACGGGCAGCCGCACTATTCGCCCAGCTTGCCAATCGCGGCATTCTTGTTCGCGTCTTCGATGAGCGTCCGAACGATATGCGCTTCGGTCTTCCCGGCACAGAAACAGAATGGGTGAGGCTTGAAGCTGCTCTTTCAGAGCTTTAGATCGCTCCTATCTCCGCTGACAAAAAAATGCTCGGGACAAGCCCGAGCATAAAAAGGTCCGGGAGGAGAACTCGAAACCTCAGCCCTTGAAGGTATAAGCCTCAATGGACTCCGGCTTCATTTCGATGGAGAAGCCCGCCATCTTCGGCGGCATGTAAGCGGCGTTCTGGATGTCGCATGGTTCGAAGAAGTGCTCATGCAAATGATCGACATACTCGATCACGCGGCCTTCCTTGGTACCGGACACGACCAGATAATCGATCATCGACAGATGCTGAACATATTCGCACAGACCCACGCCACCCGCGTGCGGCCAAACGGGCAGATTGTATTTTGCGGCGATCAGCAGCACAGCGAGAACCTCGTTCAGACCGCCCATGCGGCAGCTGTCGATCTGCACGACGTCGATCGCGCCTTCGGCGATGAACTGCTTGAACATGATGCGGTTCTGGCACATTTCACCGGTCGCGACCTTGACCGAACCAATGGCTTGGCGGATCTTGCGGTGACCGGCAACATCGTCCGGGCTCGTCGGCTCTTCGATGAAGAAGGGCTTGCAGAAGGCGAGCTTGTTGACCCACTCGATGGCTTGATCAACTTCCCAGACCTGATTGGCATCGATCATCAGATAGCGATCTGGACCGATGACCTCACGCGCAATGGTCAGGCGACGAATATCGTCCTCCAGATCGCGGCCGACCTTCATCTTCACGTGGTTGAAGCCGGCATCGATTGCTTCGTGGCAAAGGCGACGAAGCTTTTCGTCGCTATAACCGAGCCAACCGGCCGAAGTGGTGTAGCAGGCGTAGCCCTCTGACTTGAGGATATCGACGCGCTCCTTCTTGCCGGCTTCCGCCTTCCTCAGGATGGCGAGCGCATCCTCGCGCGTCAGAACGTCGGTCAGGTAGCGATAGTCGACGATATCGGCGATCTCTTCAGCGCTCATATCGGCCACGAACTGCCAGACAGGCTTGCCAGCCTGCTTGGCGAGCAGATCCCATACGGCGTTGACGACGGCACCGGTGGCAAGGTGCATGGCGCCCTTGTCGGGACCGATCCAGCGCAGCTGGCTGTCGCTCGTCAGGTGGCGCCAATATTTGCCGGGATTCTCGATGACGGTGGCGAGATCGGTTCCAACCACCAGATGCCGCATCGCCTTGATCGCCATGCAGCAGATATCGTTGCCGCGGCCGATGGTGAAGGTCAGTCCATGACCCTTCAGCGAAGGCTCATCGGTATCGAGAATGACGTAGGCCGCAGAGTAATCCGGATCTGGATTCATCGCATCCGAGCCATCGAGGCTCTGTGAGGTGGGGAAGCGCAGATCGAAAACGCGCAGGTCGGTAATCTTGGTCATGGCCGTTTACTCGCGGTCAGGGGTCATTGAATGAGGGAGGCTCGTCGGCATTTCAGGCCACTTCCACCATGCCTTTGATGACGCCGGCGCGCGGGTCGGTCAGACTGGCAAAGTTGGCGGGTACCTCTGCAAGCGTCATGCGGTGAGTGATCAGCGCTTCCGGCACACGACCGGCACGCAGGGCTTGCAGCACCCGCTCGAAATCTTCCGGCGTTGCGTTGCGGCTGCCGAGCAATGTCGTCTCGCGCTTGTGGAATTCAGGATCGTTGAAGCTGATATCGCTGGCGACGATGGAAACGAGAACATAAGCACCGCCATGGCCAACGAAGGAGAAGCCTCGCTCCATGGCCTTCGGATTGCCGGTGGCGTCAAAGACGACATCAAAGAAGTTGCCTTCGGTGATATCGTTCAAACGATCCTTGTCGCCTTCGCCAAGCTGCACGATATTGGCGACGCCGAGATGATCACGGCAGAAGGACAGCCGGTCTTCGCGGCTGTCGATCATCGTCACCGTCGCACCATTCATCACGGCAAAGACAGCAACGGCCATACCGATCGGACCGGCACCGACGATCAGCACATGCTGGTCCTTCTCGACCGCACCGCGACGCACCGCATGCGCACCGATCGCAAGGAACTCCGTCATCGCGGCCTGATCGAGGGAGAGACCTTCTGCCTTCAACACAAACTGCTGCGGCACGCTCAGATACTCCACCATGCCACCATCGCGATGAACGCCGAGCACGCCGATATTGCGGCAGCAATTGCTCTTGCCCTTCAGGCAGGCACTGCAATGGCCGCAGGATATGTAGGGAATGATCGTGACGATATCGCCGGCTGAAAGACTGCTGCCCTGCGGCGCTTCCTCGACCGTACCGGACAATTCATGGCCCATGATCCGCGGATAGGAGAGGTAGGGCTGGTTGCCGGTGAAGATGTGCAAATCCGTGCCGCAGACACCGATGCGGCGAATACGGACCAGAACTTCATTCTCCGCTCGAGACGGCTTTGGCAGTTCCTTGGAAACGAGGAGACCGGGTTTGTCGCAAAAGATCGCCAGCATGAATCACCTGTCCGAAAGAGAATAAAAATCTATGGCGTTTCCGCCGAAAACCTTGGAGTGGTGCTCTTGCGGAACCACATCCCGGCAAAAGTCCAACCAGCCTTGATAGTCGCCAGCAAGGCGGATCACCGGCCAGTCGCTACCGAAAATCACCTTTTCCGGGCCGAAGAGCTCCAGGATCGTTTCAGCATAGGGCCGGACCGCTTCCGGCTTCTGATCTCCGCGCTCCACCAGAAGACCGGAGAGCTTGCAGTGAACGTTGGGCAGGGCGGCGAGAGCGGCCATGTCGCTCCGCCAATCCACATAATGACCTGTCGCAATCTTAGGCTTTGCGCCATGATCGATGACGATCTTCAATGCCGGGTGACGGCTGGCAAAACGCAGCAGATAGGGCAGATGCGGCGGCAGAACCAGCGCATCGAAAACGAGGCCATTTTCCACCAGCGCTTCGACTGCAGGATCGAGTGCCGGATCGTCGATCCATTGCACGTCGGTAATATCCTGCAACATCGGGCGCACGCCTTTCAGGGCGCGATGGGAGGCAAGCCGGGCGATGTCCTGCGGCGCATCCGCTCCCTTCATGTCCACCCAACCGACGACGCCCTTGATGAAGCTGTTGTCATCGGCAAGCGCCAGCATGAAATCCGTGTCGGCAGCTTGTTCCATCGTCTGCACCAGCACGGTCCCGGAAACACCAGCCTTTTCCAGCAAGGGCTGGAGATCTTTGGGCAGAAAATCCCGATAGATCGCCTCAAGCGAAGCCGGCGGCCATTGACCCTGCCGGTCTTTCAGCAGCCAGAAATGCTGATGGGCATCGATAAGCATGGCGTCAGCCCTTTGCCCCTGGAACGGGTGAACCTTCGGCGATCAGACCGCGACGGTGCAACTCGGCCCAGAACGCGTCGGGAATCTCCTGCTCGAACCACGCGATGTTGGAAGTCAGCTGCTCCGCATTGCGTGCGCCGGAAACGACCGTAACCGAGGCGGGATGTGCCAGCGGGAATTGCAGCGCAGCCGCCTGAAGCGAGACACCCATCTCCTCGCAGACATCATGCAGAGCATCCACTCGTGCCAGAAGCTCTGCGGGCGCATCCTTGTAGTTGAACTTGCGATTGCCCGCCAGAATGCCGGAGTTGAAGGCACCGGCAATCACGATGCCAACGCCCTTTTCAGCGCAGGCATTCATGAAGTTCAGGCTCTGCTGTTCCAGAAGCGTATAACGCCCGGCGAGCATGGCGGCGTCGATATCGAATACCTCCATGGCGTCACGCACCACCTCCCACTCGTTGACGCCGAGACCGACTGCCTTCGTGGAGCCTTCGTCGCGCAGCTTGCCGAGCGCCTTGAAGCCACCACCCGTCGTCAGCTGATCCCAATAGTGCTGGTGCTTGTGCGCCATGGGTGTAAGGGCCGATGTCGTGGATATAGAGAATGTCGGGCTTGAGAACGCCGAGCCGCTGCTGGCTTGCCTCGAAGGAGCGCATGATAGCGTCGTAGGAATAGTCGTAGACCGGCCGGAACGGCAGCGGCGCGACATAGGTATCTTCTTCCGGTCCGACGGTTTCATCCGGCACCATGACCCGGCCGACCTTAGTGCTCAGCGTATATTCGCTGCGGTCATGCTCGGTCACCATCGTGCCGAGACGACGCTCGGAGCGGGTGTAGCCATAGAAGGGCGCGGTATCGAAGTAACGCATGCCGCTGTCCCAGGCCTTATCGAAAGCGCCCTTGGATTCTTCATAAGGCGTGATGCGATAGAGGTTGCCCATCTGCGCACAGCCGAGGCCCATGAGGGTCACTTCGACATCTCTATGCGGCAATTTGCGTGTATCGGAGACCTTCATGGCGGGCACTTTCACATTTTTCATCTGGTGGCGATGGCCGCACGACATGCGACCATCTGCTTTGCACGTCTCGTATGGAATTTCGTCACGCCCAAGGCCGACTCAGGCGTGACGCAGGAGGATTTTAGTACAGAACGTTCTTGGCTTCCGGCTTGTCGATGTTTTCCTTGGTGACGACGACGACACCGGTATCGACGAACTTCTCGACCTTTTCCTTCTTGATGAGCTTTTCGACGGTTTCAACGCCCTTTTCGCCCATCTGGTAGGAACCCTGTACCACGATCGCAGACAGCGTGCCGTCCTTGACGAAATTCTGAAGATCTTCGTTGCCGTCGAAGCCGATGGCGACAACCTTGCCAGCCTTGCCGGACTGAGCGAGTGCGCGGCCAACACCGATTGCGGTCGGCTCGTTGGCGCCGAAGATGCCCTTCAGATCAGGGTTGGCGGCCAGAACGTCGGTCGTCTGGTTCAAAGCGGTCGCCATCTGGGACTGCGAGTAGTAAGGTCCAACGATCTGAAGCTTCGAATGAGCCTTGATGTAGTCGATGAAGCCACCGACGCGACCGATTTCAGAACCGGCACCGGCAACATAAGACATGACAGCGATCTTGCCTTCCGTGCCGACTTTCTTGATCATTTCTTCGGCGGCCAGTTCACCGGCCTTCTTGTTGTCGGTCGCCAGGAAGGACTGGTAATACTGCTCGCCACCCTTGGCCAGCTGCGAGTCGATCAGAACGACGGGGATACGCGCTTCCCAGGCCTTCTTGACGGCAGGCAGAAGAGCGTCCGGATCGGACGGTGCAAGCACGATGCCGTCGACCTTACGGTTGACCGCGTTTTCAACCATGTTCACTTGGTCAGCGATGGCGGATTCGGACGCCGGACCCTGGAAGGTCATCGTTTCGCCCTTGATGTTCTTCATCGCAGCGTCAGCGCCTTTCTGGACGTTCTGCCAGAATGTCGAGTTGACGGTCTTGACGATGACGGCGATTTCGCCGGCCTGAACCGCGGAAACGCTCCAGAGCGCGATCACGGATGTCAAAAGAACAGTGGTCAGTTTCTTCATGTCTTCCTCCATTTGTACCGGTGAAGGGAGAGCTCCTCTTCTCAACACCGGCTGTCCCGCGGATAGGGTCCGCACCCTTTTCAGAAGCCTTGCAGTGCAATCAGCGGCGATTGCGCAACTGGTCGATCCAGACTGTCATCAAGATGACGAGGCCGATGATGATCTGCTGCGTAAAGGCAGAGACCCCGTTCATGTTGAGACCGTTGCGCAGGATGCCGATGACGAATGCACCGATGGCTGTCCCTGAAATCGTTCCGACGCCGCCAATCAGCGAGGTTCCGCCGATAACGGCGCTGGCGATGGCATCAAGCTCGTACATGACACCTTCGTTCGGCTGTGCGGTGACGAGGCGCGACATCAATACGCAGCCCGTCAGACCGGCAAGTGTGCCGGAAAGAACGTAGGTGAAGTTGGTGACGCGGGCGACATTGACGCCAGAGAGGCGAGCCGCCTCGGCATTGGAGCCGACCGCGTAGATGTGGCGTCCGAGAACCGAACGGTTCAGCATGAAAGCCACGGCAAGGGCAATGACGACCATCAGGATGACGGGGTAGGGAATGCCCGGGAAAACCACGTTCGGGAACCCGTCATCACCGATATTGACGATGCGGAAGAGGGCGCCGTTGCCAAGTTCGCCAAAGGATTCGCCAAGACCCGAGACCGCCCGAGCACCGGTGATCTGCAGCGCAACGCCACGCGCAATCAACATCATCCCGAGTGTTGCTATGAAAGGTGGCAACTTGAAACGCGTGACGAGAAAACCGTTGATCAGACCGCAGAGCGAGCCCGTCAGGATACCAAGGAACATACCAACCGGAACCGGCATGCCAATTTCCTTCACCGCAAGTGCTGCGACCACACCGGCTAGCGCCAGAACCGAACCAACGGACAGGTCGATGCCGCCGGTGATGATGACGCAGGTCGCGCCAATACCCAAAAGCGCAATCGACGTGACCTGCAGCGCAATCGTCATGGCATTATTGACGCTGAAGAAGGCACTGCTGGTGGCCGAAAACACGATGGCCAGCACCACGAGGCTGCCGAGGGCGGCAAACTTCTGGATGATGTCCTTCTGTCTGTCGCTGAGCGAAGGGGTCTTAACGGGTTCTGGGGATTTCGACATGTCTTACCTCATTGCGCCTTGCGGCTATAGCCGGAGGCATAGCGCATGATTTCTTCTTGATTGGTCTTGGCCGTTTCCAGCACACCGGTAATGGTTCCTTCGTGGAACACCGCGATACGATCCGTCAGGCCCAACACTTCGGGCAGTTCCGAGCTGATGAGGATGACGCCGATGCCGCGGGCAGCAAGCTCATCCATGATCTTGTAGATCGCGAACTTTGCACCGACATCGATACCGCGGGTGGGCTCATCGAAAAACAGGATGCGCGACTGGCGGAACAGCCACTTGCCGATGATGATCTTCTGCTGGTTGCCGCCCGACAGAAGGCGAACCGTCTGCTTGATCGAGGGTGTGCGAACATTCAAGAGATCGACATAATGCTTTGCGACCTCGTCGTGCTTCTTGAAATCGATGAGGCCGAAGCGGTTGGAGACCTCGTCCATATTGGCAAGCGAGGTATTGGCAGCCACCGACATCTTGATCGCCAGGCCATCGCTCTTGCGGTCTTCGGAGAGGTAGGCAATTCCCTGCTCGATAGCGTCCTGCGGCGACTTGATCGTCAGCTCACGGCCCTCGAAAGTGATCGTGCCCGCATCGAAAGCATCCGCGCCGAAAATGGCACGGGCAACTTCGGTGCGACCGGCGCCCATAAGACCGGCGAATCCCAGGATTTCGCCACGGCGCAATTCGAAGTTGACATCCTGGAACACGCCTGCACGCGTCAGACCCTTGACGGAGAAGATGATCTCTTCCGTTGGCTTGGACGTGCGCTCGGGGAATTTTTCCTCCAGCGAGCGGCCAACCATGCGGGTAACGATGTCATCGACGGTGATCGACTTGAAATCGTCGGTCGAGATATAGCGTCCATCACGAAGCACGGTGACGCGATCGACGATCTCGGCCATCTCGTCCAGGCGGTGGGAAATGTAGACGATACCGACACCGGAGGCCTTCAGGTCGCGGATGACCTTGAACAGCAGGCGTGTTTCCTGCTCGGTCAGCGACGACGTCGGCTCATCCATGATGAGCACTTCGGCATCGAGCGAAAGCGCCTTGGCGATTTCCACCATCTGGCACTGCGCCACGGAAAGTCCGCGCACCAGCGTATCCGGATGGATATCCACGCCGAGGCGATCGAGACAGCGTTTCGCGTCAGCACGCAGTTTCTTGCGGTCGACCAGGAAGCCTTTTCTCGGTTCGCGCGCAAGATAGATGTTTTCGGCAACGCTCAAATGCGGAACGAGATTGAGTTCCTGGTGGATGATGGCAATGCCGGCGGCTTCCGATTCCAGCGGAGAGGCATACTGGACCTTCTGGCCCTTATGCAGGATCGTGCCGCTGGTCGGTTGATAGACGCCACTGATGATCTTCATCAGCGTGGACTTGCCAGCGCCATTTTCGCCACAGACGGCGTGAACTTCACCGGAGCGCAAGTCGAAACGCACATCGCTCAACGCCTTGACGCCGGGGAACTCCTTACAGATGTCCTCGAGACGCAGAAGCATACCGGACGCCTGAAACGCGTCATGCCGTGTGTCATCATGGCTCGAAATGGACGATGCGCCCTGCGACATCCGCTACCTCCCAATAGCCGCTCCGTTCTCCCGCAGAGCGCTTCAATGGGCGCAATGGTTAGGCCGCATTTTTTTCATGGTCAAGCCAATTTATGATTTTTTGTTGCCCAGCATAGCAATCTCTGCGAAATAAAATCTCGCGATTTTTCATAAAGAACAATCTTTTCAATAAGATAAAATATATCTTTGCCAATGTCTTCTGTAAGGGATACGGTAAGGCCAAATCTCAATATTTATCAGAACAACCGTGGACCGCAGATGAATGGTCAGGCCAAAATCCTGGAACCGAGGCGACTTTACCAACAAGTTGCGGATCAGATCCGCGAACTGATCGATGGTGGAGAGTTTCAGGCTGGAACACGGCTACCGTCCGAGAGGGACCTCGCCCAGAAACTCGGCGTTTCCCGTCCGTCTCTACGTGAAGCGCTGATCGCGCTTGAAATCGATGGCAGCGTTGAAATTCGCATGGGCTCCGGCGTCTATGTATCGACTGAGACTGCCGCGCGCCAAGCGAGCACACGGTCGCTTGGCGACAGCCCTTCGGAACTCATGCAAGCCCGTTCAACACTGGAAGGTGCGACCATCGTCCTCGCCGCCAGCCGCATCGATGAGGCTGCTCTCGTGACGCTGCGAGGAACGCTCGATGAGATGAGGAAGGAGATCGACGCAGGTCGCAAGCCTCTGGATCAGGACAGAAAGTTTCACGCCACGATCGCCGAGCAATCAGGAAACACGATTCTGGCGCGTTTGGTTGGCGATCTCTTCGATGATAGGCACAGCCCGATCTCGACACAATTGCGGGTAAAGTTCGAAGACCGTAGGACGTGGACTTTTGCGCTGGAGGAACACGAGGCCATTCTGGCTGCGCTAGAAAGTCGCGACCCGCTATTGGCTCAGGCAGCCATGCGCATTCACCTGGAAAGCTCAAGACGACGCTGGATCGATATGTAATTCAAGACATGCCTCGGCAGACAATCTGTCGGGAGGAGGAAAAGAGTGACTGAGAATACCGAAGCTACCATTCTACTGAACACAAAAGACAATGTCGCGGTTGCCCGACGGCCCATTCCGAAAGAAGCGGACATCGGGCGCGGCGATCTGAAGGCGCTCGACCTGATCGGGCGCGGTCACAAAGTGGCCCTGAAGCCGATCAGGTCCGGCGAAGAAGTGATCAAGTACGGTCAGGTGATTGGCGTTGCCACGCAGGACATCGAGGCCGGACGCCATGTCCACCTGCACAACCTTGCCATGGTGCCATCTGAACATTCCCACCAGTTCAGCGTCGATATCGAAGAAAAAGGCATGCTGCCGGAAGCCGAACGTCGAACCTTCATGGGCTACGATCGTGGAACGGGCGGTGCCGGCACGCGCAACTATATCGGCGTCATCGCCTCGGTGAACTGTTCGGCCACCGTATCGCGTTACATAGCCGACTACTTCAACAAGGAAGGTGGTCTCGACGGTTTCGACAATGTTGATGGCGTCGTGGCTTTGACCCACGGAACGGGCTGTGCGCTGAACACCAAGTCCGAAGGCTATCGACTGCTGATCCGCACCATCCAGGGCTATGCCCGCCATCCGAATTTTGGTGGCATCCTGCTGATCGGCCTCGGCTGCGAGACCAACCAGATCGCGCCGATCCTCGAACACTACAAGATGGAGGAGGGCGATCGGCTGCGGACGATGACGATCCAGCAGCATGGCGGGACGCGAAAGACCATTGAAGCGGCCATTGCCAACATCAAGGAGATGTTGCCGGTCGTCAATGCGGCAAAGCGCACCGAACAGCCGCTGTCGAAACTGAAGCTGGCGCTCGAATGCGGTGGTTCGGATGGATATTCGGGGATTTCCGCCAACCCTGCTCTCGGCTACGCTTCGGACCTCATCGTCCGCAACGGCGGCACCACGGTTCTGGCCGAAACGCCGGAAATTTACGGCGCAGAACACCTCTTGACTCGCCGTGCCGTGACACCCGCTGTTGCCGAGAAGCTGTTGCAGCGCATCGACTGGTGGCGCGATTACACCGCCCGCAATGGCGACGAGCTGAACAACAACCCCTCTCACGGCAACAAGCTCGGTGGCCTGACCACCATTCTGGAAAAATCGCTCGGTGCCGTCGCCAAGGGCGGCTCCATGCCGCTGAAGGCTGTCTACGAATTTGCCGAAACGGTCACCGAACCCGGCTTCGTCTTTATGGATACCCCAGGCTACGATCCTGTGGCGGTCACCGGCCAGGTGGCGGGCGGCTGCAATGTCATCTGTTTCACCACGGGCCGCGGCTCCGTCTCCGGCTTTAAACCGGCGCCATGCATCAAGATCGCCACGAACTCCGAAATGTATGAGCACATGAAGGAGGACATGGATATCAATTGCGGCGATATCGTCACCGGCAAGGAAACGATCGAGGAGGCAGGTCAGCGCATCTTCGACCATATCATTGCCGTCGCATCCGGCGAGCAGACCGTCAGTGAAATCTATGACTACGGCGACAACGAGTTTGTGCCATGGCAGGTCGGCGCTGTGACCTGATGCTTCACGTGAAACACCAGATATAGGAAAGGGCCCGGCGATCGCTCTCCGGGCCTTCTGCTTTATAAGGATCCAATCAGTGGCGGAAGTGGCGCATACCGGTGAAGACCATCGCCACATTATGAGCGTCGGCTGCGTCGATCACTTCCTGGTCGCGCATGGAGCCGCCCGGCTGGATCACCGCCGTGGCGCCAGCAGCAATTGCAGCGAGAAGACCATCCGCAAAGGGATAGAAAGCTTCGGACGCAACGGCGGAACCCTTTGTTAGAGGCTCTGAAAGACCCATGGCCTTGGCGGCATCTTCCGCCTTTTGCGCTGCGATGCGTGCCGAGTCCACGCGGCTCATCTGGCCAGCACCAATACCGGCGGTCTGTCCGTCCTTGGCATAGATCACGGCATTCGACTTGACGTGCTTGGCGATCTTGAAGGCGAACTTCATGTCCTCAAGTTCCTGCTCAGTCGGCGCACGCTTGGTGACGACCTTCAGATCCAGATCCTCGACCATACCATTGTCGCGGCTCTGCACGAGGAGGCCACCCGATACCGTCTTGGCGGTGATACCAGCCGCTCGGGGATCAGGAAGACCACCGGCGGAGAGGAGACGCAGGTTCGGCTTGCGCGCGACAATCGCCTTTGCCTCTTCCGTGACATCCGGCGCGATGATGACCTCGGTGAAGAGTTGGATGATCTCTTCCGCCGTTTCCGCGTCCAGTGTCTGGTTCAAGGCGATGACGCCGCCAAAGGCCGAGACGGGGTCGCAGGCAAGCGCGCGCTTGTAGGCTTCGAGCAGTGTCGGACCCGTTGCCACACCGCAGGGGTTCGCATGCTTGATGATAGCGACGGCTGGCGCATTCTCGGGCAGGAACTCGGCCACCAGCTCGTAGGCCGCATCCGTATCGTTGATGTTGTTATAGGAAAGCTGCTTGCCTTGCAGCAGGGTCGCCGTCGCAACACCCGGGCGCTTCTCGCCCGTTAGATAGAAACCGGCACTTTGATGCGGGTTTTCACCGTAGCGCATCTTTTCCTTCAGCGTCCCGCCGATAGCGCGGTAATGCGGCGTTTCGATTGCGAGAGCTTCTGCGAACCAATTGGAGATGACGGCGTCGTAAGCGGCGGTACGGGCATAGGCCTTGGCGGCAAAGCGCTGGCGCAGCGCATAAGACGTCTGGCCGTCATCGGCCTGCAAGGCTTCCAGCAGTTCCGGATAATCGGAGGGATCGGTGACCACGGTCACATAGGCATGGTTCTTGGCCGAAGCGCGGATCATGGCAGGGCCGCCAATGTCGATATTCTCAACCGTGGTCGGATAATCGCCACCCTTGGCGCGAACCTCTTCAAACGGGTACAGATTGATGACCGAAAGATCGATGACTTCGATGCCGTGAGCGCGCATCGCCTCTTGGTGTTCGGCATCGTCACGAATGGCAAGAAGCCCGCCATGCACATTCGGATGCAGGGTCTTCACCCGGCCGTCCATGATCTCCGGGAACTTGGTGATGTCGGAGACGTCGGTCACCGGAAGACCTGCGTCGGCAATCGCCTTCGATGTGCCGCCCGTTGACAGCAGCTTAACGCCGAGCTTCACCAGCGCGCCGGCAAGCTCGATAATGTCGGTCTTGTCGGAGACGGACAGAAGCGCGGTGCGGATGCGAACTTTGTCGGGTGCGGGGATTTTTTTGGAAACGACGGCCATCAGGGCAACTCCGTAAACGGTGGAGGATGAGCCGGAGAAAGCGCGCCCCGGCGGTTGCCGCCGCGTTAGCACAGCTTGGCAGATTAATAAACAGATCGTCCCGCTTTATCGGCGGCGCTTCGCTGATAAGCGATCAGCTTCGCCGTTCGAGAAGCCAGCGAAGCTCGGTGGTTTCTGGAAGCTGAAACGCGACCTCGATCTGCAGCGAAGGCCGGATGCCCGATGCATCCGCCATGAACACGTCTTCGGCAATTGTGACTTCACGCCCAGGCGCTGAAAAGGCCCAGGCAGTGCCATCCGGCGCCCGCATCAGCACCGTTTCCTCATCTTCCTGCGAAAGCTCTATCAATGGATGGACGTGAAAGCGGCAGACGGCTTCGGCTGGCTCCGGTTGTCGCTTCTCATCGATCCTGATCCAGTCGCGCCCTCTGATCTTTGTACCGGCCTCGTTCAACTCCAACTCGCGCTGGTGCACGTAACCCAGGTTCTCATAACCGGCGTGGGAGGCGGTCAGGATATCTGCCCGCTTTTCATCCGTGCGCCGATCCACCTCCGTCTCGGCGATGCCAGAGACAATAACGGGGCCTAAGAAACGGGAGTGGGAGATCCGCGCCGAGGAACGATCGGCAATGGTGACGGTGGAATGGGCGGCGGTGGTCCGGCTGACCCGCTTGAAGGCGGTCGAGGCATATTGCGGAAAACCGGAATTGACGATGAAGCGGTAGCGGCCCGAAGAGAGTTCGAAGGACAGGCAGCCACAATGGGCGCTGCGCGACAATTCGATGGAGGCAGGCCTGCCCGTATCGACAATAACCACCGTGTCACCGACCGAAAGCCGATGATAGGAAATATCGGGAAGAGAACGCGACGGTCGTCCGGCCGTTTCATCATAGCGCAAAACGGATGCAAGCTCATTGGCAAGAGTTGCCGTCGCGCCATTGAACAGGGCCAGATCGCCGTCCTGGTGGCGGAAGAAACGGATCGCGGGAAACATGCGGTCGATGGCGGGCACAAGCCCTGCCGGAACATCATGACCGAGATTGATGTAGCTTTGACGAAGCGGCAGAAGATCGAGCAATAGCTCCAGCATGACTCGCGGATTGCGCGAGACATGGCCGCCATCGGGAAGGATTTGCCGCTCCATTTCCCGGTCGAGCTTTCTCCCCAGCCGGGCAATCTTCGATGCGCTGTTCGGCATTGAGATGGATGCCATGGCAAGCGCGATGCGGATCTTCAGACGTATCTCTCCATCCGGGACATATTTGGCAATGAGACCCAGATAGCCGACATGCAGACCGATGCATCTTAAAAAGCGCCGGTAGAAATTGGCGTCTGCTTTTTGTAGGATCACCGGTGAATGGGAGAGCCAGGAGGTCAATCTCTGTGCTGCAAGTTCAGGTGCCCACGCTGGACCACGGATCGTGCGGCCATGCAGGCTCATCCATTCAGCAACGTGGAGACGCGCACGGTTTCCAGCCTCTTCCGATCTACTGGCACGCACATGGCGTAGCCAGCCGAAAGCATGCAGCCGCTCTTCAAATGCAGGAGAGGGCGGCTCCAGCAGAAACGGAGAGACGCCACCTGTTTCTAGAATCTTTCCCGCGAGGAACAGCCGCCCCTGGACCAGCTCCTGCGCGACATAAGGATCGACGGCGCGCAAATCCGTGGGTGCTGCCACAAGCGCGCTTGGAGCTCTGCTGGAGAGCCGCCACAATTGCAGGCGCAACGGTGCGACCGCGATCATGACGCGGCGCTTGACCGTGCGAAAAAAGTAGCCCGCAACGCCGACGCGATTGTTCAGGGAGCTCGCCAAACGTCTGTATCCTGCCTCGCGGAGTTCGCTTTAGAGAAGACGCATATAAAGCGCTATTGAAGAAGAGCGATAAAGTTTCATGAAAAACTTCATATTTTGTAAACGAATGAAGCCGGCAAGCGCAGATCCCAAGCCTGTTCCTTCATCAGGAGGCTGTAAAAAACACCATATCGAGCGCTGGTCGCGACGCTTCAAACGCGTCACGCTGGGGAATGCTTCCGCAGAACGGTCGCGTAAAATCCGTCGACACCGCCGAACATATCTGGCGTCGTGCGCAGATCGCCGTCGGCATTGATGGCAATTTCCATATCCGGCACATCTTTCGCTGCAACGGGAAGCCGCTCAAGATTGCTGTTGGATGCCAGCACCCGCGCCACCATCTCCTCACCCTCCAACGGGTCGAGGGAGCAGTTGGAGAAGACAATCATGCCGCCGTTTTTGACCAGCGTTACTGCCTGACGCAGCATTTGCTCCTGGAGAGTTGCCAGCTTGGAAATATCCTTCTCGTCCTTGGTCCAGCTGACATCAGGGTGCTTGCGCATGGTGCCCGTCGATGAGCACGGCGCGTCGAGAAGGACGGCGTCAAAGAGCTCGTCTGGCTGAAACTTCAGCATGTTGGCTTCGACCGTTTCGGCTTCGAATCCAAGTCTCTCCAGATTTGAGCGAAGACGCTTCAGACGGTTGCCCGACTGATCGAGCGCCGTCACTTCGGCACCGGCCAGAATAAGCTGGGCTGTCTTTCCGCCCGGTGCGGCACAAAGATCCGCGACCCGTTTGCCTTTGAGATCCCCCATCAGCCGCACGGGCATGCTGGCAGAGAAATCTTGAACCCACCATTCGCCCTCCGCAAAACCCGGGAGCGAGGAGACCTGTCCATCGAATGAGCCCAGGCGGACACTGCCATTGGGCAAAACCGTTCCGTTCAGTACCTTAGCCCAGTGGTCTGGATTGGACTTCACCGTGATGTCGATGGACGAGGGGAGAAGCTGCGATGCGGCTATGCGCGACGCGGTATCCGCACCATAGGATTTGACGAGCCTGTTATAGAACCAGTCGGGAAGAACGGGCACGGCATCAATCGCTCCCATAACCGCATCCTTCTCGCGACCGAGACGACGCAACACCGCGTTCACCAGCTTGACGAAGCGCTTATTGCGCGGATCACGGTGGGCCTGTTCCACCGCCAGATCCACGGCAGAGTGATCGGGCACATCGAGATAAAGCATCTGTGCAACCGCAACGACCAGCACATGATGCAAGGACCGCGCACCCTGTGGCAGCGGTCCATCCAGCATCATCGAGATGGCGGCCTCAATCCTTGGCAGGTGGCGGAGCGCACTGTTAACGATGGCGCGCACCAATGCCCGATCAGCGAGATTGAGAGAACGGTAGGCCGGATTGCCGTGCTCGGCATCCATCATACCATCGAGCGACGTCTTCTTGTTGATGACGGCAGAGATAATCTTAGCCGCCGCCATGCGCGCGGACAGACCAGGTTTCCATTCCCCAGCTGACCCGCCAGCATCCGACGGCGCTGGCTTTCTGTTTTTGAATTTCGGCCGGGCAGGGGCGTTGGATGATGTCAAGACCAGGGACCTTTGCGGGAATTGTCAGTGCCACGACCAGGACCGGTGGATGGTACGGAACGTGATTTGCGCACGGCATTACCACTTGTCGGTTGATACGTCGATGCCCGGCTGAATTCCTGCGCCATGGCGTTGAGAGCTGCAACACGGTTTTCGGTATTCGGATGCGTCGAGAAGAGGTTGTCCATTCTCTCCCCAGACAAGGGATTGATGATGAACATGTGGGCTGTCGCCGGATTGCGCTCGGCATCATTATTGTGGATGTGCTGGGCAGCGCCGGCGATCTTCTGCAGGGCGGAAGCAAGCCACAAGGGATTGCCACAGATTTCCGCACCCCGGCGATCGGCTGAATATTCTCGCGTGCGGCTGATCGCCATCTGAACCAGCATGGCAGCGAGGGGCGCGACGATCATCGCGACGAGAACGCCGATAAAACCGAGTGGATTGTTGTTTTCGCGATTGCCGCCGAAGAAGAAGGCGAAGTTACCCAGCATTGAAATTGCACCGGCAAGCGTTGCCGTGACTGTCATCGTCAATGTGTCGCGGTTCTGGATATGTGCCAGCTCATGGGCCATCACGCCCGCAACCTCCTGCGGCGTCAGCATTTCCATCAGCCCGGTCGATGCAGCAACGGCTGCATTCTCAGGGTTGCGGCCGGTCGCAAATGCATTCGGCTGCGGGCTGTCATAGACATAGACTTTCGGCATCGGCAATCCGGCGTTCTGCGATAAATCCCGGATCATGTGAAAGAACTCCGGTGCATTGCGCTCATCCACCTCCTGGGCGCGGTAGGCGGCCAGCACCATCTTGTCGGAATTCCAGTAGGAGAACAGGTTCATGCCTGCGGCAATCACAAGCGCGATCATCATGCCGCCCTTGCCACCGATCAGAAATCCGACGCCCATGAACAGGGCCGTCATGAAGGCCAATAGCATGGCCGTACGCATCAGATTCATCCAGCATCTCCGTCAAAAGCGATGAAAAGGCCCACAAAGGCTTATCAAAGCAGGCAGTTTTCTATAATCTGGTTATGTGGAATTGCTTTTCAATATGCCGTGACGAGGGTGAAACCCATGCAGAACGCCGATAATGATAATGCGAACAGAGATATGAAAGTCCTGTCGCCTGCAGCACAACGCGCATTGCAGGAAGCTGAAGAACGACGCCTCAAAGCCGAGGCATTGAAGCTCCCTCCCGAAACCGGGGGCCGCGGTGGCGCAGAACCGGTTCGCTTTGGCGACTATGAAATCAATGGTCGGGCCATCGACTTTTGATCACTAACTCAAATTTCAGGTATTTTTCTTATATATCAAATGTTTATCTCTATCTGAAGCGCGTCAGCGTAAGAGACAACGCATATGATTTCCTAAGCTCTTGACGCTCGCTGAGGGTATGAGAACATCGGTTGCGATAATCCTGTGATAGAGGGCGAAACGTCCTAATCGCCACTCCCGTCCTTGGGGCAGGTAGTCATTTTCTAAGCGCTTATGAGGCGCGATCAATCCTCCACACGCCATCACCCGCAGCGGAGCGTGCCCCTGCGGGAGAAGTTCAAATTCCCAGATGTGTCATGGTATTTTATTACCTCACAGACAGGAATTTAGAGCTAAGAGGCAATGCTCGGCTAGCGCCTCAATCCCCGAACACGTTTTTTACAAAATCGTGTGAGTGCAACGTACCGCTATAAACTAGCGCTGCTCTAGTAGACGGCAAACCGCCTCGAGTTGCTCTAACGTTTTGTAACTGATGCGAACCTGACCGCCATTTCCTTTATGGCTGATCGACACATCGAGGCCAAGCGCATCCGATAGTGTCCGCTCCAGCGCGACCGTGTCAGAATCTTTTTCCGGCTTGCGAGTCTGCATAGGATCAAGCTGAGAACGGATATCGTTCTGTGCCATGCGCTCCGCGTCGCGTACCGAGAGACCCTTCGACACGATGGCCTTTGCCAGGGTGGTAGGATCGGAGGTAGAAACCAAGGCTCTTGCATGGCCGGCGGAAAGTGACCCCTCCGACAACATGTCGCGGACAGGATCGGGAAGCTTCAGCAAACGCAGGCTGTTAGCCACATGGCTGCGGCTCTTGCCGATAATCTCGCCAAGATCATTCTGAGTATAACCATGTTCAGCGATCAGCTGCTCGTAGCCAAGCGCTTCTTCGAGCGGATTAAGATCCGAGCGTTGAACGTTTTCAACGATTGCAAGCTCAAGTGCGGTCCGATCATCGACATCACGAACAATAACCGGCACTTCGGTGAAGCCAGCCAGTTGGGCTGCGCGCCATCGGCGCTCACCCGCAATAATTTCAAAGCGGTTCTGATCGACGGTTCGAACGACGACAGGCTGGACAATGCCATGTTGGCGGATCGAGGCGGCCAGATCTTGCAGTTCGCTTTCATCGAAATGGCGGCGGGGGTTGCGAGGGCTGCGTGCGATGAACTCGATTGGAATCATGCGATCGGGGCTGATCGCCCGCTGCGGCTCACCAACAGGAAGGGGCTGATCCATTTCACCGATCAGTGCGGCAAGACCGCGGCCCAAGCGGCGCTTGGAGAGATCGTCACTCATAATATACTCCGTACCAAATCTTGCAGACGAACGGCGATCAGGCAGCCTTACGCAATCGCTCTCTCTGAATGACCTCGGACGCCAATTGCAGATAGGCCTGACTGCCAGCACATTTCAGATCATAAAGGATGGCAGGCTTACCGTAGGACGGCGCTTCTGACACGCGGACGTTGCGAGGAATGAGCGTATGGTAAACCTTATCACCAAGATGGGTCCGAACGTCATTGACGACCTGCTGCGCCAAATTGTTGCGCGCATCGAACATGGTCAGGACAATACCCTGAATGTCTAGACCAGGATTGACCGTTCCTCGGATCTGATTGACCGTATCAAGCAGCTGGCTCAAACCTTCCAATGCGAAGAACTCGCATTGCAGCGGCACGAGCACCGAATGGGCGGTTGCCATTGCGTTCATCGTCAGCAGATTGAAGGAGGGGGGGCAATCCAGCAGAATATAAGAATAAGCCATGGCCTCGGGGCTACGCAAGGCATTGCGCAGCAGGAAAACGCGGTTCGAGGCATTGGCGACTTCCATTTCGAAGCCAAGCAAATCCATCGTCGACGGGATGATGTCAAGATTAGGAACTGCCGTCGGTACAGCGACCTCGGCCACACTATTCGCACCAACAAGTAGATCGTAGGAGGAGAGCTTTCGCTCTCGACGATCAATGCCGAGTCCGGTGCTGGCATTGCCCTGCGGATCAAGATCCACCAACAGCACACGCTCTCCAATAGCGGCGAGAGCCGTCGCCAGATTGATTGCGGTCGTCGTTTTGCCGACGCCACCCTTCTGGTTTGCTATCGTAATAATCCGGTTCTTATCAGACATCTGGTCGCACCTGGCTTGATGAATCAGCGCTTCGTCGACAGGTTGTGAATCTCGAGAACGACCGAGTCTTCATCGACTGCACTGCGATGTTTTAACAGATCGAACGACCAACGACCACGGGCATTCGCAACCTCTGCCTCATAATCCCGGCCTTTATTGAGATATGCCTTTAGATTTTCGTTCTTCAGCGCCCATGGATAGATGTAAGAGAGTAAGAGATCGAGGTCCGCAAGGGCCCGAGCAGACACCGAGTCGCATGCGCCGATCACTTCAGGGGCGGCCTCAATTCGAATGGGATGAACTGTCCCGCGCGCGCCAGTCTCTGCCAAAGCCACTCTTAGAAACGCTGCCTTTTTGTGGTTGCTCTCTACCAGATGAACCCAACCATCCTTCAGTTCCGCAAGAAAGATAGCGGTGATGATGCCTGGGAACCCGCCCCCACTACCCAGATCAGCCCACACCATAGGTCGCTGCGTCAGCTGAAAAATCTGAGCGCTGTCCGCCACATGCCGAGACCAAAGATCTTTAAGCGTGGATGGAGCGACGAGATTGGTTGTCGCGTTCCATTTCTTAAAGAGCTCGACAAAGTGCTCTAGGCGATCCTGTGTTTCACGTGAAACACTTTGGCCGTTAATCGTCATATTGGGACTCGTTAGGGCTGTATGCGGATTTTCTCCGATCGCGTATAAGTCCCTTTTTTCACAAGCGCAAGGATGAGAGAGATCGCAGCTGGGGTCATCCCATCGACGCGAGCGGCCTGCGCGATGTTGATTGGCTTCGCAGCGATCAACTTTTGCTTTAGCTCATTAGAGAGACCGGACAGGCCACTAAAATCGAAGTCTTCAGGAATGGAACGATCCTCGTCACGCTTGATGTCGATAATGTCCGCATTCTGACGCTGCATATATACAGCATAGCTGGCCTCGATCTCTAGGACCTCCGCAACGCGTGGGGCGAGCGCATTCAATTCCGGCCAAATAGGTTTCAGAGCGTCCAGAGTCATCTCCGGGTACGCAAGCAATTCATAAGCGCTGCGACGCTGCCCATCCTGATTGAGTTTCAGCCCCTGCTTCGCGGCTTGTGTCGGCGTGATTGCAAGCTCTTTCAGCAATTGGCGACCGTTGTCCAGGGCCTCAGTGTACGCTTGGAACTTGGATGCCCGCTCAGGAGCCACAATACCTACGTTCAACCCGATGGGTGTCAATCGCAGGTCGGCATTGTCAACTCTTAAGGACAGACGATATTCTGCCCGTGACGTGAACATGCGGTAGGGCTCGGTTACGCCTTTGGAGGTGAGATCGTCGATCATCACACCGATATAGGAGTCGGTTCTGCTGAATATATGCGCGTCTGCACCACTGGTCAGTCGCGCCGCGTTCAGCCCGGCAACAAGCCCCTGCGCTCCGGCTTCCTCATAGCCCGTGGTCCCATTGATCTGTCCCGCTAGGAAAAGACCTGGAATTTTTCGGCACTCGAGAGAAGGCCTCAACTCGCGGGGATCAACATAGTCATACTCAATCGCATAGCCCGGTTGAAGAATAGTGACCTGTTCCAGCCCGGGAATAGAGTGGATGAACGCTTCCTGCACGCGTGCCGGAAGCGATGTTGAGATGCCATTTGGATAGATGGTGTGATCATCGAGACCTTCCGGCTCAAGGAAGATTTGATGGCCATCACGCTCTCCGAAGCGGACGATCTTATCCTCGATAGAAGGGCAATAGCGCGGTCCGACGCCCTCGATCTGACCGGAATACATCGCGGACAAATGAATATTGTCCTGAATGATATTGTGGCCCTCGGGCGTCGTGCGCGTAACACCGCAATCAATCTGGGGATTGGTGATCCTGTCCGTCATGAAGGAAAAGGGGATTGGATCCTCATCGGGACCCTGCTTATCCAACCCGGCCCAATCGATTGTGCGGCCGTCCAGCCGCGCAGGGGTACCGGTCTTGAGACGTCCAAGAGCCAGCCCGGCCCGCAATAAGGTCCCCGAAAGACCGAGCGACGGACTCTCACCGACACGGCCCGCCGGGATCTTTTCGGATCCGATATGAATAAGACCGCGCAAAAATGTCCCGGTTGTGAGCACAACGGCGCGGCAGGCAACGCGGCGCCCGTCAGCGAGAATAACCGATTTTATTTCATCATTCTCGGTTTCGATGTCAAAGGCATCCCCCTCAATGATCTCGAGGTTCTCAATGTTATCGATCTCACGCTGCATCGCCTCTCGATAAAGCCGTCGATCTGCCTGGGTACGTGGTCCACGGACGGCAGGGCCCTTCTTGCGGTTGAGCATGCGAAATTGAATCCCGCCCGCGTCCGCAACGCGACCCATCAGGCCATCGAGAGCATCGATTTCCCGCACGAGATGACCTTTGCCCAGACCGCCAATCGCAGGGTTGCAGGACATGACGCCTATGGTATCACGCTTATGCGTAAGCAGCGCGGTACGAGCGCCATAACGCGCTGACGCCGCGGCTGCTTCACTGCCTGCGTGACCGCCCCCAATGACGACAACATCATAAACCATGGAATTTCCAACAAAGAAGTGGGTGACTCACACCCTGTGTTTCACGTGAATCATTTACCGATACAAAATTCGGAAAATATGACGCCAAGTAAATCTTCGACGTCGACCCTACCAGTGATCCGCCCAAGTGACGTTGCTGCTAGACGAAGGTACTCCGAACGGATTGCAAGTTCCGCACCTTCGGATTTCAACGCTTCTCTAACATAGTCTAGCGTCTCTTCAAGCCGTTTTTTATGACGCGACCTCGCTGGCATCAGGCTGGTGCCAGACCCAATCTTTTGGTCGATAGCATACTTGATAACAGATTTAAGAGTCGCAAGCCCCGTACCCGTTTTCGCAGATATGAAAATAATATCCGGATGTGAGTCTCGATCCGGCAATAGATCGGCCTTGGTCCTCACTAATATCGTGTGTGCATAAGTTCTGACTTGTTCCGGTTCCGAATCGGTATCTTGAAGAAGGAGCACGAGATCGGCTGCTTCCGCGGTTCGTTCAGCCCGCTTGATGCCTTCCTGCTCGACAACATCGGTCGCGTTGCGCAATCCCGCAGTATCGAAGAGCGTCACAAGGTAGCCCTCGATATCAAGATCGACGCTCAACACGTCCCTGGTCGTACCCGCTATATCGGTGACGATCGCCACGTCACGGCCACTGAGCGCATTCATCAAGCTGGATTTGCCCACATTCGGCGCACCAACCAGAGCCACATTGAATCCGTCCCGGATGATCTCCGAACCTTGTCCGTCTGCCAGATGACGAGCGAGTTCGCTTTCCAGATCCCCAACTGTCTTCCAAACTTGAGTGGCAACGGAGTCGGGCACATCGTCTTCGTCAGCGAAGTCCAGTTCTGCTTCGATCAGAGCTCGGCAGCGGGTCAGTTGGCTCGCCCAACCATCATAGAGGCTGGACAGATGGCCGCTGCTCTGTTCGACCGCCAGGCGGCGCTGCATCTCTGTTTCCGCCTGTAGCAGGTCTGCTAGGCCTTCCACCTCGACAAGATCCATCTTGCCATTATCGAACGCCCGGCGGGAGAACTCTCCAGCCTCTGCATGGCGTAGGCCAGGCATGCTTTCCAGCAGTTGGAAGATTGCGGATACAACGGCGCGGCTTCCGTGCACATGCAACTCGACGCAGTCCTCACCAGTAAAGGAATGGGGTGACAGAAATTGCAAAACCAGGGCCTGATCGACGACATCGCCATTTCGGTGACGAATCGTTTTGAGGCTCGCTTGACGCGGGGAAGGGAGGTTATCGCCCACCAAAGACCGCAGAGCCTCGACAGCCTTAGAACCGCTGATCCTGATGATGGCAACGCCCGCGGGAAGCGATCCGCTAGAGAGCGCATAAATCGTATCGGTCGATTGTGACATGCCAAAGCTCTTCTCAACAAAATGGCCGCGCCCCCAGTTTAGAAGCGCAGCCGATAGTCTGCCAGAGAATCCGGCTAATGAGATCAGGTGTTCATCGAATCGAAGAAGTCGCCATTGTTCTTCGTCTGCTTGAGCTTGTCGATGAGGAACTCGATCGCATCGGTCGTTCCCATCGGGGCCAGGATGCGGCGAAGGACAAAGATCTTTTGCAGATCCTGACGGGGCACAAGCAGGTCTTCCTTACGCGTACCGGATTTGAGAATGTCCATGGCCGGGAAGATGCGCTTGTCGGCAACCTTGCGATCAAGCACAATTTCAGAGTTACCCGTACCCTTGAACTCTTCGAAAATGACTTCATCCATACGGCTGCCCGTATCGATCAGCGCGGTGGCTATAATGGTGAGCGAACCACCTTCTTCAATGTTACGCGCCGCGCCGAAGAAGCGCTTGGGGCGCTGTAGCGCATTGGCGTCGACACCACCGGTCAGAACCTTACCGGAAGACGGTACAACGGTGTTGTAAGCGCGGCCGAGACGAGTAATCGAGTCGAGAAGAATGACTACATCGCGGCCATGCTCAACAAGACGCTTGGCCTTCTCAATGACCATCTCAGCAACCTGAACGTGACGAACGGCAGGTTCATCGAAGGTTGAGGAGACTACCTCACCCTTTACCGAACGCTGCATGTCGGTCACTTCTTCCGGACGTTCATCGATCAACAGGACGATGAGATAGCATTCCGGATGGTTGGCAGTGATCGAATGGGCGATGTTCTGCAACAGGACCGTCTTACCGGTTCTCGGAGGAGCGACGATCAGGCCACGCTGGCCCTTACCGAGCGGCGCGACGAGATCGATGACGCGCGCTGACAAATCCTTCGATGTCGGAATGTCCAGTTCCATCTTGAAGCGCTCGTTCGGGTAGAGCGGCGTCAGGTTGTCGAAGTGAACCTTGTGACGGATTTTCTCCGGATCGTCGAAATTGATGGTGTTGACCTTCAGGAGGGCGAAATAGCGTTCGCCTTCCTTCGGTCCTCTGATCGGTCCCTCAACCGTATCGCCGGTCTTCAGCGAGAAGCGGCGGATCTGGGAGGGCGAGATGTAGATATCATCCGGACCGGGCAGATAGTTTGCGTTGGCGGAGCGCAGGAAGCCGAAACCGTCCTGAAGAACTTCGACGACGCCTTCCCCGATGATCTCGACATCCTGGCTCGCCAGCATCTTGAGGATTGCGAACATGAGCTCCTGCTTGCGCATGGTGCTCGCATTTTCAACTTCCAAGGATTCGGCAAACGTCAGCAAATCGGTCGGAGATTTGCTTTTGAGTTCCTGTAGCTTCATTTCAGCCATGAAGAGAAAGACCGTCTTTAAAAAATATGTGGGGGAGCGGCGTGTTCGCGAATCAGCTTCTGAGGTGCAACCGCAGCCGTCTGAATAATTCACATGCCAGGAGATGAGTGGGCTGAAAATAGCGTTTCGAACCCGTCGCCGCAAGAGCAAAGCAACAATTCCGGGAAAATTATCGTGATCGTCAGTTATCCGAACGGTTTCACAACCACAAGTATGACTATCACGATCATGAGGGCCGTAGGCACCTCATTCATCAACCGCCAGTGACGGGCAGGGCGTCTGTTATCATCCCGACCGAAAGCTTTTGCGCTGCGGCTAAAATACACATGGGTGGCTGTTAGCGCGATGACCAGTGCGATTTTGGCATGCAGCCAGCCACCCTGAAAGCCATAAACCGACCATGCGAGATAGAGGCCAAGCATCCAGCTCACCATCATCGCCGGGTTCATAATGAGCCGTATCAAACGCTGTTCCATCACCTTGAAGGTTTCCGACTGCACCGAGCCGACAGGGGCATCCGTGTGGTAGATGAACAGCCTTGGCAAGTACAGCAGCCCCGCCATCCAGGATATCACCGCGATGATGTGCAGTGCCTTGATCCAGAGATAGGCGTCAGCCGGATCGATATGCAGGATCAGCGCAATAAACCCGATGAAAACGGCAAGCGCCGCGGCGGCACGAAGATGCGTCTTCCGCCCAGCCTTGGCAGACGTCTGCGTTTCCTCACTCATCTGGAGGCTCCTTGAGAACGGACATGCGCCACCAGTCGCGTGACGTTCTCAGGATCGGCTTGGGGCGTGATGCCGTGGCCTAGGTTGAAGATCAAAGGTCCCTGTCCAAGAGATTGCAGGATTGCGTCGATGCCATCGCCCAGAGGCTTGCCACCGGCAATCATCAGCATAGGATCGAGATTACCCTGGACCGGGCCGTCTTTCTGGAGATCACGCGCAAAGGACAACGGAACGCTCCAATCGAGACCGATCGCATCGGCACCGGTCTTCTGGCGATAGTCCTTCAGCAGAATGCCGGCACCCTTGGCAAAGGCGATGATCCTGGCATTCGGCCTGCGCGCCCGCACCGATCGGATGATCCGGGCGACCGGTTTCACCGCATACTCGTCAAACTCCTTCTCACCCAGCACACCCGCCCAGGAATCGAAAATCTGCACGGCATCCGCACCCGCATCGAGCTGCGCCACCAGATAATCCGCCGACATCTCCGCCAGGAGCGCCAAGAGCTTTTCCATCGCCTGTGGATGCTGATAGCCAAAGAGGCGGGCAGGCGCCTGATCGGGCGTGCCGTGGCCGGCAATCATGTAGGTCGCAACCGTCCAGGGGGCGCCACAGAAACCGAGCAGCGTCGTTTGCTGGGGCAGTTCGGCCCGCAGTTTTTGAACGGCGCGGAACACCGGATCGAGATGGGCAATGACACCGGACGGGTCGAGAGCATCGATTTCGGGCGCGCTGATCGGGTCCATCTGTGGACCTTTACCCTCGGAAAAACTGACATTCCGTTTCAGCGCATCCGGGATCACCAGGATATCGGAGAACAGAATTGCGGCATCCAGACCGAAACGACGGATGGGCTGAAGCGTTACCTCTGTTGCCAAATCCGGATTGTAACAGAGATCCAGGAAACTTCCCGCGATCTTCCGCGTTTCCCTATACTCCGGAAGGTATCGACCGGCTTGTCTCATAAGCCAGATCGGAGGAGGGCTTACCGTTTCCCCACCCAAGACCCTCATAACAGTCCGTTCGGTCATCGCACTCAACTTTTCTAAATAAAAAAACAAAGAGATTTAAAAGATTTTCTATTTCTTAGAGTCGGTGAGTAGCAAGGATTAAAAACTTTCAAGCTAATATGCCGCACTTGACCGATGGCGCCGCACGATGTGGATTTCCTAAAACCGCTTTTTCTGGATCGTTTTGGATAACGCTGTTTAGATCATATTTTTCATAGACTTATGAGAGTGAAAGATGACTCCGTAGCTGTGGATAAGAAGATAACAGGCCGAGATCGATTTTCCTTTCTCCCAGCAATTCACAGCGGCCTCTTAGCTTGCTACACCGGATAGCGAAGTGTGGATAAATAGGCAGTTTTCCGCCTGGCTGGACGGGTCGCGAGTGCCGTCCCGGATTTGTCCATCCTTATCAACAGGGGTCCAAAAACAGCGTGGAGAACAAAAAAAACTTCTTCCATCTACACCTGATATCGGACTCAACCGGAGAGACTCTGATGTCTGCCGGCCGAGCAGTCACGGCGCAGTTTCACGCATCCATGCCGATCGAACATGTCTATCCGATGATCCGCAATCAAAAGCAGTTGCAGACAGTGGTGGAGGAGATCGATCGCCAGCCCGGTATCGTGCTTTACACCATCGTCGATCAGCAGCTGTCCTCTTTCCTCGAGATCCAGTGCCACGCGCTTGGCGTGCCCTGCGTGAACGTGCTGGAGCCGATCATCGGCATCTTTCAGACCTATCTTGGCGCGACCTCGCGACGGCGGGTGGGGGCACAACATGCCTTGAACGCGGATTATTTCGCCCGGATTGAAGCGCTGAATTTCGCCATGGATCATGATGATGGGCAGATGCCGGAACATTACGATGAGGCGGACGTCGTCATAATCGGGATCAGCCGCACCTCGAAAACGCCGACGAGCATCTATCTGGCAAATCGCGGCATCAAAACCGCGAATATTCCAGTCGTTCCGAATGTGCCCTTGCCCGAAAGTATCTACAGGGCCACCAAGCCTCTGATTGTCGGGCTGGTCGCGACGTCCGATCGGATATCTCAAATCCGCGAGAACCGCGAACTCGGCGCCACGGGTGGTTTCGACAGGGGACAATATATCGACCGGGCGACAATCATGGAGGAGCTGAAATATGCGCGCGCGCTCTGCGCCCGTAACAACTGGCCCCTGATCGACGTGACCCGGCGTTCGATCGAAGAGACGGCTGCTGCTATCCTTGCCCTGCGTCAACGGACACGCTAATCCGATTCTCGATATTTATCGGAGACAGCCATGACGTCCGAACTGATCCTTGCATCTGCCAGCGCCTCGCGCCAGATGCTGATGCGCAACGCTGGTCTTACGTTTTCAAGCATTCCAGCGGATATCGATGAGCGCGCGATTGATGCCAGGCTTGAAGCGGATGGGGCAGCGCCCGAGACTATTGCGCTGGAGCTCGCCCGGGCCAAGGCAGTTGCCGTGAGCCTTTTGCACCCGGATGCCGTCGTCATCGGTTCGGACCAGACCATGTCGCTTGGCAGCAGGATTTATCACAAGGCGAAGGATCTGAAGGAGGCCCATGCAAATCTCCTATCCCTATCCGGCAAGACGCACCTGTTGAATTGCGGCGTCGCACTGGCAAGGAATGGGGAGGTGCAATGGGGAGCCGTCAGTATTGCAAGAATGACGGTCCGGGAACTCTCATCCGAATACGTCTCTCGTTATCTCGAACGATCCGGCTCAAAGGTTCTTTCCAGCGTCGGCGCCTATCAGTTGGAAGGAGAGGGAATCCAGCTATTCAATGATATTGAAGGCGATTACTTCACCATTCTCGGGCTACCGCTTCTTCCTCTTTTGACGCAATTGCGGGAACTTGGAGTGATCGATGGCTGATTCACGTGAAACATTAACCAAGAAAGCTTTCGTAACCGGCTATCCGATCAAGCATTCCCGCTCCCCTTTGATCCATAATTTTTGGCTGAACCATTTTCAGATCGATGGTCTTTATGAGGCGGTGGAAAAATCACCCGAAGATTTTACGTCATTCCTTGGCTCTTTGAAGCAAAAGGATGCACCCTATGTCGGCGGAAACGTCACTATTCCCCACAAGGAATCCGCCTACCGATTGGCGGACAAGCCCGATGAACTGGCTGAAGAGCTTGGTGCGGCCAATACGATCTGGATTGAAGACGGCGTGCTCCATGCGACCAATACGGACGGTTTTGGCTTTGTCGCCAATCTCGATGATAAGCAGCCTGGTTGGGAGAAGACCGATAAAGCGCTGGTGCTTGGGGCAGGGGGCGCCAGCCGTGCCGTCATCCAGGCCCTTCGCAATCGTGGCATCTCGGAAATCCACGTCGTCAATCGTACCGTGGAACGGGCGCAGGAACTTGCCGACCGGTTCGGTTCAAATGTCTACGCGCATTCATTGGACGCCCTTGGCGAGGTCTTGAAAGGCTGCGGGCTTTTCGTCAACACCACCTCGCTTGGCATGGATGGTGCAGAGGCGCCCTTCATCGACTTTTCACCTCTGTCGAAGAACGCAGTGGTGACGGATATCGTCTATGTGCCATTGCAAACGCCGATCATGGCGATGGCGGAACAGCAGGGTTTTGTGACAGTCGATGGTCTTGGAATGCTGCTTCATCAGGCCCGACCTGGTTTTGAAAAGTGGTTTGGGCAAAAACCGGATGTCACCCCGGCACTTCGCGCGATGATCGTTGCAGATATGGATCGGCACGCATGATCGTCATCGGCCTGACCGGCTCCATTGGTATGGGAAAGACCACAACCGCCAGACTTTTTGCCGAAGAAGGTGTGCCGGTTTGTGACTCCGATGCACTGGTACATGAGCTTTACGAGACGGACGCCGTCGCGCCGATTGCTGTCGTCTTCCCGAAGACTGTGAGGGAAGGGAAGGTAGACCGGGCGATCTTAAGCCAGATGCTGCGTGAGAATCCGGCTCAGTTTTCCGTTCTGGAAAACATAGTTCACCCGCTCGTCCGCGCCAGACAGGATGCTTTCATCTTGGAGCAAAGAGCCAAGGGTATGGCAGTCGCACTTCTCGACATCCCGCTGCTATTCGAGACGAAGGCCGAGACGCGCGTGGATGTTGTCGTGGTTGTCAGCTGTGCGCCCGATATTCAGAGGGAGCGTGTCTTATCGCGCCCAGGCATGACGGAAGCGAAGTTTGCTATGATCCTGGCCCGGCAAATGCCGGATGCGGACAAGCGCAGGAAAGCCGATTTCGTCATCGATACGGGACGTGGTATTGAGGACGCAAAAGCCCAGGTCCGCTCCGTGCTTCAGGCCCTTTCGCAGCGGTAGTTCTATAACCGCAGAGAGCTTGAGGATGAGTGCCAGCATGTACAAGGATACGAATTCGATGCGCGAAATTATTTTCGATACGGAAACCACAGGCTTGGAGTCCAAGTTCGACCGCATCATTGAAATTGGCGGGATTGAGCTCGTCAATCATTTTCCAACTGGCAGATCGATCCACATCTACATCAATCCGGAAGATCGTAAGGTGCATCCGGATGCGCTCGCGGTGCATGGGATCACCGATGAGTTTCTCCAGGACAAGCCGAAATTTGCCGATGTTGTCGGCCAGATTCGCGAATTTTTCGATGGTGCCCGTTGGGTGGCGCACAATGCCACCTTCGATATGGGTTTCATCAACGCGGAATTTGCCCGCTTGGGTATTGAGCCCGTGTCGCTGGAATGGGTGACGGATACGCTGGCGCTGGCGCGACGGAAGCATCCTATGGGTCCGAATTCCCTCGATGCGCTTTGCCGTCGATATGGCGTCGACAATTCACGTCGTGACAAGCACGGCGCATTGCTCGACTCCGAACTTTTGGCGGAAGTTTACATCGAGATGATCGGTGGCCGTCAGACGGCGCTTGGTTTTGGTTCGGCGGCGAAAACGCAAGTCGCTATGCATGAGGACGAACAGCCTGTGGCACCGCTACAGCGTGAGCGGCCACTCCCACCGCGACTTGATATGCAGGCACTGGCGGCCCATGAGAAGCTTGTTCAGTCCATGGGCGACAAGGCGATCTGGAACAAGTACCGCCAGTCATCCTGAGGTTTCCGACCTGCCATCCGGCCAACAAAAAACCCGGGCGTTTGAACCCGGGTTCTGAAGGGGTGTGTTTCGATCCGATCAGTTCGGAACGGCTTGGACCTGAGAGCGGGCCTGTTCTTCAGCGACGCGCTGAGCAAACATCTGCGCGAAATCGATAGGGTCGATCATCAGTGGCGGGAAGCCGCCATTGCGTGTCACGTCTGCAATGATCTGACGGGCGAAGGGGAAGAGCAGGCGCGGGCACTCGATAAAGAGAACCGGCAGCATGTGCTCCTGCGGGAAGCCGGTGATGCGGAAGACACCGCCATAGGTCAGTTCGGCCACGAACAGAACCTTGTCGCCATCCTTGGCTTCGGCGTTCAGCGTCAAGACAACATCGAAATCCGAACCGGAAATCGGGTTTGCATTGACGTTGACATTAATGTTGATCGAAGGCGCGCCATCACGAGCCTGAAGCGAACGCGGTGCACCCGGATTTTCGAATGAAAGATCCTTCGTGTACTGGGTCAGAATATTGAGAGACGGCGCCGCGCCGTTCTGTGCACCATTTTCAGTGGTCATGATATGCCTCGCAAAGTGAATGCCGTGAAAGCCGTCTATCATCTGGGCCGGGGGCTTACAACCCTTCCGCCCCCGCCGGAGAGTTAGTGTCTCGGCAGATCGCGGTCGTTGCGATCCGGTGACCAGGGTGAATTGTTCGGACCTTCTCTATGAAAATCCTCATCATCCAGATCGACCACTTTCGATGATGCCGGACCTCGTGAATTGCTGCGAAAGCCTCCGCGGGCAAAATCCGTGACAATGATGTTCGGCCGAAACGCCTTCCAGAAAAACCTCCGCACTGCCGGGACAAGCAGAAGAAGCCCTATGACATCGGTGATGAAGCCGGGAACGAAGAGCAGAATACCCGCGATCACGCGCATACCGCCGCTGACAAGCGCCTCTGCCGGCTGGTCGCCGGTGCGGCCTGCATTTTGCAGATTACGCACCATGCCAAGCCCGCCATTGCGCAGGATGATCAGGCCCAGCATCGAGGTGAGCACGATCAACGCGAGGGTTGGCCACAGACCGATTGCCTTTCCGACGACGATGAAGCCGGCGATTTCCAGAATGGGCATCAGCAGGACGATGACCGGCAGCAGTGAGAAACGCATATTTCTAGCCTTGCGTGTTGTAATGTGAGCAGAAAACCGATCTGCATGAACCGCCGATTGAATCTGCATATTTGAAGATTGCACGGATGCAGACTATATGATGGTTCAACATTGGATTTAAATGGTGGTTTCGGTAAAAGATGGGCTCAAGCGACTTCATAACATTGTTTTTCCTTGTGGCGGCGGTGCTGATCTTTTTCCAGCTGCGCAGTGTGCTTGGCCGCCGCACCGGCAACGAGAAGCCGCCATTTGATCCTTTCAGCGCTCGTGAAGCTGCAAAAGCGCCGGTCGACGATAACAAGGTCGTTACCTTGCCGAAGCGTGGCGAGACCGAGGAAAATCGTTTTGCCGCTGTGGACGCGGTGGCGGCTCCCGGTTCTGCTCTGAACGACTCCTTGCGCCAGCTGGTCGAGAGCGATCCGTCCTTCCAGCCCAAGGAATTTCTCAACGGTGCCCGCATGGCCTATGAGATGATCGTCATGGCGTTTGCCGATGGCGACCGCAACAGCTTGAAGAATCTCCTGTCCAAGGAAGTTTATGAGGGTTTCGATGCGGCAATCTCCGACCGCGAAAAGCGCGGCGAAGTGGTGAAGTCCACCTTCGTCGGCATCGAGAAGATCGATATCACCCAGGCTGCGGTGCGTGGTTCAGAAGAGCAGATCACATTGCGCATCATCAGCCAGTTGATATCCGCCACCTACGACAAGGACGGCAAGCTGGTGGATGGAGACCCTGAAAACGTATCCGAGGTAGACGATATCTGGACCTTCTCCCGTGATATCCGTTCGCGTGATCCGAACTGGAAGCTAATCGCAACCGAATCCGAAGCATGAGCACGGACGCTGATTTTCACCTGACACGGGTGTCATTTGATGAGCTGGAGGGCTGGGGGCAGGATGATCCCTCAGCCCTTTTTGCCGCCATGGGCGATATTCTGAACTATCTTACCAAGGGCAAACCCTATCGCACTGCAAGCTTAGGCCTCACAGCCGAGGACCTAACCGCGCTGCTGGAAAAGGCAAAGGCTGCAAATATTGTCGGTCCCGATCAGGCACGCGCCTTCTTCGAGGAACACTGCGTTCCCTTCCGGATCACTTTGCCGAATGACAAGCGCGGCTTCGTTACCGCTTTCTATGAGCCGGAACTTGAGGTCTCGGCCATACGAGACAACGTTTGGAAATATCCGATCTACAATCGGCCCGCCGATCTGATCGATCTCGATGATGGAAACCGCCCCTCCCATATCGATCCCTACTACGCTTTTGCCTTGGAGAAGGACGGTCAAATTTCCGAATATCCGGATCGTCGGCAGATCGATCAGGGCTATCTTGAGGGCAGGGGTCTCGAAATCGCCTTTGCGAAATCCAAGGTCGATCTCTTCTTCGTCCATGTTCAGGGCGCTGCAAGGCTCAGATTGACGGATGGGTCACTGAAACGCATTACCTATTCTGCAAAGGCTGGGCACCGCTTTTCGCCGATCGGTCGCCTCCTGCTGGATCGTGGAGAATTGGATTCAGCGACCATCTCGATGCAGACCATTCGTCGGTGGCTTGCCGATCATCCCGACCAGGTGGATGAAGTGCTCTGGCACAATCGATCCTACATCTTCTTCCGTGAGGCAGCAGTAGACGGGCTCGATCTCGGACCAATTGCCGCGGCCAAGGTGCCGCTGGTTGCGGAGCGATCTCTCGCCGTCGACCGCTTGATCCACACCTTTGGTTTCCCCTTTTTCATCCAGTCGCAGAGCCTGACCCATCTCGATGGTGGGAAGCCTTTTGCCCGCTTGATGCTGGCGCTCGATACCGGATCTGCCATCGTCGGACCGGCGCGGGGCGATATCTTCACCGGCTCGGGGGACGGAGCAGGGGAGCTTGCAGGCACCGTGCGCAATCAAGCGGATTTCACTATACTCATCCCGAAAGAGGCTGCGAAAAGGTATTCCTGATGAAGGGTGGGCGCAAACTCGGCAAGGAGGAGCGTGTTCTCTGGGGGAAGGTCGCCCGGACGGCACGACCCATGTCCGGGCGCATGGAAGAGTTGCTGACCTTCGAGGATGTCGAGGCGGAGCCTGCGACCGCGCCGCCCGTCGCGCCCGCCAAGTCCAATCCACCGTTTCCGCGCATGATCATAGAGCCGGTTCCCGAGCCTTCCACGCCGAATGTGAAGAAGGACCGGGTCCATCATCCGTTGGAAAAGCCGGTCAAGCGTAAGCTGACCCGCGGTCGCCTGGCGCTTGAGGCGCGCATCGATCTTCACGGCATGTTCCAGAGCGAGGCGCATGCGGTGTTGCTCGATTTCCTCGTGCGTGCGCATGAGCGGGGCTTGCGCCATGTATTGGTGATCACCGGCAAGGGCCGGTCCATGGGCAGCGACGGCGCGTTGAAGCGCGCGGTGCCCATGTGGTTTTCCAAACCCGAATACCGCCACCTGATTTCGTCTTACGAGGACGCCTCCATGAACCATGGAGGGGACGGCGCACTTTACGTGCGGCTGGCCCGCAGGCGCGGAGACAAGACGTGACACCTTTTGCCGAAGCGGTCCGGCGGTTGCGAGAGCAAAAGGGCGTGACGCAAAAAGAGATGGCACTCGCAATCGGCGTTTCGCCTGCCTATCTCTCTGCTCTGGAACACGGGAAACGTGGTACCCCAAGCTTTGATCTGTTGCAGCGCATTGCTGGATACTTCAACATCATCTGGGATGACGCTGAGGAATTGTTCCGCTTGGCGGGTACATCGCATCCCCGTGTCACCATCGATACGGCGGGTCTTGCGCCGGAATATACCGCTTTTGCCAACGCTCTTGCGCGTGATATTCGCAAGCTGCCTCCGACTGTGATAGACGAGTTATCAGCCGTGCTGCAAAAAGGCCGTTCTTGTGACTGAAAGTCGCGCTATCCCCTGTTTTATCGAGGGTTTGAGGGGCGCAGACTTTGGATATCGGGGCGGAATTCCTATAGTCGGCCAACTGGATTGAAAGTGATTCGCTGCGATTGCGCGCCCGAAAAAGCGGTGCGCTCTGGCAGCGCCCATTGGAAAGAATGCTTATGACTGAAACACCGTCGAGCGAAAACAGCGTGAATACGGAATATGGAGCCGATTCGATCAAGGTTCTCAAGGGCCTCGATGCTGTGCGCAAACGTCCCGGCATGTATATCGGGGATACTGACGATGGGTCCGGCCTTCACCACATGGTCTATGAGGTGGTGGACAACGCCATCGACGAGGCGCTGGCCGGTCATGCCGATCTCGTCACCGTGACGTTGAATGCCGATGGCTCCGTCACCGTCACGGATAACGGCCGCGGCATCCCGACAGACATACACACCGGCGAAGGCGTGTCCGCTGCTGAAGTCATCATGACGCAGCTCCACGCCGGCGGCAAGTTCGACCAGAATTCCTATAAGGTATCTGGTGGTCTCCATGGCGTGGGCGTTTCGGTCGTCAACGCCCTGTCCGTCTGGCTGAAGCTTCGTATCCGCCGCAATGGCAAGGTCCATGAAATCTCCTTCACCCACGGCGTCGCGGACAAGCCGCTGGAAGTCATCGGCGAATATGAAGGCCGCTCCGGCACGGAAGTCACCTTCCTGGCGAGCACCGAGACCTTCACCATGACGGAATATAATTACGCCACTCTCGAACATCGCCTGCGCGAACTCGCCTTCCTCAATTCCGGCGTTCGCATTCTTCTGACCGACAAGCGCCACTCCGATATCAAGCAGGAGGAGATGGTTTACGATGGCGGTCTCGAAGCCTTCGTGCGCTATCTCGACCGCGCGAAGAAGCCGCTGGTGGATAAGCCCGTTTCCATTCGCGGCGAAAAGGACGGCATCACGGTGGAAGTGGCGATGTGGTGGAACGACAGCTACCACGAGAATGTGCTCTGCTTTACCAACAACATTCCCCAGCGCGACGGCGGCACGCATATGGCAGGCTTCCGCGGTGCGCTGACGCGTCAGGTCACCTCCTATGCGGATAGCTCCGGCATCACCAAGAAGGAAAAAGTCTCGCTTCAGGGCGAAGACTGCCGTGAAGGTCTAACTGCCGTTCTGTCGGTGAAGGTTCCTGACCCTAAATTCTCGTCGCAGACCAAGGACAAGCTCGTTTCCTCCGAAGTGCGGCCGGTTGTCGAAAATCTCGTCAACGAAGCGCTCAGCACCTGGTTCGAAGAACATCCGACGGAAGCAAAAATCCTTGTCGGGAAAGTTGTCGAAGCTGCCATCGCACGTGAAGCGGCGCGCAAGGCACGCGAGCTGACCCGTCGTAAGGGCGCTCTCGATATCGCCTCACTGCCGGGCAAGCTTGCGGATTGTTCCGAGCGCGATCCGGCGAAGTCCGAACTCTTCCTCGTCGAGGGTGATTCCGCTGGCGGTTCGGCCAAACAGGGACGCTCACGTGAAACCCAGGCGATCCTGCCACTGCGCGGCAAGATCCTCAATGTCGAACGTGCCCGCTTCGACAAGATGCTGTCCAGCCAGGAAATCGGCACGCTGATTACGGCGCTTGGCACGTCGATTGGCAAGGACGAGTTCAATGCCGATAAGCTGCGCTACCACAAGATCATTATCATGACTGATGCTGATGTGGACGGCGCCCATATTCGCACGCTGCTTCTGACCTTCTTCTTCCGCCAGATGCCGGAATTGATCGAGCGCGGCCATCTCTATATCGCCCAGCCACCTCTCTATAAGGTGACGCGCGGCAAGTCCGTTCAGTATCTGAAGGATGAAAAGGCGCTTGAAGATTACCTGATCTCCATGGGGATAGAGGAAGCATCGCTGACGCTTGGCTCGGGCGAAGTTCGAGTTGGAGAAGATTTGCGCGAAGTGATTGCGGATGCCGTTCGCATGCGTTCGCTGATCGATGGCCTGCACTCCCGCTACAACCGTTCCGTCGTGGAGCAGGCGGCGATCGCCGGTGCGCTCAATCCTGAAATCTCGGCTGACGCCAGCCAGGCAGACGCGACGGTGGCTGAAGTCTCTCGCCGTTTGGACATGATCGCTGAAGAGACCGAGCGTGGCTGGTCTGGTGAGGTTTTGGCCGATGGCGGCTTGCGCTTCCAGCGCATGGTGCGCGGCGTCAAGGAACTTTCCACCATCGACATGGGCCTGCTCGGTTCCGCCGATGCCCGCCATATCGATCAGCTGGCGGCGCGCAGCCGCGAGGTCTATGCAACCGTCCCGGTCTTGCAACGCAAGGATGGAAGCCTGCAGATCTCCGGTCCCCGCGCGCTTCTGGAAGCGATCTTTGCCGCAGGGCGCAAGGGTCTCTCCATGCAGCGCTATAAGGGTCTCGGTGAAATGAACGCCGAGCAGCTGTGGGAAACGACACTTGACGCCAATGTGCGTTCGCTCCTCCAGGTCAAGGTCAATGACGCGACCGACGCCGACGGGCTGTTTGCCCGCTTGATGGGCGACGAAGTCGAACCACGTCGCGACTTTATTCAGGAAAACGCGCTCAGCGTCGCGAACCTCGATATCTGATTTGGCTGTGGATCGTGTTGCATCACGATTCACGTGAAACAGTTTGTTAAGAAACCCGGCAGCGATGCCGGGTTTTTTGCTGATGAGAAGGGGTGGCTGCGCCTCCATCAAGCTGGAGCTGACATGATATTTGCTACATTGCATTCAGAGCGGCGCTGGTACTCCTCGGATCAAGTCAGAGGATGGCGTGAGAGTGAAGGAGCCCGACTACAATCGCATGGCGAGTCAGATTCCGAGCGTCTTCTCGGGCATCGCCTGATTCTTTAGAATCCGGCTAATATTCGGATCTCCCGAACGTCAGTCCGCCTTTCCGGTGAACTTACCTTCGAACGCGATCGCCGACAGCGGAAGCCTTTTGCTCGGTACCTCCCGTTCTGCAAGATCATCAGGAAGCGTGCTCTTATGCGCGATCTTGCCAATCGCGACCACGGCTTCCACGGCGTAGCCTTCCGGCACGTCCAACTGCTCGGCGATCTTATCCTTGAAAATGCCGGCCATCCCATGGGCATGATAACCGAGCTTATGCGCCTGCATGGCAAGAGCAAACCAGGCAGCACCGGCGTCGAAGGAGTGGGTGGTCGCAGGCTTCTTCTCGCCATCGCGGAGATTGTAGGTGCGCGACAGGATGACGATCAGGGCCGCAGCGTTCTTGGCCCAGCGCTGGTTTCCTTCCATCAGAAAGCTCACGAACCCGTCCCATTCTGGCGAGCCCTTAAGCGCATAGACGAAGCGCCAAGGTTGCAGGTTGGAAGCAGAGGGCGTCCATCGCGCTGCATCGAGGATCGTCAGCACATCGTCCTTTGGTATCGGCTCGCCGTCATAGGCGCGCGGCGACCAGCGATCGAGAAAAAGAGGGTGAATAGGATAATCTGTCTCACGAGAATTGCTGGTCGTCATGATCTGTCCTTATCAACAGAGGAGGAAAGGAAGGGCGATCGTATTTTTTAGGCCTCTTCATGGTCAAGGGGTGACAAGGATAAATAGTTCGTTCATATATGCATCATCTTGTCTGACAACTGGGAGAGATCCATGAAACTGATGCGTGTCGGCCAGCCCGGCCACGAAAAGCCCGCCATTCTCGATGCGGAAGGAAAAGTCCGCGATCTCTCTGCCCACGTGAAGGACATTGGCGGCGAAGCGATTTCGCCGGAAGGCTTGAAGAAGATTGCGGCACTCGATCTGTCCACGCTTCCGGTTCTCACCGAAGATCGCATTGGCGCTTGCGTTGCCGGAACCGGCAAGTTCATTTGCATCGGTCTCAACTTCTCGGACCATGCTGCGGAAACCGGTGCCGCCGTTCCACCCGAGCCAGTCATCTTCATGAAGGCCACCTCGGCCATTGTCGGCCCGAACGACAATGTCGTCATTCCACGTGGCTCTGAAAAGACCGACTGGGAAGTCGAACTCGGCGTCGTCATCGGCAAGACAGCGAAATATGTGTCGGAAGCCGACGCGCTCGATTACGTCGCTGGCTACTGCGTCTCGCACGATGTCTCCGAACGTGCCTTCCAGACGGAGCGCCAGGGCCAGTGGACCAAGGGCAAGTCCTGCGACACCTTCGGCCCGATCGGCCCATGGCTCGTTACCAAGGACGAGATTGCCGATCCGCAGAACCTCGGCATGTGGCTGAAGGTCAATGGTGAGACCATGCAGGACGGCTCCAGCAAGACCATGGTCTATGGTGTTGCCAATGTCGTGTCCTATCTCAGCCAGTTCATGTCGCTGCATCCAGGCGACGTCATCTCCACCGGCACACCTCCTGGTGTCGGTCTCGGCATGAAGCCACAGCGCTTCCTCAAAGCCGGCGATGTCGTTGAACTCGGTATTGAAGGTCTTGGCTCTCAGAAGCAGACGTTCGTCGCCGATATCTAAAGAATGAACCGGTCCAGCCTCCTCCTCGCGCTCCGTATCCGGCGGAGGAGGGGCAGGGCTGAACCAAGCAGTTTTGTGCAACTGCGAAAAGATGCTAGACTGTCACAAAAGACGACGATGACGACGGGAGGCGTTTATTCGTGTTCTACCATCTTTACGAAATGAACCATGCGGCCATGGCACCCTTGCGGGCCGGTGCCGACCTGATGCGCCAAGCCTGCAACAATCCTCTTAATCCCCTGTCCAATACCGCCTTTGGCCGCAGCCTTGACGCTGGCTTCGAAGTCTTTGAGCGGTTGACGCGTCGCTACGGCAAGCCCGAATTCGGGATTTCCAAGACCGTGATCGATGGCAAAATCACCGCGGTCTCTGAAGAGGTGGTTTGGTCGAAAGCCTTCTGCCGACTGATCCACTTCAATCGTGCGCCTCCCGAAAATCGGCCAGCCGATCCTAAAATCCTGTTGGTGGCACCGATGTCCGGTCACTACGCCACGCTTTTGCGCGGCACGGTGGAAGCGCTGCTTCCCCATGCGGATATCTACATCACCGACTGGATCGATGCGCGCACGGTTCCACTGACGGAAGGCCGCTTCGATCTGGATGATTACATCTCCTACGTGATCGAGATGCTGCATCATTTGGGTGGTGGCGCCCATGTGGTTGCCGTCTGCCAGCCCTCGGTGCCGGTTCTTGCTGCCGTGGCGTTGATGGAGGCGGATCAAGATCCTCTCGCACCGGCGTCGATGACGCTGATGGGTGGACCGATCGATACGCGCATCAATCCCACAGGCGTCAACGAGCTGGCAAAAGCAAAGCCGATCGACTGGTTTCGCGACAGTGTCGTCATGGCTGTTCCGTGGCCGCAACCGGGTTTCGGGCGTTCCGTCTATCCGGGTTTCCTCCAGCTCTCCGGCTTCATGTCGATGAACCTCGACCGGCACATGACGGCGCATAAGGATTTCTATCTGAATCTCGTCAAGAACGACGGCGATTCGGCTGAAAAGCATCGGGAGTTCTACGACGAATATCTCGCCGTCATGGATCTGACTGCCGAGTTCTACCTCCAGACCGTCGAGACCGTCTTTATCGAGCATGCTCTTTCAAAAGGCACGATGATGCACAGGGGCAGGGTGGTTGATCCGGCTGCGATACGCAACGTCGCGCTCTTCACCGTCGAGGGCGAGAATGACGATATCTCCGGTGTCGGCCAGACGAAGGCGGCGCATGATCTTTGCCTGAATCTGCCAGCAGAGAAACGGCGCCATTATATGCAGCCGGATGTCGGCCATTATGGCGTCTTCAACGGTTCGCGCTTCCGCAACGAGATTGTTCCGCAGATGGTGGCCTTTTTCAACGACCATCAACCCTAGAGGTGAACCGGGCGGATGGCTTTTAGAGGCGGAAGGCGCTATGACGGCGTCATGTTTTCGCTGCTTCGAAAGTCCTCAAAATCGACGTCTTCCCGCAAACCGGTGTTCACCCAACGCACGGTGGACGTTGGCGGGCGGAATGTGCCGATCACCATCAAGGAGAATCAGCGGGCAACACGCATCACGCTTCGCATCGAGCCGGGCGGCAAAGCACTGACGCTGACCATCCCCTACGGTCTGCATCACGCGCAGGTCGACATGTTTCTCGATCGTCATCAGGGCTGGCTGGAAGCCAAGTTTTCCAAGTTTTCCGCGCCAACGGGGATGAGCGATGGTGCGACCATTTCCATCCGCGGCACGCCGCACGCCATCCGGCACACGGGATCGATGCGCGGTATCACCCATATCGCCCAGGATGAAAACGGTCAGCCTCTGCTCAAGGTCAGCGGTTTGCCCGAACATACCGGACGCCGCGTGGCGACCTTCCTCAAGAAGGAAGCACGCGCCGATCTTGAGCGGCTTGTCGCAATCCACGCCAAGGCTGTTGGAAGGCCGGTGCGCTCCATTTCGATGAAGGATACCCGCAGCCGCTGGGGTTCCTGTTCGCATGAGGGCAACCTGAGCTTCTCTTGGCGCATCGTCATGGCGCCGGAAAGCGTTATCGATTATCTTGCCGCTCACGAAGTCGCCCATCTGAAAGAGATGAACCACGGACCGAAATTCTGGGCACTGTGCAAGAAGCTCTGCCCGGAGATGGAGAAGGCAAAAGCCTGGCTAAAGCAGAACGGGTCTCAACTTCACGCCATAGACTTCGATTGAGCTCAATCAAAGGTTTGGATTCACGTGAAACATGTCTGGGCTGATCGTCTTCCCCCGCATTTTGGCTCGACTCGCACGCCTTTTCATGTCACGTCCCAGTCATGAAAAGTGCCAGAACACCGGACATCAAGATTTGCGGGCTGAAAACGCCGGAAGCCGTCGAACGCGCGGTCCGGCGTGGGGCGACGCATATCGGTTTCATCTTCTTCGAAAAGAGCCCGCGCAACATCGAGCCGGATATTGCCGGTAAATTGGCGGATGCCGTCCGTGGCAGCGTCAAGATCGTTGCCGTCACCGTCAATGCTGACAACGACGAGCTGGATGAGATCATCGATCTTCTGAAACCTGATATCCTTCAATTGCATGGCAGCGAGAGCCCGGAGCGCGTATTGAGCATCAAGGCGCTCTACGGCCTGCCGGTAATGAAGGCTTTTTCTATCCGTGACGCCGATGATCTCGCCAAGATCGATCCCTATATCGGGATCGCGGACAGTTTTCTTTTCGATGCCAAGGCGCCGGCGGGATCTGAACTGCCGGGAGGCAATGGCGTCTCCTTTGATTGGAGCGTTCTGCATTCTCTTGACGAAGGCGTGAATTACATGCTTTCCGGGGGACTGAACGCCGATAACGTCGCTGAGGCTCTGGCGAAAACCGGGGCAGGTGGACTGGATGTGTCCTCAGGCGTGGAAAGCGCGCCGGGTGTAAAGGATTTGGCCAGGATCGACGCATTTTTCGATGCGGTTCGATCGGCTAGGCTGCAGGGAGTTTGAAAGTGAACGAAACGCTGAAACCCAACTCGTTTCGCGCCGGTCCCGATGAGGACGGACGCTTCGGTATCTACGGAGGCCGCTTCGTTGCCGAAACGCTGATGCCTTTGATCCTCGACCTGCAAGCCGAGTGGGAAAAGGCCAAGAACGATCCGGAGTTCAAGGCAGAGCTTGAACACCTTAATACCCATTATACCGGTCGCCCGAGCCCGATCTATTTTGCCGAACGCCTCACGGCTGAGCTTGGTGGCGCGAAGATCTACTTCAAGCGCGATGAGTTGAACCACACCGGTTCGCACAAGATCAACAACTGCCTTGGCCAGATCCTTCTTGCCAAGCGCATGGGCAAGACCCGCATCATCGCCGAAACCGGTGCCGGTCAGCACGGCGTGGCCTCCGCGACGGTCGCCGCACGCTTTGGTATTCCGTGCGTGGTCTACATGGGCGCGACGGATGTGGAGCGTCAGGCGCCCAACGTGTTCCGCATGAAGCTCCTCGGTGCCGAAGTGAAGCCGGTGACGGCTGGCCACGGCACGCTGAAGGATGCCATGAACGAGGCGCTGCGCGACTGGGTCACCAATGTCGACGACACCTATTACATGATCGGGACAGCAGCTGGCCCGCATCCCTATCCGGAAATGGTGCGTGAGTTCCAGTCGGTTATCGGTAAGGAAGCGCGTGAGCAGCTGTTGGCACTCGAGGGTCGTTTGCCGGATATGCTGGTCGCAGCCGTAGGCGGTGGTTCCAACGCCATCGGCCTGTTCCATCCATTCCTCGATGATACGAGCGTCAAGATTGTCGGCGTCGAAGCGGGCGGCAAGGGTCTGGACGGTGAAGAGCATTGCGCCTCGCTGACCGCCGGTTCGCCGGGAGTCCTGCATGGCAACCGCACCTATCTTCTCCAGGACGGTGACGGCCAGATCAAGGAAGGTCATTCCATCTCGGCCGGTCTCGATTATCCGGGCATCGGGCCTGAGCATTCCTGGCTGAAGGATGCCGGTCGCGTGGAGTATGTGCCGATCATGGACAATGAGGCGCTTGAGGCCTTCCAGATGCTGACGCGCACCGAAGGCATCATTCCAGCGCTTGAGCCGAGCCATGCGCTGGCCGAAGTCATCAAGCGCGCGCCGAAGATGGGCAAGGATGAGATCATTGTGATGAATCTCTGTGGCCGCGGCGACAAGGATATTTTCACGGTCGGTAAAATTCTGGGAATGGGACTCTGATATGACTGCACGTATGGACAAGCGCTTTGCCGATCTGCGTGCGCAAAATCGTCCGGCCCTCGTGACCTACTTCATGGGCGGCGATCCTGATTTCCAAACTTCGCTCGGTATCATGAAGGCTTTGCCGGAAGCCGGTGCCGATGTGATCGAACTCGGCATGCCGTTTTCCGACCCGATGGCCGATGGCCCGGCGATCCAGATGGCCGGACAGCGGGCGCTGAAGGGTGGCCAGACGCTGGCAACCACGCTCGATCTGGCGCGTGAATTCCGCAAGGAAGATGACGAGACGCCGATCGTGCTGATGGGTTACTACAATCCGATCTACATCTACGGCGTCGACAAGTTTCTGGACGACGCGCTCTCAGCCGGCATTGACGGACTGATCGTGGTCGATCTGCCGCCAGAAATGGATGACGAATTGTGCATCCCTGCTGTCGAGAAGGACGTCAATTTCATCCGTCTGGCAACGCCGACAACCGATGAGAAGCGTCTTCCGACTGTCCTGAAGAACACCTCCGGCTTCGTCTATTATGTCTCGATGAACGGGATCACCGGTTCGGCCTTGCCCGATCCGTCGACGATTTCCGGTGCCGTGGAGCGGATCAAGTCGCATACCGATCTGCCCGTCTGCGTCGGCTTCGGCGTCAAGACGGCCGATCACGCAAAGGCGATCGGTGCGGTGGCCGATGGTGTCGTGGTCGGTTCGGCCATCGTCAACCAGATTGCGCTGAGCCTCACCAAGGATGGCAAGGCGACGAATGACACTGTGCCGGCGGTAACAACACTGGTAAAGGGCCTTTCGACGGGCGTGCGCGCCTCGCGCGCATAAGACCAAGGCGGTATCAGGTCGGCACCGACTTGAAATCGCCATGCTGATTTTGAATTAAGAGAAGACGAGCGGAATAAGGTTGAAATCGCAGCGATGCGTCACCATTCCGCTCAACTGCTGCCGAAGGATCGTCGGTTCAGCGCGGACAGTCAGGAGTAAAAAACGTGAACTGGATTACCAATTACGTACGCCCGCGGATCAATTCCATGCTGGGCCGCCGGGACACCCCGGAAAATCTCTGGATCAAGTGCCCGGAAACCGGCGAGATGGTCTTCCACAAGGATCTGGAAGATAACAAGTGGGTCATTCCCGCGTCAGGCTTCCACATGAAAATGCCAGCAAAGGCGCGCCTTGCCGATCTTTTCGATGACGGTGCCTATGAGGCGCTGCCTCAGCCGAAAGTGGCACAGGACCCGCTGAAATTCCGTGATTCGAAGAAATACTCCGACCGCTTGCGCGATAGCCGCGTAAAGACCGAGCAGGAAGACACGATCCTGGCGGGCGTCGGCAAGCTTCAAGGCCTGAAGATCGTCGCTGTCGTGCACGAGTTCCAGTTCATGGGTGGCTCGCTCGGCATTGCCGCAGGCGAGGCGATCGTCAAGGCATTCGAGCGTGCGATTTCGGAGCGCTGCCCACTCGTCATGTTCCCGGCTTCCGGCGGTGCGCGCATGCAGGAAGGCATACTCTCGCTGATGCAGCTTCCGCGCACGACGGTTGCAGTCAACATGCTCAAAGAAGCGGGCATGCCGTACATCGTGGTTCTGACCAACCCGACGACGGGCGGTGTGACAGCCTCTTACGCCATGCTGGGTGATGTCCACATTGCCGAGCCTGGGGCTGAAATCTGCTTCGCCGGCAAGCGCGTCATCGAGCAGACCATCCGCGAAAAGCTTCCCGAGGGTTTCCAGACTTCGGAATATCTTCTCGACCACGGCATGGTGGACATGGTCGTCGATCGCCACTCGATCCCCGATACGCTCGCCAATCTTTTAAAGATCATGACGAAGACGCCTGCCAACACCTCGAAGGATGTCGTGCCTCTGGCCGCCACGGCCTGACACCTCGAACAAATCGCTCCGGAGGGGTGGATGACAGATATGACGAAGCCTGACATGAGCGAGGCAGAACGCATCATCGACAGATTGATGCAGCTTCATCCCAAGGGCTTCGATCTATCATTAGACAGGATCACCCGTCTCCTTGAGAAGCTCGGCAATCCCCACAAGCGCCTGCCGCCCGTCATTCATGTGGCGGGCACCAATGGCAAAGGCTCGGTCTCTGCCTTCAGCCGTGCTCTGCTGGAAGCGGCAGGCCTTGCCGTCCACGTTCACACCTCACCGCATCTGGTCAACTGGAACGAACGATATCGCATCGGTGTCTCCGGCGCACCCGGGCGACTGGTGGAAGACGCCATGCTTGCCGATGCCCTGGCAAGAGTGGAAGCCGCGAATGATGGCCAGCATATTACCGTTTTTGAAATCCTGACCGCAGTCACCTTCGTGCTCTTTGCCGAACAGCCAGCGGATGTGGTCGTTCTGGAAGTCGGTCTCGGCGGCCGTTTCGATGCGACCAACGTCATTTCCAATCCGGCGGTCTCGGTGATCATGCCGATCTCGCTCGACCATCAGGCCTATCTCGGCGATCGCGTCGAACTCATCGCCGCGGAAAAGGCTGGCATCATGAAGACCGGCTCGCCGGTCGTCATCGGTTATCAGGAATACGACGCCGCACTCGATGTGCTGATCGCTACCGCCGAGCGGCTGAAATGTCCGACAGCCGTCTATGGTCAGGATTTCTCCGCCCATGAAGAACATGGACGCATGGTCTACCAGGACGAGTTCAGCCTTGTCGATGCGCCACTGCCGCGCCTTCCCGGTCGCCATCAGCTCGGCAATGCCGCGGCTGCCATTCGCGCCGTCAAGGCTGCCGGCTTCAGCGTGACCGACCGCATGATCGAAAAGGCCATGACCTCGGTCGAATGGCCGGGCCGCCTGCAACGCATCACCCGTGGCCGCATCTTCGACCTTGCGCCAAAGGGGAGCGAAATCTGGATTGACGGCGGTCACAACCCTGGCGCGGGCGAAGTCATCGCCGAAGCCATGGCAGGGTTTGAAGAAAAGAGCGCGCGTCCGCTGATTCTGATTGCCGGAATGATCAACACCAAGGATCAGGTCGGCTATTTCAAGGCTTTCGCCGGCATTGCCGAATACGTCTTCACCGTGCCGATCCACGGGTCCGATGCAGCGATCGACCCGGTCGTCCTCGCTCACGCCGTCTTTGATGCCGGACTGACGGCGGCTCCTACGGCTTCCATCGAAGAAGCTCTTGAAGAGTTGGCTAAGCGTCTCGACCCTAACAAGCCCGCGCCGCGAATCCTGATCGGCGGATCGCTCTATCTCGCCGGTAATGCGCTGGCGCTGAATGGCACACCGCCACAATAATCGCGAAGGCATCACGCAACCGACGACCAAGAAAAAAGCCCGGCAGAACCGGGCTTTCTTTTAATCTTGCATGGGCAAACGATCAGGCGGCGCTGGAAATCCAGGCAGAAAGTGCCGTCTTGGGAGCGGCACCGACCTTGATATCAGCCACTTCACCGCCCTTGAACATGGCAAGCGTCGGGATGGAGCGAACGCCGAACTGAGCAGCAAGCTCAGGATTTTCGTCGATGTTCAGCTTGGCGACCTTCACCTTGCCAGAAAGTTCCGTAGCGATCTCTTCGAGGCTCGGGGCAATCATCTTGCACGGGCCGCACCACTCGGCCCAGAAGTCTACGACGACTGGCTCAGCGGATTCGAGAACTTCAGACTGGAAGTTGGAGGTATCGACTTTCACGGTAGCCATAATTGGCTCTCCTTTCAGTGAATCTGTTCGGCATTCATGTGATGCGGGGGATGAGCATTTTCAATGTCCGGTATCTCACTTTGTCGAGATTGCGGCAAGGGCTTGTGACAGCGCTTCGTCCTTGAGCGTCACGAAGGATGCGTTCTCCGTATAGACGAGCGCGCAGGTAAAGACTTTGTCCGGGTAGAGCGGCTTCAAAATCTCGCGGTAGATTGCAAGCTGGGCGATATGGGCGAATGGAATGGTGTTCTCGTTGGCTGGCGGTATCCTATTGGTCTTGTAATCCACCAAAATGACGCGCTCGCCATCCACCGCGAGGCGGTCGATCCGGCCGGAAACGGCGAAATCCTGTTTGCCAAGGCGCAATGTCCCCATGATCGAGACTTCTGCCCGGCTGCTGGCGGAGAAGGCCGATTGAATTGCCGGCTCGGACAGAACGGCGAGCGTGGTGCGGATCAGCCTCTCGCGTTCCCTCTCTGGCCAGTAGCGCGCCGCACGCTCCGCATAGCGACGGGCGGCGTCTTCCCGCTCATGCTGGGGATAGTCGGGCAGCGTCTGCAGCATCCGGTGCACAAGACGCCCGCGTTGCAGCGCAAGGCCGGACGATGTTTCCGGTTTGGTAAAGAGCGGGGAGGAGACAATAAGATCGTCTGCGCCGTCATCGACGATCGTCCCGGCGCCGGACGGGCTGAGCGGCCGGGGAAGGGCAGGAGCCGGTGGCAGTGGTTGCATCAGCGAGGCGGGAAATGCCTCGGGTGCGGCGCTCGGCAGCACCTTGCTCTCGGCGATCGTTCTGGGTGCCTGCGCATGCATTTGCCACAACAGACCGTCCCAGGCTTCGCCACCTGCCTGGAACTGATGCGACGCGCATCGTGCTTCATCGACGGCAAGCGCCCGCTTGATCATCTGGTGCCAGCAATCCGGGTTGTCCTTCGGTCCGCGATAGCCGCAAACGATCAGATGGTCGGCAGCGCGCGTCATGGCGACATAGAGGAGACGGCGATACTCTTGCTCCGCCGCATCCTTCAAGCGGCCATCATCCTGGTCGATCAGCGTGTTGTCGAAGCTCTTTCCCGGCAGCCATACGGGAAATGCGGCATACTTGGTCTCGAGAAAGCGCAGCCGAGGCACATGGCTCGGAATGAAAGCCTTCGAGCCGCCATCGACCAGAAACACCACGGGTGCCTCGAGACCCTTGGAGGCATGAACCGTCATGATGCGGACTTCGCCGCGCTCCTTGTCCTGCTCGCGCTTGATCTCTGGCGCGTCTGTCTCCAGTACGGAGATGAAAGATTGCAGGCCGGGAAGGCCGGTCTTTTCGTGATCGAGCGCAAAGGACAGAAACTCATCCAGAACGTCGCTCGCCTCGTTGCCGAGCCGCGCAAGAAAGCGCTTGCGACCTTGATAGATGGTCATCACCGCCGCATAGAAATCGTGGATCGTCGCGGTACGGGAGAGCGCAATGAGGGAGGAGAGGGTTTCAAGCGTCTCGGTAAAGCGGCTTCCATCGTCTTGCGCACGCTGCTGGAGATGATCCCAGACGCTCGTCTTCTCAGGACGCTTGGCCGCTAGGTCAAAAATATCGTCTTCATCATGGTTGAAGAGCGGGCTTTTCAGTAGCGCCGAAAGTGACAGATCGTCCTGCGGCAAAAGCACGAAGCGCCCCAGCGCCAGCAGATCCTGGATGGCGATGTGGTCCGTCAGCCGCAAGCGGTCGGCACCGGCAACGGGAATGTTCTTGCGCTGCTTCAACTCGCGCGTCAGCGCGTTGACGAAGGCATGGCGCTTGCGCACCAGCACCAGAATGTCGCCCGCCTCGATAAAACGTTCGACACCGTTCTCGATCACCGTTTCGGTGCCGATCATCGCTGCGATACGCGCGGCAATCCGGCGTGCAACAATGGCGGGCGGGGCGCTTTCGCGCAACGCATCGAAGGGCGCCGTCCAGTCTTCTTCATCTTCCGCGGGCTCGGCGGCAACCATGTCCCACAGTTCCACCGTTCCGGGCTGCCCAAGGCGGTTGGAGCGATGCTCGACGGGTTCGTTGTCGGCGCTGAGACCGGCGGCATTCTCGGGTAAAGAGAAGACCTGATCCACTGCGGCCAGCACATCCGCCGTGGAACGGAAGGACAGCGGCAGACGCACGGGATGAAAGATCTGCTGGACGGCACTCACCCGCCGCGCCGTCTCTTCGCGTTCCTGCGAAAACCGCTCCGGCCTTGCGCCCTGGAAAGAATAGATCGACTGCTTTTCGTCACCCACGGCAAACAATGTGCGTTGACCAGCGCGCGCCGTCTCGCCATGGAAGAAATCTGCCGCCAGCGACTGGATGATTGACCACTGTACCGGGCTCGTATCCTGCGCCTCATCGACAAGAATATGGTCGATACCCTGGTCCAGCTTGTAATGGACCCAGGCACCTGCCGTATCGCGGTTAAGAAGCGTGGCTGCGCGCTCGATCAGGTCTTCGAAATCGAGTTGGCTGCGTTGCTTCTTCAAGTCCTCGAAGTCGCCGATCAGCCGATCCGCAAGTGTGAGAGCATGCCGGGTGGCTTCGAGCATGCGCAGCGTCCGGTACCGGTCGCGGCAAGCAACCACATGGGCGCGCGCAAGCGTCAGGTCATCCAGAAGATTGGGTGCTGCGGTCTGCATCGCCTTGTTGATCACGTAGGCATCGGATTTGCGCTCGCCCTTCTGGGTGAGCAGCGCGCTTTCAATGAAGGCGATACGCTTGAACGGGTCGCTTTCCCTCGCTGCTTCCCGCAACGCATAGGACACCTCATGGGTGCGCGCCCCGCCAACCTCGTCGGACAGCGTCAGATAGGTGTCGAGCGACAGGCCGGAGAGACCTGGGAGTGGCCAATAGGCCGCCGCTGCCGTCTCAAGCGTCTCACTGGCACCGATGCTGGCATGGCGTCGAAGCGCCGCGTCGATCCCGCCGCTGCGTGCAGCGTCTTCAAGAAAGCCGCGCAGAGGATTGCGGTTGGCAACGATGGCGCTCAGCAGCGCTTCCAGCCCGGTCTCGTCGGCCAGATCGAGCACATAGGCAAGCGCCAGCGCCAGTGGTGTGTCGCGTTCCAGCGAAACGGCGGTCAGCAGGCTGCGGCGCGCCTCTGCCAAGAGACTGCTGGCGGCACGGTCATCCAGAACCGAGAAGTGGCCGGCGACATTCGCTTCCAGCGGAAACTGGTGTAGCAGCGCTTCGCAAAAGGCGTGGATCGTCTGGATTTTCAGTCCGCCCGGTGTTTCCAGCGCCTTGGCAAAAAGACGGCGTGCCTCCTTCAGCTTGATCGCGTCCGGGACACGGCCTTCAATTGACGTGATGCGGTCTCTCAAGGCGGTGTCGGAGAGCGTGGCCCAATCCGCGAGACGATCAAAGACACGGCTCGACATTTCCGAGGCCGCCGCCTTCGTATAGGTCAGGCAGAGAATGGCGGAGGGGCGGCAACCGGCCAGCAGCAGACGGATCACCCGCTGCGTCAAAACATGTGTCTTGCCCGAACCCGCATTGGCCGACACCCATGCCGAGCTTTTCGGATCGGACGCGCGGGTCTGCTGCCGTGTCGTCCAGTCGATCCATGCGCTTGGTTCGTCGCGCTCCGGCCCATGATCGAGAGCCTGCTCGGCGGCGTATTCGAAAAGATCATTCGCCATCGCCATCTCCCGGTTCTGCGGTGGACCATTCGGAGACGCGCGCCAGATGGTCGTACTCGCCGCCATAGGATTGCTGTTCTTCCGGGATCAGGCGCGACACGAAGCCGTTCTTACCGTCTCGCAACGCTTTGATGAACTTGCTCAGCTGCTCGATCGAGTCCGTCGCCAGTTCCGCCGCGCTCTTCGGTACCGTCTTGGCGGTCGCCTTGGCGTTCTCGTTGTTGACGACATCGGTGCCAAAGCGCTCTCCGGGCCGCAGGCGCACATAGATCAGATCCTCCGGCGTCGGCGTTCCGGCGTCGCGGAAAGCGCCCCGCATCAGAGCGGCCGCTTCCAGCGCCAGTTGCGGATCGAGGAGGGAGCGGGCCTGTTTCACAGTCGGGGAGAGCCCCGTCTTGTAATCGACAATATCCGCCTTGCCGTTGGTCTTGATGTCGATCCGGTCGGCCACGCCGGTCAGCCGGATACCGGCCTCTGGAATATCCTGTCCGGCGCGGGCCTCCACATAGGAGCGGCGCACTATGGGACGGCGATCTTTCTCCCAGGCGAGAAACTCGCGCGCCACAGCAACGAAGCGCGGTCGCCAGACGATATCGATATGTGCTGGCAGGTTCTCTTCGTCGAAACACGCATTCAACACGCGCATCATCGCATCTTCGGATGTCGGGGTGCCGGGAACGTGCTCCTCGCGAGAGTAAAGTTCAATAATGCGGTGATAGAGCGTCCCGCGGTCGGCAGCGCCTGGATCGCGGTTGAACTCGTCCAGCGGATCGAGCTTCAGAATGCGCCGCGCATAGATGGAGTAGGGGTCACGGCGAAGCCGTCCGACCTCGCTGAAGGAATAGCTCTTCGGCTGCAAATCGGCAGGTGGGGTAGGGGCAGGGCGTCGCGCTGGATCCTGCGTCTCGCTGTCATCCAGCATCATCGCCCAATGGCGGTAGGATTCGCCGCGTTGCTTCAACGCCTCGGCAAAATCCTCTCCGCCCAACGCCAGCAGCCTTTGCAGCCAGCGCGAAGCAACGGCAGGCGTTGAACCCTGGCGCAGTGCGCGGCTGTAGATGATGTGACGGGTGCCGTTTGCCATCTCAAAATCATGCGCCAACTGCCCGATGCGGCGTTCCGGCGGCTCAAGCCCGATCGACGTTTTCATGCTGCGCGAGAGGAAGGGATTGTTGGCCGTTTGCCCGGGCCACACGCCTTCGTTCAAACCGCCGATGATGACGGTATCCACGCTTTGCAAACGTGCTTCTAACGCGCCAAAGATGAAGACGCGCGGGTGTCGCATGGCGCGTGGTTTGATCGATTCGCCCGCGACGAAGGCAGCGACGATATCGATCCATTGCGGACCATCCGCCTCCAACGCATTGCCGCACTCCATCAGTTCGGCAAACAGGGTTGAAAGCTTTTCGCCCGCCTCGCCGGACCAAAGGCTTACCAGATCGCCAGCCTCATCCAGGCAGATCGCCTCGATCACCCGGCCCGAACACTCCGCCCATTCAGCCAGCGTCAGGCGGGAGGTGAGGCGACCGCGCAGCGGATCGTGATGGATGAAAGCCTGTTCCAGCGGTTCTATCGCGGCTTTAACACGCGCCGCCAACTCTCCAGCCGCAAGCGGCGCATCCTCGGACAGTGCCGTACGCCAATGCGGCGGATGGCGATCGTCGGCATGAAGTGCCATCTGATGCGCCAGAAGTTCACCGAGGTTGCCAAGCGTCGTCTCTTCGCGCCCTCCGCGCAGGGCCAGAAGCTCAAGCGCTGCAACTGCCTCAGTCATCTGAGGTTCGCTAAGACCAAAGCGACAAAGCGGGTGCTTTAACAGAGAAATGACCGCCACCGGATCGCCAGGCCGCAAGATCGCTTCCAGCGCCAATTGCAGGAGCCCGGCCTGTGGCGTGGCAGAGAGCGGCGTCCCGGCGGAATCGTCCGCCTCGATGCCAAAACGGGCAAGCTCCGTCGCCACCCGTCGCCCAAGCCCGCGATCCGGCGTAATGAGAGCTGCCTGTGAAGGTCCGTTCTGACCGGACTTTTCAAGCGCCAGTCTTAGCGCGATGGCGATTGCGGTTGCTTCCTCGCGTTCATTGGCGGCCTCTATCATCGAAGCGGCAGAGAAGGCATTTTCGAAGAAGGCCGGGGTTTTGTCCGCGCACCACTCGTTCCATTCCGCTGTCGCCCGAACCGGCGCAAGAGCGGTGGAAAAAATGGCGGCGCGGTCTTGCAGGTCGCGGTCCAGCGCACCGATCCGCTCCACATCGCGACGCAAGACGCCGAGCTTCTGCAACAGAATGAAAAGGCCATATTGCGAATGGGTGCGGCTTGCCGCGTCATCCGGCGCTTCATTGATCGCCTGCCACTGATCTTCCGGCATGTCGAGGTCGAGACCGGGAAGCACGACCGTGCCATGCGGCAGCGAGGCGACGGCCGCAATCAGATCGGCGGCAGCGGGAATGGAGCCGGTGGAACCTGCAACGATGATTGGATCCGTCGTCACGATCTTCTTCAGCCGGTCTGCCTCAGCGCGCAAGATGGCGTTGCGATGCCGACCGGCAGAAGAGCGGTTAAGCTCGGTGAGGCGAGCTGGCCAGTAAATGCTTGCGATTTCCAGAAACTTTGCCGTCAACTGCCACCATTGGGCGTGATCGGCCGTATCCAGTTCGGAAAGCGCTTCCCAATCCTTGTCTTCCGTATCCATCGCATCGATGACTTCGGAGAGTGCCCGCGCCAGCCAGATCGCATCCGCCGGGCTTGCGGGTGCCACGAGCGGCGAATCGGAATGGATAGCGCGGATCGCATCCGGCAGACTGTTTCGCCAGGCAAGAATCAGCCGTGCCAGTTCCACAAGCCGCGCCGTGCTGGAAATTGGAGGTGCAAGATCGATTGTCGCAGGCGTTTCAATGTCGAAATAGCCGCTGTCGTCATCGGTCTCGCCGAGCGGGCGGATGACTGGCAGAATGGCCGAACGACCGCCGAGAATATCGACGAATTCGGAGCGCAGCACACGGGCCGAACGGCGGGTCGGCACATAGATCGTCACGCGGGCAAGCGACAGCGGGTCGGCCGGATCATAGGCAAAGCCCTTCGCGAGTGTCCCCGCACAAAGGCTCTGCGCCAGCGTCTTTAGAAAGGGTGTTCCCGGCGCGATGGTCAGGATGCGTTTGGCAGGCGCCAATGGTTCGACCTTCTCTCGGATTAAAGCACGATGCTTCGATTTAAAGCGTTAGAGCGTCCTTTTTGCGTCCTAAAGGATGCACGGCGCTCTAAACGGAAGCGACAGTTCGCTCCGCATCCTCTATAGCATCCGGTGTGCCGACCGTAATCCACTGACCGTCCAGCATCACGCCATACAGACGGTTTTTTGCAATGGCACGGTCGAAATAGATATTGAGGTTGAAGGCATCGACAGGGGCATCGTTCAGCAGGCGCGTATCCATGGCGATCGCGCCAGCGTAAACCACCGGGTGGGGTTCACCCTCCTGATAACGGGTGAGGCGCCCATCCTCTGCGAAGTTGAAATCCTTCTTGCCGTTATGGCCGGTCGTGCGATCCATATCGACGCAAAGCATCGCCATATCCATGCGGCCAGCATCGAACCCTGCCGCAAGCTTCTGTAGATTGGTGGGAAGGCCAGGCGTTTCACCGACCCAGAAGAGATCGGCATTCATCACCAGAACCGGTCCTGGCGTCAGCAATTTCAAACCCTTGGCGAGACCGCCGCCGGAATTCAGCAACTGCGCGCGCTCATCCGAGATCAGGATCTCAAGGTCTTGACGGCCTTCAAGATGCGCCACCATCTGCTCGGCATGGTGATGGACGTTGATGGAAACCGTCTCGACTCCCGCCGCTGCTAGGAGATCGAGCACATAATCGATCATCGGCTTGCCCGCGATCTTGACCAGCGGCTTGGGGATCGTGTCGGTGATCGGGCGCATTCTCGTGCCGAGACCTGCTGCCAGAACCATCGCTTGTCTGATCGTCATGGGAAAAGCTTCAGTGAGAGTTGAGGTCTATGCCCGCACGCGCGAACCAGTCCCGCAGCGGCGCAAGGTCGGGATGGTCAAGCGCGGCCCGCATATAGGTGAAAGTGCGTGGCATGTGCTTCATATAGCCCGGCTTGCCATCGCGCTTCAAAAGCCGAACCCAGGCGCCGACCAACTTGCAATTGCGTTGCGCCGCCATGATGGCGAAGGCTTTGAGAAACACCTTCTCATCGAAGGCAGGATTTTTTCGGCGAACATCGAGATAGCGCTCCATCATCCGCGCCTGCAGATCAGGCGGGATGGTCACGCGCGCATCCTGTACCAGCGAGGCCAGATCATAGGCCGTCGGGCCGATCATCGCATCCTGAAAATCGATGATGCCCACTTGCTGCGGCGCTGGTTTGTCCTGCTGCCAGATGATGTTCGGCGAGTGGAAGTCGCGCAAGACGAGCCCTGTTTCCACATCGGCAAGCTTGGCGATCAACTGATCCCAAACGGCGAAAAAATCCTGCCGCTTGGCGTCGTCGGTTGGTTTGCCGTCATGGATGTGGGGCAGGTACCAGTCCAGCAGCAACGAGGTCTCGATCTTCATCGCATCGGCATCGAAGCGTGGAATCTCATAGCGCCCACCATCCGGCAGCCCGATCGTTGCAGGCATCGGCTTTTCATGCAGCGCCGCCAGACAGGCAGCGCTTTCGATGTAGCGCTCCTCAATGGGCGCACCATTGGCATCCAGAACGCCTGCGCGTCCCATATCGCTCAAAAGCAGGATGCCTTCATCCATGTCGCGCGCCAGGATTTCGGGCAGCGCGAAGCCTTCGCTTCGGAGATGGAGATCAAGAGCAACGAACGGCTCGACCGTGCGGGCAAGATGCACGATCTCCGAATAGGATTTGCCGTTGTGAAGAGCGGGGCCGGGCGGCTGTGGCTGCCAGTCCATCAACAGATATTGGCTGTCGTCATCACGCACCAGTTCATAGGTGCGATAGGCGGCGTCACCACTGAAATAGCGCCGCGTGGTGCTCCCCTTGCCGTTCCGTTCCAGAAAGCGGCGAATGGCGAAGACCCGCTCAAGCCGCTCGACGTGACGCCGGGATGCTTCGATCACAGCACGCCGGCCGTCTCCCTCGTGTGTGAGGCGCAGCAGGATGGTCGATGCTTTAGGCAGCACGTCGCTTGCCATCTCCGGCCACTCGATCAGGCACACGCCGTCCGACAGCATCTCGTCGATGCCGAGTTCGTCCAGTTCCGACACGTCGGAGAGACGATAGAGATCGAGATGCGCGACGGGAAATCGAAGAGCATAAGATTGAACGATGGTAAACGTCGGGCTCGGTACTTCGAGCTCGGCATCATCGGCGATCGCGCGGATCAAAGCCCGCGCCAGGGTAGATTTTCCAGCCCCAAGATCGCCCACCAGCGCAATGGCATCGCCCGGCTTGACTGCAAGCGCCAGTTCCTCGCCAAGCCGGATGGTCTCGGCTTCATCAGCGAGGAAGAGCGAAAGGGAAAGCGTCTCGTCACTCATTCGGCAGCAATGGACTGCGGCTGATCGTGGGAGGGAATACGGCAGGTCACGACAGTGCCTTCACCCGGGCGGCTGTCAAGCGTAACGGTGCCCTGATGCAGACTGACGAAGCTTTCGACGATGGAGAGGCCAAGGCCTGCCCCCGTGCGTCGGCCGGCCTGGCCGCGTGTCGAGAAGCGGTCAAAGACCGTCTTCAGCATGTCCTCGGGGATGCCGGGACCCTGATCGGCGACCGAGAATACGAAATCGCCCTCGCTACGCTGGCAGGTCAGGCGGATCGCCGAACCTTCCGGCGAGAAGTTGACGGCATTGGTCAGAAGCTTCAGCAGGATCTGCTTCAGCCGCTGGTGATCGGCGACGATGGAGCCGAGATGGGCCGGTGCGACAATCTCGAGCGAAACGCCGCTTTCCTGCAGACGGTCGCTGATCTGCACTGCCACATCGTCCAGAAGCTCGTTCAAATCATTCTCGGCATAATTCAGATGCATGATGCCCGCATCGACGGTCGCTAGGTCGAGAATGTCGTTGACGATGGTCAGCAGCACGGATGACGAGGTCGATATATGATCGAGATATTCGGCTTGGCGATCGTTCAACTCACCCATGCCGGGCGTTTTGAGAAGGTCGGTAAAGCCAATGATATTGGTCAGCGGTGAGCGCAGCTCATAGGAAACGTGCTGGACGAAATCGTTCTTCAGCTCGTCGGCCTTGCGCAGCGCCTCGTTCTTTTCCTTCAAAGCCCGTTCGGCGCGGACGCTGTCCGTCATGTTGACGAAGGTCAGCATGGTCTGCGCGTCGGGAAGTGGGATCACGGCGTAATCGAGCACAAGGCCGGAGAGAAGTTCCAGCGTTCCCTGCTTGGAAGGACGCTCGTCATCGAAGCTGGTGATAAATTGCGCAAAGGCACGCCAGCCATCCGGCTTGTCGTAGGATTGTGCGCAGACGGCTTCGATGGAGCGGATATGCTTGCCGGCTTCGGCCTCTTCCGCGGTAATCGCCCAAAGTGCGCGAAATGCCGGGTTCGACAGGCGAATACGCCCGTCGGCGCCAAACACGGCGACACCTTCGGCGAGATGATCGATGGTTTCGCCCTGAACCTTGACCAGCGTGTTGTAACGGGTCTGGAGATCGACCTGTTCGGTCAGATTCTCGAACACCCAGGTCGCACCGCCTTGTGGATGCGCGGTGGCAATGACACGCAGCGTCTGTCCGTTCGGAAGGTGCCAGAGATCGGTCTTGGTATCGAGTGCGCGATAGACGGAAAGTGCTGTCTCTTTCCAGCTCTTCCAGCTGAGTTGCTCCGGCAGCTTTCCGGCGCTGCGCAGCCGATCGAGAAGCTCGGAATTGCCGGGCTTCGATTCCAGGAACACCAGATCGAGGCCCCAAAGGCGGGCAAAAGCCTGATTGTAGAACTGCAGGCGCTGCTCGCCATCGAAGATGGCGACTGGCGTTGCCAGATGATCGAGCGTTTCCGCATGGCTTTTCAGTGTCCGCTTCAGCTCTTCGCGGATGGTCTCGGCATCGGAAGCATCGATCGCAATACCGGCAGAGCCGCTCGGCGTCTTGATATCGACCACATCGAAGAAGGTTCTGTTGCCGGATACCACGGTGGAGATCCGGTCGTGATAGGGCGATTCCGGCGTTGCCGTGGCACGGATCTTCTGCCGCGTCACCGTGTTCAGCAATTCGCGCTGTTCGGCGACCGCCTGCTGTGGCGTGGTGGCATCCACGGCAATCGCATAGGCGTGGTTCACCCAGATCAGCGCGCCCTCATTGTTTCTGCGCCAGGCGGGCTGCTCGATGGAATCGAGAAGCTCCTGGAAGGTCGACATGGAGGAAAGCAGCCGCTCGCGCTCTACCCTCAGCTCCGCCAGTTCGGCCCGCATATTGTTGAGAGCGATAAAGCGGGCAAAGGCCTTGCCGCCGGACACGCGTCCCTGAACCTCGATGACTTCTCCGCGCTGTGTCTCGATCGTCAGGTCGAAGCTTTGCGCCTGGCCGCGCAGCAGCTCAATTGCCTTTTCCAGCGGTGCTGCCGACGTGGGGCGCAGCCAGCGGCCAAAGGCCAAAAAGTCGGAATCGGCAGACGGCACGCCAGTTTCGGGTGGCAACTGACCAAAGAATTCCGGACGCTCGCCGGTGTCTTCCCAAATGACGATCCGGCGCGACTTGTCGGAAATCAGCGCCTCATATTTGGAAATCTTGTTCTGCGCTTCGGAGAGGGCCGTGCGGTACTCTTTCATCCCAGCTTCGATATTGCCGCGCTGGCGCACCAGCCAGACGATCGAGAAGAGGGTCGCGGAAAGAGCGCCGACGAAGATCGAATAAAGGATGGTTTCATTGGAGGAGAACAAACGTTCGCTTCTTAGGAGGAGCGCACCGTCCTGTGCCCGGGCAACCGTGGCGAAGCCGCTGAGCGCCGTTCCAGCCATCAGCGCGGAGACCGCGCACATCTTTTGGCGCAAGGCGCCTGCCATAGTGGTCAGAGAGCCGCGCAATCGTTCAAGAACAGGCACCTCGTTTCTGCCCGTCTCCACGTTCTTTTGCACCCGCTGGCGCGAGTTCGCTTTTTTTACCGACATCCCCGGTCTGTCTCCGTCCTATGTGCCGCATCTTCGACAAGACATCCCATTTTCGCACGGGCATCCGCCCACACGAATCAAGTCTTCAGACAATACCGTCTCAGCAAATTTCCGGGAAGGGCGGCGCCCAAAAAGAAATCGCGGACTTTGTCAAGTCCGCGACGCCTAGATGTGGTGTATTTGATGTGGATATTAACTATAAAATCAATATCTGTAGTGTTCTGCCTTGAACGGACCCGTCTTCGAGACGCCGATATAATCTGCCTGCGTGTCGGAAAGTTCGGTCAGCTTCACGCCAAGCTTCTCGAGGTGAAGGCGGGCGACCTTCTCATCAAGGTGCTTCGGCAGCACGTAAACGTCGTTCTTGTACTCGCCCTGCTTGGTGAAGAGTTCGATCTGGCCGAGCACCTGGTTGGTGAAGGAAGCCGACATGACGAAGGAAGGGTGACCGGTCGCATTGCCGAGGTTAAGCAGGCGGCCTTCCGACAGAAGGATCATACGGTTGCCCTTGGCAAACTCGATCATGTCCACCTGCGGCTTGATGTTCGTCCACTTCAGGTTCTTCAACGAAGCGACCTGAATTTCGTTGTCGAAGTGGCCGATATTGCCGACGATCGCCATGTCCTTCATCTCGCGCATATGCTCGATGCGGATGACGTCCTTGTTGCCGGTGGTGGTGATAAAGATGTCTGCCGAAGACACGACGTCTTCCAGGCGAACGACTTCGAAACCGTCCATGGCAGCCTGAAGTGCGCAGATCGGATCGATTTCGGTGACCTTGACGCGGGCGCCAGCGCCCTGAAGCGAAGCAGCCGAACCCTTGCCGACATCGCCGTAACCGCAGACGACGGCAACCTTGCCGGCCATCATCACGTCGGTGGCGCGACGGATACCGTCAACCAGCGATTCCTTGCAGCCATACTTGTTGTCGAACTTCGACTTGGTGACGCTGTCATTGACGTTGATCGCAGGGAAGGGGAGGAGACCCTTCTTGCTGAGGTCGTAAAGACGATGAACGCCTGTCGTGGTTTCTTCAGTCACGCCCTTGATGGCATCACGCTGCTTGGTGAACCAGCCTGGCGAGGCCTGAAGACGCTTCTTGATCTGTGCAAAGAGGATCTCTTCTTCTTCAGAGCCTGGGTTGGACAGAACGTCTTCGCCAGCTTCCGCGCGTGCGCCGAGCAGGATGTACATGGTCGCATCGCCACCGTCATCCAGAATCATGTTGGAGAGGCCGCCATCGGTCCATTGGAAAATCTTGTCGGTGTATTCCCAATATTCGGTCAGGCTTTCACCCTTGACGGCGAAGACGGGGATGCCTGCAGCCGCGATGGCCGCAGCAGCGTGGTCCTGCGTCGAGAAGATGTTGCAGGACGCCCAGCGGATATCAGCGCCGAGTTCCTTCAGGGTTTCGATGAGAACGGCGGTCTGGATCGTCATGTGCAGCGAGCCGGAGATGCGTGCGCCCTTCAGCGGCTTGCTCTGACCGAATTCGCTGCGGCAGGCCATCAGGCCCGGCATTTCAGTTTCGGCAATGTCCAGTTCCTTGCGGCCGTAGTCGGCAAGGTTGATATCCGCGACGATGTAGTCCTTGTCAGCGCTCATAAAGGTCTCCTGCTCAAAATGGCAGGGAACCGTGCCGCTGCCTCGTAATTCAGGCTGCGGTTCTAACAGGCAATGGCTGATCTGGCAATAATGATATAAAGAAGTCTTTATGTCTTTATATGGTGGTTATCAAAGTTCTTCGCCGAACCTGTCAGCCACCAGCGCCTCGAGCGCTGCAAGGGCTTCATCCGCCTGATTGCCGCTTGCTTCGACGAGAACGGTACACCCAGGGCTCGCGGCCAGCATCATCAACCCCATGATCGAAGTGCCACCTACCGTCATGCCGTCCTTCGATACAGAGATCGCGGCATCGAACTGTTCCACCATCTGTACGAATTTCGCGGAGGCGCGTGCATGGAGACCACGCTTATTGACGATCAGCAGTTCCTTCGACAGTGAGGACATGAAGCGTGTTCTTCTTATTTGCCGCTGAGAACGCGGCTGGCGACATTGATGTATTTCCGGCCGGCGTCGGACGCTTCCTGCAAGGCCTTGTCCATATTGTCTTCAGTGCGAATGCCGGCAAGCTTGATCAACATGGGGAGATTGACGCCTGCAATCACCTCGACCGTGCCGCTATTCATCACGGAAATGGCAAGGTTGGAGGGCGTTCCGCCAAACATATCCGTGAGGATGATGACGCCATTGCCGTCATTGGCGCGTGTAACGGCGTCGATAATATCCTGCCGACGCTGATCCATGTCGTCTTCGGGCCCAATCGATACGGTCTCGATCAACTTCTGAGGCCCGACCACATGCTCAACCGCGTGACGAAATTCCTCAGCCAGCTTGCCATGGGTGACAAGCACTAGTCCGATCATGAAATGCTCCCTTACACACGCACTTTGCCACCTGGACCTGCGTCTGGTCTGCCGCCCTATCGCAATGCCGCAAACCTGTCCATCGGTGGGACCACATCTTGATGAGGAAAATGGGAAGCGCAAGCCCCCAATTGTGGGATTCTCGTTCACTTTCCCTGTGCTTTGAACAGATTTTGAGCAAGTGCAGCAAATTTTCCATAGGGGGTGATGCTGGAAAGCGGAATCCGAATGAGCGGTAGCCTGTTGCCGGTCGGTAGATCCAGCCACTCAGTCTCCGGCGGCAGGCGAGGGGTGTCCGGGTGCAGAACAGGCGTTACCGCATAGTCCATCGCAGCTGATGGAATGCTTTCAATTTCGACGATACCGCTACCGCGCAATTCAAAAAGTCCGGCAATGCTCTCCGGCCGCTGCACGATCACGCGGTCGGCTTTCGGCGACATCAGAACCTGATCGTCCGCCACGAGCGCGGTATCCAGGCCACACCGTTTTGCCTCCGTCATGAAGCTGAAGGCCAACTCGCTTTTGCCGCTGCCGGAAGGACCGACAAACAGCAGTCCGGTCCCGTCGATGACGATGGCGGTCGCATGGTAATTGATGCGGTCAGCGCTCATGGGTGTGGGCTGCCGGAAGCGACAGAGTGAAGCGGGCGCCTGAGATCACACCATATTTGTCGATGATGTTTTCCGCCTTCAGCGTACCGCCATGGGCTTCGGCAATCTGCCGGCTGATCGAAAGACCAAGGCCCGAATTCTGACCGAAGCCTTCGCTTGCCGGACGGTCGGTATAGAAGCGCTCGAAAATGCGGTCGATATCTTCAGCCTGAATGCCGGGACCATTGTCCTCGACGCGAATCAGGCAGCGATCCTTATGCCGCAGCAGATGGACGAAAATGCGTCCGCCATCCTGCGAGACGAAGGAACGGGCGTTTTCGATCAGATTGGTGACGATCTGGCCAAGGCGAAGATCATGACCGTTGACGACGTAGCTCGTCTTCACACCGGGTTTGTGATCGGCCACGTAGTCGATAGTGACCGTCTTCTTCTTGCTGGAAATCTGTCGCGAGATTTCGACAAGGCCGTTGAGCAGTACCTCAAGATCCACCGGTGAGGAATCGGCACGCGCCAGTTCCGCATCAAGACGCGAGGCATCGGAAATGTCGCTGATCAGGCGGTCGAGACGGCGCACGTCGTGGAAAATGATTTCGGTAAGACGCTGCTTGGATTCGTCCGTCTTCGCGCGCGGCAGAGTTTCGACGGCGCTGCGCAGGGAGGTGAGCGGGTTCTTCAACTCGTGGCTGACATCCGCCGCAAAACTCTCGATCGCATCGATCCGGTCGTAAAGCGCGTTGGTCATTTCTCGGAGCGCAATCGAGAGATTGCCGATTTCGTCCTGACGGGCGGAGAAGTCCGGAATTTCCTCACGTGCCTTGGCACCCCGGCGCACGCGGATGGCGGCGGCTGAGAGACGGCGGAGCGGTGTGGCGATGGTGGATGAGAGAAGCAGCGACAGGACGATGTTCACCAGCGTCGCAATGCCGAAGACGCGCATGATCGCCAGTCGCTCAGCGTGCACGATCTTGTCGATATCGCCCGCCTGTGTGGACAGAAGCAGGACACCCAGCACGGCGCGGAAACGTTGGACCGGAACGGCGACCGAAACGATCAACTCACCTTTTTCGGTGACGCGCACCACAGCGCCACGAACACCCGTCAGCGCGTTCATCACTTCCGGATAGATCGATCCGTCACCGCCAGGCGTCTCTTTGTAAAGAGGCAGGCTGCTTGGCTGCAGCATACGGTTGAACAGACTGGCAAACCATTCGCTCCAGGTCTGGGTCTCAGGTGTCACCGGCGGCAGGTCGTAGCGAAGCACCTGGCCGCGGGAATAAAGATGTCGCGAATCGAGAAGCAGGTTCGCATCCGCGTCGAAGAGGCGGGCGCGGGTGCGGGTCGGCGAAATCAGCCGGCGCAGAACCGGCGCAACCCGCTCGGGATTGATCGGAAAGCTCAAGTCCTCATCATTCGGCACCGGCGTGATGCTTTGACCCGCCTGCAATTCCAGCAGCTTTTCCGGATTGATCGTGATCGAATTGGTATCCACCGACGCCGAGGCGGAGATCGCACCGGCGATGATTTCGCCCTGTGTCAGCAGGCTTTCCACCCGCGCATCGATCAGCCCTTCGCGAAACTGGTTGAGGTAGAGAATACCACCGACCAGCACGACGGTCGCGGCGACATTGAAGAAAAGAATGCGGCGCGTAAGGCTGGAGAAGACGGCGTTGCCGAAAATCCGCCGGATGATCGTCAACGGATGAATCCGGTGCCGCCGACCGCTCTCACGATCGTCGGCATCGGATGTCTCCGATGCGCTATCCTGCGTCTTGTTCAACACGTGCGTTCCTCAGCCCCGATAGTGGAATGAATTTGACATTTGATAGCATGTGCGGCGATCTCGAGGATCAAATGTCAAATTCGTAAATTCCACTAAAAACAAAACTTGCTAGTGGTACTCGCGATTTTGACACTTGTTCTCGAAGCCTCTGCAAGCGGTAGCAAATGTCAAAATCAGACCACTAGTGCGGCGTCATTCTCCGGCCTTAAGCCGCTTCGCGGAAGCGATAGCCCACGCCATAGAGCGTTTCAATCATATCGAAGTCATTGTCGACCAGCTTGAACTTCTTGCGCAGGCGTTTGATGTGGCTATCGATGGTGCGGTCGTCGACATAGACCTGCTCGTCATAGGCGGCATCCATCAGCGCATCGCGGCTCTTGACGACGCCTGGGCGCTGCGCCAGCGAATGCAGGATGAGGAATTCCGTCACGGTCAGAGTGACCGGCTCGCCCTTCCAGGTGCAGGTATGGCGTTCCTGGTCCATGGCGAGCTGGCCGCGCTCCAGCGTTCTCGCCGCCTGATCGGCAGCGGTCTTCATCGGGCTTACACCGGTCGCTGCTGCTTCTCGGCTGCTCGCGCGGCGCAGGATCGCTTTGACGCGCTCGACGAGAAGGCGCTGCGAAAACGGCTTGGTGATGAAATCGTCGGCCCCCATCTTCAAGCCGAACAGCTCGTCGATTTCTTCATCCTTGGAGGTCAGGAAGATGACAGGAAGATCCGACTTTTGCCTGAGACGGCGCAAGAGCTCCATGCCATCCATGCGCGGCATCTTGATATCGAAAATCGCCAGTTGAGGCGGGCGCGCAATCAGCCCGTCAAGGGCGGAAGCGCCATCGGTATACGTTTCGACCTTATAGCCTTCCGCTTCGAGCGCGATCGACACCGATGTCAGGATATTACGGTCGTCGTCTACAAGCGCAATCGTCTGCATAAAATTGGTCTCCATCGTCATTGCAATCTCTGCTCCCGACATTCACCCAGCCTAGGTTGTGCGCCGTGAACACGTCTCATGAGTATAAAGGTGGAACAAATTGTGGCAAAGGCCAATCCCCCGAGAAAGCTCGGCTTTGCAGGATGATTTTCCAGAGGGAGGCATCAGCTGGGATTTGCGAGCCAACTAAACCGATTTAAAAAGGAATAAAATCTTTTAAATCGATTAATATATTGAAATTGTTAGATATTTTTCGATGAGCATCTTGCCATTTCCTATCCTTGCCGGTAGCTTCGCTGAAAATTTACACGGCCCGCATTCAGAAAAAGGGAACGCGCCATGAAAGAACTCGGAGTACACAATCCAGAAAACGGTGTGTCTGCACTTGGTCTGGGCGACGCCGCTGTCGTGCATTACAACCTCATCGAGAGTGAGCTGTACGAAGAATCGATCCGCAACGGCGAGGCGGACTTGACCGTCGATGGCGCGCTGCGTGCCGTTACCGGTCAACACACCGGCCGTTCTCCGAAGGACAAATTCGTGGTGCGCGATGCCAACACGGAAAACACCATCTGGTGGGACAACAACAAGCCGCTGTCGCCGGAGCATTTCGAAATCCTGCACAAGGACATGGTCGCGCATGCGGCTGGCAAGACGCTCTACGTTCAGGATCTCGTGGGCGGTGCCGATGAAGAAAACGCATTGCCGACACGCGTCGTTACCGAGCTTGCCTGGCACGGCCTCTTCATCCGTAACCTGCTGATCCGCCCCGCGCGTGAGAAGCTTGGCTCCTTCAAGCAGAAGCTCACCATCATCAACCTGCCGAGCTTCAAGGCCGATCCTGCCCGTCACGGCGTGCGCACCGAAACGGTGATCGCCTGCGACCTGACCAAGGGCATCGTTCTCATCGGCGGCACATCCTATGCTGGCGAAAACAAGAAATCGGTCTTCACTGTTCTCAACTACCTGCTGCCTGCCAAGGGCGTCATGCCGATGCACTGCTCCGCCAATGTCGGCCCGGATGGTGATGCCGCTGTGTTCTTCGGCCTGTCGGGCACCGGCAAGACAACGCTATCGGCCGATCCGGCGCGCACGCTGATCGGTGACGACGAGCATGGCTGGGGCGAAGACGGTATCTTCAACTTCGAAGGCGGCTGCTACGCCAAGGCGATCAAGCTCTCTGCCGAGGCCGAGCCTGAAATCTACGCGGCAACGCGCCGCTTTGGCACGGTTCTGGAAAACGTCGTTCTCGACGAAAACCGTGTTCCGGACTTCAACGACAATTCGCTGACGGAAAACACGCGTAGCGCCTATCCGCTGCACTTCATTCCCAACGCCTCGAAGACCGGCCTTGCCGGTCATCCGAAGACGATCATCATGCTGACCGCCGATGCCTTCGGTGTGCTGCCGCCGATCGCGCGTCTGACACCGGAACAGGCCATGTACCACTTCCTCTCCGGCTACACCGCCAAGGTTGCCGGTACGGAAAAAGGCGTGACTGAGCCGGAAGCCACCTTCTCGACCTGCTTTGGCGCTCCCTTCATGCCGCGTCATCCGACGGAATACGGCAACCTGCTGCGTGATCTGATTGCGCAGCACGGCGTGGATTGCTGGCTGGTCAACACCGGCTGGACCGGTGGTGCCTACGGCATCGGCAAGCGCATGCCGATCAAGGCAACGCGCGCGCTTCTCACCGCTGCACTGACTGGCGAGCTGAAGAACGCCCAGTTCCGCACCGACGCCAATTTCGGCTTCGCCGTTCCGACTTCGCTCGAAGGTATCGACAACAGCATCCTCGACCCGCGCTCGACCTGGGCCGATGGCACCGCCTACGATGCGCAGGCCAAGAAGCTGGTCAACATGTTCGTCACCAACTTCACCAAGTTCGAAGATCATGTCGACAGCACCGTGCGTGACGCTGCTCTTGGCCTGCTGGCTGCCGCCGAGTAAGGACTCGATCTCTTCACGATACGAACCCGGCCTTGTGCCGGGTTTTTCGTTTGATATTCTATATGATCATTCTGGTGCTTGAAGCCGGCCTGATGGTTTTCATTATCTTGGATCTGTGGCATCACGCCTGCCGGAGAATGACATGGCAAGCGCGCCCCTTTACATCAGCAGCAGAATAACAATTGCCGGATGGGAACTGACGGAGCAATTCGTGCTGGCTGGCGGGCCGGGTGGCCAGAACGTCAACAAGGTCTCCACCGCGGTTCAACTTTTCTTCAATATCACGGCTTCTCCGGCGCTGTCGGACCGGATCAAGACCAATCTCGTGAAGCTTGGTGGACGGCGCGTCTCAAAAGACGGAGTGTTGATGATCGAGGCCAGCCAGTTCCGCACACAGGAGCGGAACCGGGAAGATGCGCGGGAGCGTCTGAAGGAATTGATCCTCAAGGCAGCCGAGCCCCCGCCGCCGCCGCGTAAGGCCACCAAGCCGACGAAGGGTTCGGTCGAGCGCAGGTTGAAAGCGAAATCAGGCCGGTCTGATATCAAGAAGATGCGCGGCAAGCCCGGGCAGGATTAGCCATCCCGAACAGATACGAGACGGCCCGATCCCGTCGGAAACAAAGACCTAAAGCTTTCTCAACGCCACCATATCGATCAGATGGTTCTGGCCTTTCCGCAAGATGAGGTCAGCGCGCGGGCGCGTGGGCACGATATTCTCGCGCAGGTTCTTGAGGTTGATATTTTCCCAAAGCCCTTCTGCAATCGCCAGCGCTGCCGTTTCCGAAATCGACGCATAGCGATTGAAGTAGGATGTCGGATCGCGAAAGGCGGTGTTGCGCAGGTTCATGAAGCGGTTGACGTACCAGTTATGGATGACCTTTTCGTCTGCATCGATATAGATCGAGAAGTCAAAGAAGTCCGAGACCATCGGCACGATACGACCGCCTGCCGGCAGGTTGCGCGCCTGCAGCACGTTGATGCCTTCGAAAATCAGGATGTCCGGCCGGTCGACATTGGTGAACTCGGTTGGCAGCACGTCATAGACCAGATGCGAGTAACGCGGCGCCTGGACATTCGGCTGGCCGGCCTTGATGGCGGAAAGAAAGCGAAGCAGCGCGCCAATGTCATAGCTTTCGGGAAAGCCCTTGCGATCCATCAGATTTTCGCGCCGCAGCACCTCGTTCGGATAGAGAAAGCCGTCCGTGGTGATCAGATCGACCTTCGGACTGGAGGGCCAGCGCGCCAGAAGCTCTTTCAGAATACGGGCGGTGGTGGATTTGCCCACTGCAACCGAGCCTGCGATGCCGATGACGAAGGGCGTCTTGTTGACGTGCTCCATATTGAGGAAGCGATTGCGCTGCGCGAAGAGCAGTTGCGACGCTTCCACATGCGAGGAAAGAAGACGTGAGAGCGATAGATAGATCCGCCGGACCTCATCGAGATCAATCGGGTCATCCAGTGAGCGCAGGCGCTTCACCTCGTCGGCGGAGAGCGTCAAAGGCGTGTCGGCGCGAAATTTCGACCATTCTTCCGAGCTGAAGAAGTGATAGGGCGAATACTCATCCGGTCTGAAATGATCGAGTGTCGTTGGCATGCCTTGCTCCCCCCTGCGTGCCATCGTCGTCATGATTGAGGCCTTGATGCCTTTTCCTGCAATCCGGACTGACCTGTCCGTCTCTCCAACTCCGCAAACACATCGGAGAGAGGGATATCGGCGATCTTGAGGACCACGAGAAGATGGTAAAGCAGATCGGCTGCCTCATCCGTCAGGTTTTTGCGATCCTGTGAGATGGCCGCGATGACCGTTTCGACCGCTTCTTCGCCGAGCTTCTTGGCGGCCTTGTTCTGACCGGCGGCAAAAAGCTTGGCCGTCCAGGATTGATCAGGCGATGCGCTGGCGCGTTCGGCAACGATGCGCTCGAGATCGGAAAGGGAAAACCCGCTCATGCTGCTTGTCCTTTGAAAGATCAGTCGAGACGCATGGCAATGCCATGATCGGCCATATAGGCCTTGGCTTGCCCGATCGTATAGGTGCCAAAGTGGAAGATCGACGCCGCCAGAACCGCCGTCGCATGGCCTTCCTTCACGCCCGCCACCAGATCATCCAGATTACCGACACCGCCGGAAGCGATAACCGGAACACGAACCTGATCGGCAATCGTGCGGGTCAGCGCGATGTCGTAGCCGCTCTTCGTGCCGTCGCGGTCCATGGAGGTGATCAGCAACTCGCCGGCGCCGCGCTCCACCATCTTCACGGCAAATTCCACCGCATCGATTCCCGTGGGCTGGCGTCCGCCATGGGTAAAGATTTCCCAGCGATCGGCCTCGCCGTTGCTCGACACCTTCTTGGCGTCGATGGAGACGACGATGCACTGATTGCCGAACTTATCCGCCGCCTGCGCGACGAAATCCGGGTCTTTGACCGCAGCCGAGTTGATCGACACCTTGTCGGCACCGCAAAGCAGAAGCTTGCGAATATCGGACACGGCACGAACGCCGCCACCCACCGTCACCGGCATGAAGCAATGATCGGCTGTGCGCGAGACCACATCGAAGATGGTTTCGCGATTGTCGGAAGACGCAGTGATGTCGAGAAAGCAAAGCTCATCGGCACCGGCCGCATCATAGGCCTTCGCCGCCTCGACAGGATCGCCCGCATCGATCAGATCGACGAAGTTCACGCCCTTGACGACGCGACCGTCCTTTACATCAAGGCAGGGGATAATGCGTGCTTTGAGTGTCATGCCTTCGCCCCCTTGATCAGCGCCAGTGCTTCCGCCGGATCGATACGCCCGTCATACAGCGCGCGCCCTGAAATTGCACCTTCCAGCTTCGCGGCATCCGGCTCGAGCATGCGCTTGATATCGTCCATCGAAGCAAGCCCGCCGGATGCAATCACCGAGAATGGAAACCGCATTGGCAAGCTCAAGCGTCGAGGCCCAGTTGATCCCGGCCAGAATGCCGTCACGGTCGATATCGGTGTAGATGATCGCCGCCACGCCTGCGCCTTCGAAGCGCTTGGCAAGCTCGATCACACCAAGCTCGGAAGCCTCCGCCCAGCCTTCCACCGCGACCTTGCCACCCTTGGCGTCGATGCCCACGGCAACCTGGCCGGGGAAGCGCTTGCAGGCTTCCAGAACCAGAACCGGATCGCGCACCGCAACGGTACCGAGAATGACGCGAGCGAGACCGCGGCTCAGCCATGCTTCGATATGCTCCAGCGTGCGAATACCGCCGCCGAGCTGCACCGGGTTCTTGGTGGATTTCAAAATGGCATCGACAGCTTCGCCATTGACGGTCTGTCCGGCGAAAGCGCCGTTCAGATCCACCACATGCAGCCATTCGAAGCCCTGGTCTTCAAAGGCTTTGGCTTGCGCACCGGGATCGGTGTTGTAGACGGTGGCCTGGTCCATATCGCCAAGCTTCAGGCGAACGCACTGGCCGTCTTTGAGGTCGATTGCGGGAAAAAGGATCATGTCAGGGCTTCCAGCGCAGAAAATTCGAAATGAGGGCAAGGCCGAGCGTCTGGCTCTTTTCCGGATGGAACTGAGCCCCGGCCATATTGTCGCGCCCAACGAAGGCCGTCATCGCTCCACCGTAATTGGTGGTGGCGATGACTTCGTCGCGATGCTTCGCCGCCAGATGGTAGGAGTGGACGAAATAGGCGTGCAAGCCATCGGGCCCGGTCTTGATGCCATCGAAGAGCGGGTGAGGGCGGTGCAGTTCCAGCGTATTCCAGCCGATCTGCGGAATTTTGAGAGCCGGGTCCGATGGGGTCATCTCCACCACATCGCCTTCGATCCAGCCGAGCCCCTCGGTCACGGTCTTTTCAAGGCCACGCGAGGACATGAGCTGCATGCCCACACAGACGCCGAGGAAGGGATGACCCTTCTTCTCCACCACGTCGATCAGCGCCTCATGCATGCCCGTCACCGCACCTAATCCGGCACGGCAATCGGCATAGGCACCGACGCCCGGCAGCACGATGCGGTCTGCCGATGCGACGCTTTCAGGCCGGTCGGTCAGATCGATCGTCGCGTCGATGCCGGCTTCCCTTGCCGCACGCTCGAACGCCTTGGTCGCGGACCGAAGGTTGCCGGAGCCGTAGTCGATAATTGCCACACGCATGTCAGCGCCTTCCATTCAAATCGAATTGGAACGAACCAGCCGGATCGTTCGTCATGAAGCCACCCGCCGCTTCGCGCACTTTCCATTCAGGTTTGGAGACCGAACCCTGTAACGGATGCTCGTCTTCGGGGAGGTTCGAAAAATAGATCTCTTCCGCTGTCGAACGATCATGTGAGACGATCACGTCCTTCAGCGTCCAGCCCTTGGCAATCAAATGACGCTGAAGCAGGTTGCGACCTTCGAATCCGGCTATCAGTCCGACAGCCGCGGCAAAAAGAAGCCCGGTGATGCCGAAACCGTCAAGGCGCGAGACCTGACCGGCTGCAACCTGCAAGATAACGATCGATGCGGCCATCCACCACATGCGGTGAATGGCAAACCAGAGCCATGGAAAAAACAGAGCAAGCCAAGAAAATCTGTCCGCGATGAAGCGTGTGGTGCGATGATCCCTGTCGGGCCCGCCCGGTGCTTCCAGAACAAGATAAGATGTCATTGGCGTTCCTGACGACGTTCAGAGCAGTACCGCTGTCGGGTGCTCTTCATGTTTCACCGGATCAGGCCAGCATACCCTTCGTTGAAGGAATGCGACCTGCCTGCCTGGGATCGATTTCAGTGGCGCTGCGCAAGACACGCGCAACCGCCTTGAAGCACGTCTCGGCGATATGATGGTTGTTGGCGCCGTAGTGGTTGAGAATATGCAGCGTGATCCCGGCATTCTGCGCCAGCGCCTGGAAGAATTCGCGCACCAGCTCGGTATCGAATGTACCGATCTTCGGTGCGGAGAATTGAACGTTCCAGACCAGGAAAGGGCGGCCGGAAATATCGACGGCGGCCTTCGTCATCGTCTCGTCCATGGCAAGATCGAGCGAGGCATAGCGCGTGATGCCCTTGCGGTCGCCCAAGGCCTTGGCAATGGCCTGGCCGATGGCAATCCCTGTATCTTCCACCGTATGATGATCGTCGATGTGAAGGTCGCCCTTCACGTCGATCTCCATGTCGATCAGGGAATGGCGGCTCAGCTGGTCCAGCATATGGTCGAAAAATCCGACGCCTGTCGAGATTTTTGCCGTACCGGTTCCATCGATATTCACGCGGACCGAGACGGAGGTCTCGTTGGTCTTGCGGGAAATCTCGGCTGTGCGCTCTGCCATTGCGGCTGCTCCTTGGACAATCTGGCCGTTCCTTACCAGCCCGCACCTCAAATATCCAGTCATTCCATCGTCTTGTAAGTGCCACCCGGTTGCTACGGTTAAGCAAGATTGCAATCGGCAAAACGGGACTTACATAATTTGCGAAAAGGACGGCAGCTCATGAGCGGTCCGATAGAGTAGATACAAGGCCCAGATGGGCAGACAGGTGCTTTATGACCACAATCATTACAGTGAGAAAGGGCGGCAAGGTCGTCATGGCCGGCGACGGACAGGTCAGCCTCGGCCAGACGGTGATGAAGGGCAATGCCCGCAAGGTGCGTCGCATCGGCAAGGGCGAGGTGATCGCCGGTTTCGCCGGTGCCACAGCGGATGCCTTCACCCTTCTCGACCGGCTGGAAAAGAAGCTGGAGCAATATCCTGGCCAGTTGATGCGCGCTGCGGTCGAACTCGCCAAGGATTGGCGCACGGATAAGTATCTGCGCAATCTCGAAGCCATGATGCTCGTCGCCGACAAGTCGATCACCCTTGCCATCACCGGCAATGGCGATGTTCTGGAACCGGAGCATGGTGCCATCGCCATCGGTTCCGGCGGCAACTACGCCTTTGCTGCGGCACGTGCCTTGATGGATTCCGAGAAATCCGCCGAGGACATTGCGCGTCAGGCGCTCGATATCGCCGCAGACATCTGCGTCTACACCAACCACAATCTCGTCGTCGAAACGCTGGACGCTGAATAAGCGGACAGACCACCAACCCGTGGTTCCTGCGGGCCGGGCTGCCATAGCTGGCCGCAACAGGAAGCCGAAAGGATCGAAATGACCACTTTTTCTCCCCGGGAGATCGTCTCGGAACTCGACCGCTACATCATCGGTCAGCACGATGCCAAACGTGCGGTCGCAATCGCACTTCGCAACCGCTGGCGCCGCCAGCAGCTCGATGAGAGCCTGCGCGACGAGGTGATGCCGAAGAATATTCTGATGATCGGCCCGACCGGTGTCGGCAAGACCGAAATCTCAAGACGCCTTGCAAAGCTTGCCGGTGCGCCCTTCATCAAGGTGGAGGCAACGAAATTCACCGAAGTCGGCTATGTCGGCCGTGATGTCGAACAGATCATCCGCGATCTGGTCGAGATCGGTATCGGGCTTGTGCGCGAAAAGATGCGCGCCGAGGTGCAGGCCAAGGCTCATGCCAGCGCCGAAGAGCGTGTTCTTGACGCTCTCGTCGGGCAGACCGCGTCGCCCGCCACCCGGGACAGCTTCCGCAAGAAGCTGCGTGACGGCGAACTCGACAAGAAGGAGATCGATATCGAAGTCGCCGACACCGGTTCCGGCATGCCCGGCTTCGAGATCCCCGGCATGCCTGGCGCCAATATCGGTGTGCTCAATCTGTCTGAAATGTTCGGCAAGGCCATGGGCGGTCGTACCAAGAAGGTCCGCACCACGGTGGAGAAATCCTACGCCGAACTGATCCGCGATGAGTCGGACAAGCTTCTGGACAACGAGCAGATTCAACGCGAAGCGGTCAAATCCGTCGAAAACGACGGCATCGTCTTCCTTGACGAAATCGACAAGATCGCAGCCCGCGATGGCGGAATGGGTGCCGGTGTTTCTCGCGAGGGCGTCCAGCGCGATCTGCTGCCGCTGGTCGAGGGCACAACGGTCTCCACCAAGTATGGACCGGTGAAGACGGATCACATTCTCTTCATCGCGTCGGGCGCTTTCCACGTCGCAAAGCCTTCGGATCTGCTGCCGGAACTTCAGGGCCGCCTGCCGATCCGCGTGGAGCTGAAGCCGCTCACGAAGGAAGATTTCCGTCGCATCCTGACCGAGACTGAGGCGAGCCTGATCCGCCAGTACAAGGCGCTGATGGCGACCGAAGAACTAGACCTGGATTTTACCGACGACGCCATCGATGCACTGGCCGACGTGGCGGTCCATCTCAATTCGTCGGTCGAGAATATCGGTGCGCGCCGTCTGCAAACGGTCATGGAGCGTGTTCTGGACGAAATCTCCTTCAACGCGCCCGATCGCGGTGGCTCGTCGGTCAAGATCGATGACGCCTATGTCAAGGAACATGTGGGCGATATCGCCGCCGACACGGATCTGTCGCGGTATATCCTCTAAAGCGCACCCATGGCTTTGCAGTCAGCCTAGGTATTAAAATAATGAAGAGTGCGGCAAATCTTGCCGCACTCTTATTTTATCGGCCTTCTCTCGACATAAGGCATCGCTTTTCGTTAATGAATGTCGAAAGTCGATCCTCTGGATTACTCCGGCATCAGAGCCGACAAGAGAAAAGGCATCCGCTCGTGCGCAAAACTCTTCTGGCATTGGCAGCACTTCTGGCCATTGGCACCGTTCTTCCGTCCTATGCTGAGGCCGCGACACTTGTGCCGCCTGGAAACCGCAATGCGGAACAGCCGAATGTTCCGGGTGCCTCCGCACGCCGCACCAAGGGGTCTAACTCCACCTATGAGCGGAAGTATCAGAAGGTCTACGAGCTTCTGTCCAGCGACAAGCAGCTAATCTCCAAGATCAAGTCGACGGCCAGCCGCTATGGTATCGATCCGATCCATATGATCGGCGCGATCGTTGGCGAACACACTTACAATGTCGATGCCTATGATCGCCTCCAGTCCTATTATGTGAAGGCAGCATCTTATGCTGGAAACAGCTTTCGCTTCGGCTATCAGGATGAAACGATCGCGCAGTTTCTGACGCATTCGCAATTCACCAAATGTCAGTCGAAAAGCGATTCCTACAGCCTGTGGAATTGCCGTGAAGACGTCTGGGAAGCAAGCTTCCGCGGCAAGAAGGTGGATGGCGTGAGCTATCCTGACAACCGCTTCAGCGCCGTCTTCTTTCAGCCCTTCTATGCCGGACAGACATTCGGTCTCGGCCAGATCAATCCGCTGACGGCGCTCATGCTTTCGGATACGGTCGCGCGCACGTCTGGCTACGAAAAGCTGGACGAGAATGACGCCGCTGCCGTCTACACGGCCATCATGGATCCCGATCATTCGCTTGCCTACATGGCGGCCGCCATCCGCAAATCCATTGATGATTATAAGTCCATCGCCGACATGGATATTTCCAAGAACCCAGGCCTGACATCGACTCTTTATAATCTCGGTGGCTCGCAGCAGCGCGCAGCAGTGCTCGCCCAGAAGAACCGCCAAAGCGGCGCGACCGTCTGGCCGGAAGAAAATTATTACGGCTGGCTCATCAACGAAAAGCTTCCGGAACTCGAAAAACTGCTCTAACTGGAACAGGTGGTCCGGATTATTTCCGGAAAGGAAAAAATCTTTGATGCTTCGCGACAGTTGACGGACGCGGGGTTCACCCTCCACTCTATGGCAAATGACCATAGGGAGATATGTTGTGAGCCGCATCGAGCATAACGGGCTGTCATTCGACGCAACGCTTTACCAGTTCTTGAAGGATGAGGTTCTACCTGAGACCGGGGTGAACGCGGACACCTTCTTTGACGGGTTCTCTGCCATCGTCCACGATCTGGCGCCGAAGAACAAAGAGCTTCTTGCCAAACGTGACGCCTTCCAGGAAAAGCTCGATGGTTGGTATCGCCAGAACGGCGCGCCCTCCGATCTCGCTGCCTATGAAGCCTATCTCCGCGAGATCGGCTACATCGTGCCGGAAGGTGAGGCCTTCAAGGTCAACACCCAGAACGTCGATCCTGAAATCGCCGAACTCGCTGGGCCGCAGCTCGTCGTGCCGGTGATGAATGCCCGCTATGCGCTGAACGCGGCCAATGCCCGCTGGGGTTCGCTTTACGACGCGCTGTATGGCACGGACGCGATTGCTGAAGACGACGGTGCCGAAAAGGGCAGAGGCTACAATCCTCGTCGCGGCGAAAAGGTCATTGCCTGGGCAAGATCTTTCCTCGACGGCTCGGTGCCGCTTGCCAGCGGCAAATGGGCAGATGTCAGCGGCTTGCGAGTCGTTGACGGTGCTTTGAGCATCGATCTGGACGGCAGTTCGACAACACTTGCCGATCAGTTACAATTTGCCGGCTTCGATGGCGATGCGTCCAAGCCATCCACCGTTCTGCTGAAAACCAACGGCATCCATATCGAAATCGTCATCGATCCTACCACCAACATCGGCAAGGGTGATCGCGCCGGTATCTCCGATGTCGTCCTTGAGTCGGCGCTCACCACCATCATGGATTGCGAAGACTCGGTTGCAGCCGTTGATGCCGAAGATAAGCTGGTTGTCTATCGCAACTGGCTCGGCCTGATGCGCGGCGATCTGACGGAAGAGGTTTCCAAGGGCGGTGAGACCTTCACCCGCCGCCTCAATCCGGACCGCAACTACACAGCACCTAGCGGTGTGGCTCTGGCGCTTCCCGGTCGCTCGTTGATGCTGGTGCGCAATGTCGGTCACCTGATGACCAACCCGGCCATCCTCGACCGTGATGGTCAGGAGGTTCCGGAAGGCATCATGGATGCCGTCATCACCGGTCTGATTGCGCTTTACGATGTCGGCCCGAACGGTCGCCACCAGAACTCGCGCGCCGGCTCCATGTATGTGGTGAAGCCCAAAATGCACGGGCCGGAAGAGGTTGCTTTCGCAGCTGAAATCTTCAGCCGTGTGGAGCAGCTTGTCGGCATGCGACCAAACACCATGAAGATGGGGATCATGGACGAGGAGCGCCGCACGACGGTCAACCTCAAGGAATGCATTCGTGCCGCCAAGGATCGCGTCGTCTTCATCAATACCGGCTTCCTCGATCGCACCGGCGATGAAATCCACACCTCGATGGAAGCAGGCCCGATGATCCGCAAGGGCGACATGAAGCAGGCGGCCTGGATTGCGGCTTACGAAAACTGGAATGTCGATATCGGTCTCGAATGCGGCCTCTCCGGCCACGCGCAGATCGGTAAGGGCATGTGGGCCATGCCCGACCTGATGGCTGCCATGCTGGAGCAGAAGATCGCTCACCCCAAGGCTGGCGCCAACACCGCCTGGGTCCCGTCGCCGACCGCGGCAACGCTGCACGCGACTCACTACCACAAGGTGGATGTCGCCCACGTTCAGGAAGGGTTGAAGAGCCGCGGTCGTGCTAAGCTTGCCGATATTCTCTCCGTTCCAGTCGCCGTTCGCCCCAACTGGACGCCAGAAGAAATCCAGCGGGAACTGGACAACAACGCCCAGGGAATTCTGGGCTATGTCGTGCGCTGGGTCGATCAGGGCGTCGGCTGCTCCAAGGTACCCGACATCAACAATATCGGCCTGATGGAAGACCGTGCCACGCTGCGCATCTCTGCCCAGCATATGGCAAACTGGCTGCGCCACGGCGTCGTCTCAGAGGATCAGATCGTAGAGACCATGAAGCGCATGGCAGCCGTGGTCGATCAGCAGAATGCCGGCGACGCGGCCTATACGCCCATGGCCGGCAACTTCGATGGTTCGGTGGCGTTCCAGGCTGCAGTCGAACTGGTGCTAAAGGGGAGGGAGCAGCCGAACGGCTACACCGAGCCGGTCCTGCACCGTCGCCGTCTTGAGCTGAAAGCCAAGCAAACCGCCTGATTGTATCATCTATCGGTTATGAACGCTTCCCTTGCACCGGAAGCGTTCATAACCGGAAACAAGAAAGCCGCCGGGACATTCCTCGGCGGCTTTTTCATGCTCTGTGTCCAGAATTACTGGATCACGATAACCTTGGAGCTGCGGCCTGGACGGATGCGGCTGTAGAGATCGATGACGTCCTGGTTGATCATGCGAATGCAGCCGGAAGAGGCGGCGGTGCCGATCGAAGCCCATTCAGGCGAACCGTGGATACGGAACAGCGTGTCCTGGCCCTGTTCGTTGAAGAGATACATGGCGCGCGCACCGAGTGGATTGCTGATTCCAGGACCCATGCCGTTTTCGACATACTTGGCCACGTCCGGCTTGCGGGCGGCCATTTCCTTCGGCGGATGCCAGGTCGGCCACTCCTGCTTCCAGGCCACATAGGCTTCACCAGCCCAGGCAAAACCCTGCTTGCCAACGCCGATGCCGTAACGCACGGCCTTGCCGCCGGGCAGGATGTAATAGAGGAAGCGCTCACGGGTGTTGACGATCACCGTGCCTGGCTTTTCCGCTGTCTCGTAGTTCACGATCTGGCGATGAAACTTCTTGTCAACGCGGTTGATCGGAATGGCCGGAAGGGCGTAGCCAGCGTCCGTGGTCGCGCCGTAAACCTCATCGCCAAAAATCTGGGCGGTCTCGACCACAACCGGGGTCGTCAGCGGGCGGGCGGAAGAGGTTTCAGTTGTCGTAGACGCGCAGCCGGTCAGCGCAAGGATGGACGACAGGCCGAGGGCAGTCAAAGAAGTGCGAATGCGCATGGTGTTCTCGCGGAAAATTCGCTTATATAAGCGGTGCATGAAGCGATATTGGATCATCGGGTTATTTTCGATTAATCCTTGCTTGGCAAGCCATCGCACCGCAGCAAGATTACCGCTTGTGCGAAAATGCCGCTTCATGGTCTTTTTGCAACAATTTCGGGGCCCTTTTCCAGAATCGATCCATGACTATTCTTTCCTTTACCAATAACAACCCGTTAATCGACGGTCGCCAATCTGAGAAAGCCATGCTTGTGCGTCGGGGCGTACAAATACTGCTGCACGAGATGCGACACTCCGTCCTGCCGGAACTGGCTTTGTCCAGTGGCAGGCGCGCGGATCTGATCAGCCTGTCGGTCAAAGGGGAAATCTGGATCATCGAGATCAAATCCTCGATCGAGGATTTCAGGGTGGATCGCAAGTGGCCGGATTATCGGCTGCATTGCGACCGGCTGTTCTTCGCCACCCACGCGGCCGTTCCGCTCGATATCTTTCCGGAAGAGTGCGGGCTTTTTCTCTCGGACGGATATGGAGCCCATATGGTGCGGGAGGCACCGGAACATAAGCTGGCGCCTGCCACACGCAAATCCGTGATGTTGGACTTTTCCCGAACCGCCGCCCGCCGCCTGATGATGGCCGAATGGTCGACCGGCACCAGCTACTCGGACTGATACGCTATCTTTGGCTCACTTGGGCGCGCGCTTGGCAAGAATACGCTGCAACGTGCGGCGATGCATGTTGAGCCGCCGTGCCGTCTCCGAGACGTTCCGTTCGCACATTTCATAGACGCGCTGAATATGTTCCCACCGCACCCGATCCGCAGACATCGGGTTTTCCGGCACTTCCATCCGGTCGCCTTCGCGCTGTGTCAGCGCGTTGAACACGTCATCGGCATCTGCAGGCTTTGCCAGATAGTCCAACGCGCCGAGCTTCACGGCTGTGACCGCGGTCGCAATATTTCCATAGCCGGTCAGCACGACGATTTGCGTGTCATCGCGATGCTGTCGGATAGCCTCGATGACTTCCAACCCGTTGCCGTCACCCAGCCTCAGATCCACCACCGCATATTTCGGCGGCGCGCTTTTCGATTTCTCGATGCCTTCGCTGACGGACTCGGCGGTGTCGACGACAAAGCCGCGAGCTTCCATGGCGCGTGCTAGACGGCGCAGAAACGGACCATCATCATCAACGATCAGGAGTGACTTGTCCGGACCGATCGCATCCGAAGCTGTCATCGCCTCTTCTTCTCGCTTTTGTCCGTCATCTGCCATGGTCGTTTCCTTCGGTCATTTGTATGTTTCGGCGATCATATCCCTCATGCGCCACGAGCGTAAGGGTTTCCTAACAGACCGCCAGAGCATGGTCAGCGCCAAACTGTGCAGCAATTTTGCGATGACAATGCGCAGGGAATTAAAGAGCGACAGCGTAAGGAGCGAAACTGAAAGATCGCGATACGCTTTATATCACCGGCTCTTATTATCCTCCATGACGGATCGCGGCCAGATAACGGTGACCTTCGCACCTGCGGCATTTGGTCCACGATTTTCGAATGTGAGCGAAGCGCCGGATCGTTCCAGTAACGTCTTGGCGATGAAGAGCCCGAGTCCCAGACCGCCAGCCGTCGAATCATTGTGCCGCTCGGTCACGTAAGGATCGCCGATTCGCGCCAGGATATCCGGCGAATATCCATCGCCATCATCCTCGATCGTCACCGTCACCTGCTGCTGGTCATGTGCCACGGTGACAGTCACCATCTCCTTGGCATAATCGACGGCGTTTTCCAGCAGGTTACCTAGCCCGTAGAGAATGCCGGCATTGCGTGCGCCAACCGGCTCATCCGCCCTTCCGGACTTCTCGACCAGCTTGAGTTTCACGCCAAATTCCCGGTGCGGTGCCATCACCTCCTCGATCAACGAGGAGAGCGGAAGCCTGCGAATATGTTCCTCGCCTTCGGCAGACAGAGATGTCAGCCGGCGCAGGATGTCCCGGCATCGCTCGCTCTGGCTGCGCAGCAGCGCGACATCCTCGCTAAAGCGCTCGTCTTTTCCAAGCTCGCGTTGCATTTCCTTGGCAACGACGCTGATTGTCGCCAGCGGCGTTCCCAACTCGTGAGCGGCGGCTGCGGCTAGACCATCCAGTTGCGAAAGGTGTTTTTCCCGCTCCAGCACCAGCTCGGTTGCTGCAAGCGCATCGGCCAGCTGATTGGCCTCATGCGACACGCGGTATGCATAAAAGGCGGCAAACAGCATCATCGCCACGATCGAGCACCAGATGCCGATATGGATGATGAGCTGGATCGGCAGTTCTTCGCCCGGATACCACGGGACCGGAAAGGGTGAAAAGGCAATCGCGGTCACGCAGGTTAGCGCGAAGAACAGCAAAACGAGAGAATGCTTCAGCGGTTGCGAGGCAAAGGCAATAATGACCTGAACGCAGATCAGTGGCGCAAACGGGTTGGATAGGCCACCGGTAATATAGATCAGCGCCGTCAATTGCAGCAGGTCGAAGGCAAGCAGCAGCGTCGCTTCCCAGGGCTCCAGGCGATAGGTCGGCGGAAAGCGTGCCGACAAGAAGAGATTGGCTGTCGCCAGCGCCGCAATGAGCAGCGCGCAGGTCAGTAGCGGCAGGGGAAAGCCAAGACCGAATGCAACGATCAGAAGCGTGGCGCTCTGCCCGGCCACGGCAAGCCAGCGCAGCCAGACAATGGTCTGCAACCTGATTTGGCGGCTGGCGCGGCCAAACCGCGTTGTTTCTACGGGCTGCTTCGCCATTGGTCCCTCTTTATCATCTCAGGTACCGCGCGGCTTGGCGCGGTGCGTCGGTTGCGCGGATGCCGGATCTTCCGGCCAGGGGTGGCGCGGATAACGCCCCCTCATATCCGCCCGCACATCCTTCCAGGAGCCGGCCCAGAAGCCTGGCAAATCCCTAGTGGTCTGTATCGGCCTGTGGGCAGGCGAGGTCAATTCCAGCAACAGTGGCAATTTGCCACCCGCAACACTCGGGTGATCCTTCAATCCGAAGAGCTCCTGCACGCGGATGGTCAGTGTCGGTTCCTCACCTTCATAGTGGATTGCGTGCTTTTGTCCGGTCGGCGCTTCGAAATGGGTGGGAAGCAGTTTGCCCAGTTGGCGTAACTCTTCATGCGGAACCAGCGAGCGCAGCCCTTCGATGATGTTGCCGCTACTGATCTCATGGATCGTCTTGGCGTCGTGCTGAAAGGGTACGAACCACTCATCCAGCCGGTCGATCAGCGCCGCGTCGCTCATATCCGGCCAAGGCGCGCCGATGCTGCGGTGAAGAAAGCCGAGGCGATGGCGCAATTGCTGCGCGTCTTTCGAAAAGGGCAGGATGCCAAGGCCATGCTCGCGAATGCCGTTTGCGAGCGCTTGTGCAGCCTTCTCACCAGAGGGGCGTGCCAGTGGTGTTTCATCGAGAATAATGGCGCCGATGCGCGAGACGCGTCTGGCGCGAACCTGCCCGCTTGGCTTGTCGAAGAAAAGCTGGTCTTCCTTGACGATCGCCTCCGGCAGGAATGCTTCCACATCGCGCAGGCTGATCGAGGCGGCGGCGAGAATGCGCGGCCTTGCGGCGCGGCCGACAATGTCGGCCACCACCAGCATCTTTTGGGTTGTCAACCGCTCCGTCTCTTCCACCTCGCCGCCACGGCCATTCGCCATGACATAGCGGCCGCGCGCCCCGCGCTGGAATGCGATGCGATCCGGAAAGGCATGCAACAGAAGCTGCCCGGCCGTCAGAGGCGCTTCCGATCCATTGTTTTTACCTGGGATAGAGGAAACGAGCCGTTTTGCCAGTCCCCTGGCGGCGGTCGCGCGCTCCGACTTTTCGCCTTTGAACCGACGAAGCCGCTCTTCAAGATCAATATCGTTGCCGCCGAGACCCTGCTCGGTTAGCAGCACGGCAAGCAGGGACGCCTCACCCCCGCATCCAAGCGCGTCAGCCGCGAGCACCATGGCCGCGAGGCGAGGGGGTAGAGCCATCTCCCGCATCAGCTTTCCGCGTGCCGTAATCGCCCCCGACCCATCAAGAGCACCAAGCCCTTGCAGCAGCGCATTCGCCTCCTTCAACGTAGACGCCGGTGGCTGATCGAGAAATTTGAGGGACGCCGGATCGCTGACACCCCAATGGGCAAGATCCAGCGCGAAACCGGAAAGATCGCTGGCCAGAATCTGCGGCGGCGTAAAGGCTGGCAGCGCCGCTGTCTGTCCCGCATGCCAGAGACGGATGCCGATACCGGGCTCCGTGCGCCCCGCACGACCAGCCCGCTGGTCTGCAGAGGCACGAGAGACTTTCACCGTCTCAAGCCGGCTGATGCCGGTCGATGGCTCGAAGACGGGCAAACGTTGCAGCCCGCTATCGATAACGATCCGCACCCCATCGATGGTGATCGACGTCTCGGCAATCGATGTCGCCAATACGATTTTGCGTCGACCCTTCTCAGTGGGCTTGATCGCCGCGTCCTGTTCCTTTTGCGAGAGATTTCCGTAAAGTGGGATCACCTGCGTGCCCGGGTCGAAGCGACCCTCCAGTCTCTCCGCGGTGCGCTTGATCTCCGCTTGTCCCGGAAGAAAGGCGAGGATCGAGCCGGCCTCTGCTGCATGCGCCTCGATGATGGCACGCGAAACCTTGTCTTCGATCCGCTCTTGCCCTGACCGTTCTTCATAACGGATATCGACCGGAAAGCTGCGGCCAAGACTGGTGACGACCGGAGCCCGATCCAGCAGCGCACTGATCCGTTCCGAATCCAGCGTGGCAGACATCACCAGGATATGCAGGTCGTCGCGCAGGCCTGCCTGCACATCCAGGGCCAGCGCAAGACCGAAATCGCCATCGAGCGAGCGCTCATGAAACTCGTCGAAGATGACGACCGAAACACCGCTCAGTTCTGGATCATCCAGAACCATCCGCGCAAAGACGCCTTCGGTCACCACTTCGATCCGCGTCTTGGCGGAAACGCGATTGTCGAGCCTCATGCGATAACCCACGGTGCCGCCGACGTCTTCATTCAGGAGGGTCGCCATGCGGCTCGCCGCTGCGCGCGCCGCCAGCCGTCGAGGTTCCAGCAAAATGATCTTGCCGTCACCAAGCCAGTCCTGATCGAGGAGATAAAGCGGCACCAGAGTTGTCTTACCGGCGCCCGGCGGGGCGCAGAGAACAGCGCGTTTTGCACGGCCGAGTTCTTGTCCTAACTCATCCAGCACATCCGTGACGGGGAGGTTGCTTGAACCATGGAGTGCCGCTTTGATCGTGCTCGTCATAAAATCAGTTGGTCCGTCGCGTCACGCTTTCATAAGCGAGGATAGCGCCAGCCAGATCCTCCAGCGCCGCCCCGACCGATTTGAAAAGCGTGATCTCGTTGTTGTTGTTGCGGCCCTTTTGACGCCCGGAAACGAGATCGGCAAGCTCTGCCCTGATATCCTGTCGCTGAAGTACGCCCGCTTCGAGCGGCTGCACGATATCGCCGCCTTCTTTCAGAGCGCCATCGAATGTGTCCACATAGACGCTTGCGCGCTGAACGGCAGCATCGTCGCTTTCGCGCATGGACGGCTTGAAGGCGCCGACGAGATCGAGATGCGCGCCGGGCTTCAGCCACTCACCTCTGATCAAAGGCTCGTTGGAGAGAGTAGCGCAGGAAATGATATCCGCGTCCCGTACCCCGACTTCCAGATCGGCGCAGGCAAAAGCATTGAGCCCCATCGCCCGGGCCTCAGCCGCGGTCTTCTCCGCAGAAGCGGTGTTTCGTCCCCATATATGGAAGGTGGAAATGTTTCGCACCGTCGCATGGGCCTGCATCAGGTTGATCGAGAGGCGCCCGGTGCCAACCATCAGCATGGATGATGCGTCGTCTCTCGCAAGGTATTTGGCTGCAAGAGCCGACGTCGCTGCTGTACGCCGCGCGGTAAGCTCGCCACCTTCCACCGCCGCCAGCATTCCCCCTGTCTTGCCGGATGACAGTAGATAGGTGCCAAAAATCGCGGGAAGGGCACGCGTGCTGTTGTCTGGAAAGACCGAGAGAATCTTCACGCCTATATAAGAGCCGGGCACCCAGGCGGGCATCATCAGCAGCGTGGCATCTCTCTCACCCGGCACGGCGACATCATGATGATGCCGAACGGGCATCTCGCAACCGATGCGAAACATGGTTTCGATCGCCTCGATCAGCTGCGGCCAGGCCAGAGCGCTGCGCGTTTCGTCTTCGTTCAGAACCAGCATAGGCTTTCCCTTTTCCTCATATGCGCGAAGCTTATCATGCGAAG